>JANQLQ010000135.1 GCA_028280565.1 Fulvivirga sp.
CTTGTTTGACAAATGTATAATTTCATTCCCAATTACACAAGCAATACTCTTTTCTTATGTCAACTACAATTGCCTATATTTGGCCATATTCATCCAAAAGCATGGCGTTAAGCACATTATGTTGAACATCGGGGACAGGATCATACAGCTTAGGAAACGCGATAACCTCTCACAAGCCGGCTTAGCCGATAAGATCGGGGCCTCCAGGACCATCGTGGGCAACTACGAACGCAATATCAACGCCCCGTCCATCGATATGCTCGTAAGGATCGCCAAGGTCTTTAACGTTTCGGTCGATTACCTCGTGGGGGAAGGGCAATCCGCCCACTTCGACAAGGAAGTGCTCAAAAGGATCGAGGACATCGAGCACCTAGACCACGACACGCGCGAGAAGCTCTTTTTCCTCATTGATAACATCATCCAGAACTTTAAAACCAAGCAGGCTTTTTCTTGAGGTGTCTTTAAAAAATAATTGTAGAGGCCGTAATCACACCTGTCTGCCGTAGGCATCAGACTTCTTCGCTTTACAGTTCTTTTGCATGCAAAAGGCTTAAGTAACACGCTACGATCATACTATACTTAACACTGGACGAGATTATAAACTTGATTTAGAGCCTACGGAATATAGATACATTTTATTGTCCTTTTGAACAATAAAAAAAATTGGATTATTTGAACCAAACTTTTTAGAGTGTAAGGCCACTTCTATATATCCACCCCAGTCATATACCAATGGCCTTGAAACAATAACAAGATAGTTATATTCATTCTGAATGAATTCCTCCGTGCTAACTAAGCTATAGTTTTCTGAAGAAGGAAAGTGATAGCAATCAAAAGATGGAAGGTTTATAGGATAATCAAAGTCCCCGAATTGAGGCGTCCAAGAGCAAATATCTTTTGCTATATATATATCCTTACTCGTGATTTTCTGGTTTTTCACATCATCTAAGAATAATTCGTTCCCTTTTGAAAACTTATCTAGATCTTTTAAAATCTCATTTTTTAAAAAATCAACTGCGTTAAGTTCTATATAGTTTTCGTAGCTATTTTCGCTTTTAGATCCTAAATCTGTATTACAACCAGTAAAACAAATTAGCTTGAGGCAAAAACTAATAAATATGATTTTTCTAAAACTCATTCTGTATCAGGGGATAAAAAGTTCTTTAAGCGATTTACATAGCTTTCTGCTGCATCAGAAGTATTCATGATATCTATAGCAATGAGATTGGTACGATTATAATTATTCCTAATCCCCACCCTAATTCGGTCTCGAAAACCAGGAATCACTACAACTTCATCTCCAAATTGGTTGGCTGCATCGCCATATGAATAATTACCCTCTATACCTACACCATCATTTCTAAGTGACAAACTTACTCCTATTCTGACACCATTAGGATGAAAAAACTTGGTACGAGTACCCATACCTATAATTCTCATTGCCGATGGAGTATTGAAATTTTTGGGCTTAAACACATCTTCAAAATAAAGGTTTTCACCTGTCTCGTCCATGTATTGATGTACTTCCCTTAATTTTATTAATAGTTCTTCATAGGAAAGCTTATTGATGTCTACCTTTTTGCCTAAAGGTCCTTGGTTTTGAAGTATATTTTCACCAATCCTATGCGCTACATCATTAGCCCCGGCAACAATACCTGCTACCGCTGCCCCTTTCCAAAACTCTCCCCCGGTAAATTCTGCCGTAGCGCCGCCTAAAAGCATGGCAGACCCAATACTTGTTACGTGGCCGGCCGTCCCGGTTAGATTCTCGGTGCCAAGTCCCACGGCGCCCCCAACAGCCCCAGAAGCAAACGAAGTCCAAAAGTCCCCACCTTGTCCCGCCGATAAGCCCCCTTGGAATGTAGCATGGGTCGCTACCTTAGCTACTTTCAAAATCGCTACTTTGCTTGAGTTACTGGCGGCGGCCTTGATCGCACTTTGGAACTCGGTGCCTATGCCAAATGTAATCGCCCCGGATACCGCCCCTACAAAAACGCTTTTCCCGAATTGCCCCCAGTCCCAGTTGTTGAACCCGCCGTCACTTAACGCTACGCTAGCCGTGTAACTGGTGGCGCTCACTGCTACCGCGATGGCAATGGCTGTTAAACTAATCGGGTCCTCTCCATCCGGGTCCACCGTGCTAATAGGGTTATTCAACATGCCCACGTACCCACTGGGCCCGTTGTAGACGGGGTCGATACTCATGAACCTTCCTAGCGCCGCGTGGTAATTCCTCGCATGGAAGTCGTACCAATCGGTGCCTTCTAATTCTTCTTTGCCTTGGTAGAGGTACTCGTTCTTATCCAGTTCCGGTCTCTGGAAGGAGTTAAACGAGAGGCCGAACGGGTAGTAGTCATCCTTTTGAGTGACATTATGCTGGCTGAGCTCTATGGAAAGGTCATCGAAATAGACCTCGGTGAAGGTGGTGCTTTCATTGCTGAGGTATACGAGGATGTATCCCTGCCCTGGGGCTACGAAGTTATCGATGCGGAGTTCGTCGAAGTTTGCATTTTTGGGCTGGTCAAGGCGTTGGGTGGCTGCGGCGTTTAATTGTTTATAGGCGAAGGTAACGTCTTTTTCCAGGTCGATCACTTCTTCGTTAGGTAAGAACATCACGTTCAAAAATGCCATCGGGCCATTGACGTCTTCCAGTGGGAAACCCGTGGTGCCGATCAATGAACCATCACCAAAGTTGGTATTTATGGTGCCATTGCCCATTTCGCTCATGCTGCTGGAAGAGCTGGTGAAAGCGGAAATTAAGTTGGCCGCCAAAGAAGTAACTACATTTGAGGCATCCGGGGTGATCTCTACATACTTGGCAAACACAGAGGCAGTCAGGGTATCCCCGGCATGGACCGGTAACGCGATCACGGAACCTACCCGACTGCCTTCATTGGCATTCAGTATTTGAGCATGGGTGTAGGTGGTGTCCAGCATATCCGTATGATCAAATCTATCATCCTCACGGATGGTGACTTCCTGGAATAGCGGCTGGTCATCTCCTTCGCCCTCGTAGTTCAAGGTAAAGGTGTGGGTCTTCGGTGTGGCGGAAACGACCACGCGATTGTTCCCTAGGTGGTCTCGAAGGAAATATTGGTATTCGAACCCCCCGGTAGTGGCATCTGGCACGATGCGGCCTTCTTCATGATGGACTTGCTTAAGCTCACCGTTCTCGAAGATGAACTCTCCAAGATAATCGGTGCGTTTCGTTCGTTCGCCTTGGGCGTTGTATAGCTCTTCAGACAGCTTGACGCCCGCTGCATCGTAGGAGTACAAGATGTATTCCCCCGTGTTTTTATAAATGCGCTCGGGCAGATCCATGTGGTTGTAAACGATGGAATCAATGCCTTGGTTTTCGTCTTTTATTAAGTTGCCATTGTCATCATACATGTAGTCATTGCCTGTACTATTTTTGTCAGCAAAACCACTCCAGCCAGTAAGGTCGCTCACGGCTACGAGTTGGTTGCCCCCTGCGTAGGCGTAGGAGAGGGCGTCGATCGTGCGTACTCCCTCTTCGTCGGCCTGGCGTTTGAGTGAAGTAATGTTGCCGTTCCTGTCATAGCTGATCCCAGGGACGCTGAACCCTCCCGTTTGACTGGTGGTCCAACTCCCCGTAGTGGGTGAGGTTAGCCCGGTCGCATATTGGGCGGCTTCTAACTGGCTCGCTTCATCATAATGATAGGTGTAGAGCCTTTCCTCGTCATCGCCAAAGTATTTCCATTTGATCGCGGTAATGCTGCCATTGTGCCTGGGATCATGGGTGAAATCAGTGGTGGCAGCTACATTTTGGGTGGTGGACACCTCTACCGGTTCGGTGTAGGGGGAGGCTCCTAAAGCATTTAGGGCCTGCACACGGTAGTAGTAAGTCGTATTGGAGGGTAACCCGGCATCTTCGTATTGGGTTATATCGCGTTCTGTGGTGCCAATCACGGCATACCCGGTAGTAAGATTGGTAGAACGTTCTATGCTGAAACCTACTTCATTATTTGATCCGTCTTGCCAGCCCAGCCGGATGGAGTTTTCATCTACGTGGAGGACTTCCAGCAGGGAGGGGGCTTCAGGCGGACTTTCAATGTACCCAACAAAAGCGTGTTCCTTGGGGCCTGGCCTCATGGCGCTAGGGGTCCGTAAGATCAGGTATTGCGCCGGTGGAGTTATAGGTGTCAGTTCATAGTTTGTATCTTCCACCCACAATTCATCCCCTGTATTGGGTAGGTTTTGGGCGGTGTTAAAGTTCAAACGGGATTCGACAGTACCATCGTTTACATCGTCCGTATCGTCATCCCACCACAGTTCGGCAAAGCGGTCATGATCGCCTCCACTCCAGGGCGCATAGAGGGTCCAAGTGCCCGTGATCCTCACATTGGCATAATCCGCTCCAAAATCGACATAGCCAAATCGATTTTCAAAAGTAGGTACGTTACTGCCCGTGGTGGTGGTAGCAGGGGCCTGGGTATCTATATTCCAGCTAGGTTCTTCGTCGAACGCATTTTGAAAGGGGTAAAAAGCTGTACCCGCTTGCCCTGCATTTGTTGGAGTGATAATCACAAGGTCCGTATTCACATCCATTGTGACTACGGTGAGTTCCGGGCTGTATACAGACGCCCCGGATGTACTCAAGGCTCTTACCCTGTAGTAGTAAGTGGCAGTAGGGGTAAGGCCGGTATCCGTATACGTAGTCTCATCGGGACCGGTGGTATGCACTACTGTATAGCCATTTCCCGGGGTGATACTACGTTCTATTTCAAAACTGGTTTCATTCGTGGAATTATCCGTCCAGGCCAATGCCACCTGCGTGGAACCTATGGCGATGGTCGTAAGCCCGGTGGGTGCTGCCGGGGCTGCTTCCTGGTAGCCTACAAAAGCGTATTCCTTTGCGCCTACCCTCATGTTAGCAGGGGTTTGACAGATCAAATAGCGCGCCGGTGGGGTGATGGGCGATAGTTCGTGGTTTGTATCTTCCACCCACTGCTCTTCCCCGGTATTCGGCAAGTTAAGAGCGGTATTGAAATTCAATTGCGTTTCGGTGAAACCATTATCGTTTACGTTGTCCGGATCGTCATCCCACCAGAGGTTGGCAAAAGGCGTGTGGTCACCCCCTTTCCAAGCGGTGTATAGGGTCCAGGTGCCGGTGATCCGTAGTTCAGCGTAGCCTTCACCAAAGTCAATATAACCGTAGCGATTGCTAAACGTTGGTGCCGCCGTGCCGCCTGTGCCACCTATCGGGGCCTGTGTGGTTGCATCCCAGGTGGGGGGATCATCGAAAGCAGCTTCCATGGGGAAGAAGGTAGGGCCCGCTTGGCCTGCCGCTATGGGGGTAAGTATTATAGTGCCGACGGACACATCGGTGGTGGTGGTCACCGTGAGTTCCGGGCTGTAGGCCGATGTGCCGGAGGCATTCACGGCTCGCACACGGTAATAGTAGGAAGTACCGGCGGTGAGCCCCGTATCCGTATAGCCCGTTGCATTGGCTAACGTGGTATGAAGAAGCGTAAAGCTGCTCCCGGCAGTAGGGCTTCGCTCTATTTCAAACCCGGTTTCGTTGTTACTGTTATCTGTCCAGGTCAAGGTCACTTGGGAGGAACCAACACTTGTAGCCGCCAGGCCGGAAGGTGCAGCAGGCAGGCTTTCCGTGTAGCCCACAATGGCATATTCTTTGGCACGAGCAGTCATGGAGAGGGGTGACCGGCAGATCAAATAGCGTGCGGCGGGAGTGATCGGCGACAATTCATGGTTACTATCTTCTACCCATTGCTCGTTAGCAGTGCCTGTAAGGCCTTGAGCACTGTTAAAATTCAGCCGGGTTTCCACGGTGCCGTCATTGATGTTATCCGTATCATCATCCCACCATATTTCCGCATAGGGAGTTTGATCTCCATTACTCCAAGCAGTGTATTGGGTCCAAGTAGCTGTGATCCTCAGATCGGCGTAGCCTGTACCAAAATCAATGTAGCCGTAACGGTCGTTGAACGACGGCGCATTAGCGCCTCCCGTACCCCCGTTGGGAGAACCGGATGTAGCATCCCAGGAAGGCTGGCCGTCAAATGCTTGCTCCATAGGGAAAAATGCACCTCCTACTTGTCCCGCTGCAAAGGGAGTGAGGATGGTCAATGTCGCCCCGTTCATGGATCGTTTTAACCCGGTATATGTCTTGCTGGCTCCTGGGACAGGCAAGACGTTACCGGGAAGGCTGTGATCGTCTAAGGAACTTTCGAGGTGACCGGGAGCTAGGGCATGCAACGTGCCGAAGGCTCCGAGTAAAATGGGGATTAAAATGGTTTTTCGCATAGGTTTTATGGTTGAGGTACTCCCCCTCTATCAGTTCCCGCCAGGTTGAACTCCATTCAATGGGTTTTGGTACAGTATTTCCATACCAAAAAGGTCGTTGATGTCGTTGTTTCGGCCATCAACGGAAAATTGAACATTATTGATCGATTGCAGCCAGCCCCGGATATTATACTGGTAGTCCACGGATTGTAAAGGGATGTCCTGTTCTACATGCAGGTTTTTTTCGATCAATTGTCCCAACTCGTTATACACGTTCTCGGCCAGGAACTTTTCTCCTTGACCCACATCATTTTTGAACAATTCATGGTAGCCTTCTTTTAGCCGGCCGGCATGGTCGTAGACAAACTTGCGTTGGATCGCATAGTTATCTGTGCCAGGCATGTTCAAGGTAGAATAGGTCATCAAAGGCCAGCCGGCAAAATTGTGTAGCGTACTCGCCCGGTCAATCCCCCCGGTATGGTTTTGCGCTATAGCCTGGATCGTTCGCCCGTCATCGTCGTAATACACCACGCCCGGGAGCCACTGATCTTGGTTCAAAACTTTTGTTTTGCTGCCGGTCACTTTGCCCCGTAAGATCTTCAGTGGCGCCGCGGGAAAACAATACTCGCCCTGTGGGGAATCCTGGCATCCCAACATCGAAGAGTCATAAGCATAAGCAGCCCCAAACAAGGTATCGGATTGAATGAAATCGTAGGAGTCATAGTAGGTTACCGATAAGTAGGCTTGTTCATCGGCTAAGACGGGGTAACTATCATTCGTATAGCCATGTACAGCGCCGTTCACTCCCTCGTATGCTTCATAGCGGCTTCCCCCGGTAGCATAATAGTTATCGATGGCCGATTGCATTGCGCTACGAGTAAAATCAGCGTTATCCAACAAACCGGTCAAGACCGGTCGGTCAAAGCGATCGTATTTCGTAAAGGTCCACTGATTATTTTGACGTTGGTTACCAGATTGAGAGAGCACCAGCCGGTCCCACTGATCGTAGACATAATAGATCGCCTCTTGGTCCGGCCATTTTTCTTCGATAAGTTTTTCCTGTGCATCATACCGGTAGCTGTAGCATTGGGTAAGTAGAGTATTTTGATCGATGGTGAAGGGTGGTAGCCCAGTAAACCTGGAGATGACATTAGGCGTAATGCGGTATAGCAGGCTGCCGCGATTGTTGTAAATAAAATAGGTAATGATATCTCCAGCCGCTCGTTCTATCTTACGCATCAGTTCACGCCCGAGCATGTCTTCGTACAGAAGGACTGTTTCATCGTCTTCGTTGACTGTAACGGTCTTTTTCAGTTGGGCTGTGGGATAGTACCCGGCAGCTTCTAACTGGTTGCCCGAGATCTTCCAATGCAGCACATCACTTGCGGCATTCGTGGTGCGGTCGATCTTAATGGTGTTACCGGTGCTTACTTGCCAGGCCTCACCGGTTGACCCCTGTTCTAATACCTTGTTTTGCGGCGAGGTATCAAAAACCGTCTCGGCATAGGGAAAACTTGTATTGGCTACTCCATCGGGAGGATCCGCATAAAAATTAGTGGTTTCTTTCCTTGCAGAATCCCGGAAATTACCGGGCCGGGTGGTTTGGGCTATGGTGTAGCTGAGATATTGTTTGGAGCGCATGCCGTATTCATCGTAAATGATTGGCTGAACTACGTCTTTTTCGGAAGGAGAGGCGCCTTCCACTACGGTCTGCATATCACTTCCTAGCCCGTTGAGGTAATTCCAGGTACTGTTGCGTTGGTGATAGTTGAGGTTAGGCACGAACGCTACGTCCGTGATGCCTTCGGTCAGCACCTCCGTTTCCATCACATAGTTCTGGTTGGGGGTGAACGTACGCGCCCGGGCAAATCGCATCTCGGACTGGGCGGTATCCACTTGGCTGTAGATGCGGTAGAAATAGACCGTTCCGGGCTGTAGTCCGCTATCCGGCCACGCGGTAGTGCCTACAGGCAAGGTGGTTACGGTCTCATAAACTGCGGCCGCATTTCGGCGCTGGATCACATACTCTGTATGGTTCCCAGGCGGTTCCTGCCAATTCAGCTCGATCTCAGCGGTGCTAATGGCGCGGGCCATAAAGCTGATAGGAGCGCCCGGGCAGAATGCGTTCACGGTCACTACTACATCATCGCTGGCAGAGCAGCCATCTTTTGTAGCCGTAACGGTTAGGGTATATATCCCGGGAATCGTACGCGAGAAATTGATCTCGGGGATCGTATCGCCGGTGCTCCACACATAACTATCCCCACCTTCGGCAACCAAGGTGACGGTATCCACCACGCAGATCTCCCGGTCTTCACTGGCCACGGCGATGGTTTGGATCTCGGGCAGGATGCTGGCTTGGGCAGAGCAGCCATTCGCACTGGTGACGGTGAGGGTGTATTCTTGCAATTCGTTGATTACCACATCTACCGTACGCCCACTCAAGCCGCCGGGCTCCCAGGCGTAGGTAGCTCCTGTTACTTCGACCGCCTCTAAGGTCGCGGTTTGACCCGGGCATACCGGTACGGTGGGAAGGATCTCCGCGTCGACTGGATCATTGACCGTAATGGTTACTTGGCCTGATGCGGTGCACCCGAATGCGTCTTCGATGGTGTAGGAATAGGTGGTGGTGGTATCGGGTTGAGCGACGAAGCTGTTGAGAGCGCCTATTTCTGAACCCCAGTCTACTGTGAGGTTATCGCCATCGATGACGATGGGAATGGATTCGCCGCGGCATAGGGATTCATCTTGGGAGATCGAGAACACTGGGCCTACTATTGCCGAAACTGGGACACGTTCGCTCTCAACGCCTGAAACGGTTTGAGAAACGTAATAGGTAGTGGTTTCGGTTAACAAAGGGGTGGTATAGGTTGAGCCTGTATGAAAGAAGGTACCTCCTGTAGAATCTGTATACCATTGGATGGTGCCTGAGCCTGTAACTATCAAACTAGCAGTCTGTCCTGTACAGATATTGACATTTGAGGCCTCAAGTGGGGTAATAATTTCAAGCTTAAAGCTAGAACTAAACAATTCCATACCCTGAATCCAATTATTTGTCATCAGGCATCGAAAACGCCTCCCGTTATCCAATGAAGTAATGCTATCTAAAACGAGATTTTCAGGTGTAACACCCTGTATTGAAAGCCAACTCGATGAAGTATTATTCCATTCTTGCCAATCATAAACGGTTTGATTTCCACCTCCTCGATTGTTTAATATAGTATAGGATGATCCAAATGTTGGATGAAGTATGATGTTATCATTGTATTGGTTCTGAGGATTATAATTAAAGAATGAAAAAATATGAGTGCCAACCGAGGTGAAATTTTGCTCAAGTGATCCAAAATCCAACAAATTAAATAATAAATCAAGTCTAATCTGTGAAGGATTGTCATGGGTACTTAAATCGGGAAAAGCAGTGAAATCGTTGAAACTAAAATTGGCAAAACTAAGTTGTGATAAATTTACAAGTGAAAGTGGAACTGCCCCAGTAAAGTCATTAAGGCTTAGATCTAAACTGCGAAGCTTTTGAAGCTGGCCGATAGTAGGGGGCAAAGATCCATTGAGGTCATTTCCTACAAAATTCAAAAGGTCTAGTTGAGAAAGTTGGCCAATCTCAGAAGGCAAAGAACCGCTAAAATTATTTCCTGAGAGGATCAATAGCCGCAATTGATGAAGCTGCCCAATATCGGTAGGTATTGGACCAGAAAGCTGATTAGCAGGTAAGCTTAAACTTCTAAGTTGATCAAGATGAAAAAGTTCAGAAGGCAACGAGCCATACAGATTATTTTCATCCAACTCCAATTCCCTAAGTTCTCTAAAGTCACCAATAGTAGATGGAATTGGCCCGTTTAACCCATTATACCTAAGGGAAATAGCTTGAACATCCCCATCTTGCACAAACAAGCCTTCCCAATTTATGAAGTCAGTGTAACTTACAGTACTAGGGTCTTTCCAATTGGGATAATCCCATCCCGAGCGATTTGTCCAACTCTCTCCTGAGGTAATTTCAAAAAAAGATCGTAACGCGGCATATTCTATTGAATCAGGAACTTGATTAAATGGAAATTCGGTATTTACAGATTGTAACTCTTGAGATGAATCAAATTCCTTGTTTGAATGAATTGATTCAACATCAAATGTTGGGGGACGGAAGTTGTTCTTGTAAAATTGACGAAGTCGTTCTTTAATTTCAAATTTTGTAATGTTAGGTTTGGAGGCTTTGAGTTTTTTCACAAACTCATTTTCTTGGGCTTTAAAACTGACTTGGTACTCTATATATGCATCTAAGTCAATACGCTGAGCCACCATGCTTTTGGATAAAAAAAATGCAACTAAGATCATTATAAAAATCCGCACCATATTGTTTGAATGATTGGGCCTGCTATAATGACATAGAACTAGCTTAAAAACTTTTGATATTGATTTATTAGATATATCCAATTGCAAAAAATGGCTAGTATTACTCATTGACAAATAGTTATCCCTCATTCCGGTATCTTTTTAAACCCATACTCATAATACAATACAATATGCCCCTCATGATCGGTGATGTAATGTTGGCGGTGATAGTCATCATAGTAATAGAAGGTAGTGGCCATCCCCGGCCCGGTTTCAGCGATCTTGCGCTGGCGGTCATCGTAAACAAAGGTGGTCACGTAAGCTTCTTCGGGATGGATGCGCAGCTCGTCGATGTACCCCGTGGCGGGCACCGTGATCGTGATCTCTCCCCTTCCGCTGACCTTCCACCTGCGTAGCGTCCAGCCTTGGGCGGTCCGCTGGTCTCCCTGGTCCTCCACGGTGCCGGTAGCAATGCTTACCGTGCCCGGGTCATTTTTGTACCAGTAATAGACATGGTACACATCGTCTACCGTATGGGGTTGTGGGGTGAACCTGGCGATATCACCGTTCAACGACCTGCTGCCCGTATAAGCCTCGGCTGTGCTGGACGTGTTCGCCGTAATCTTTCCTGGTTGCATAGCCTCGAAGCTGGTGCCTGCCACACGGCCCTCCGTGGCATAAGAAGCACTGAGTACCGGGTTCAACTGTAGGTCATCATATATCGCGGACTCCCTTTCTTGCATAAAGTCGGTGCTCTCTAAGATGTTACCTTTATCGTCCCGGGTGAGGACCTCGTTGGATAATCGCCATTGGTTGCCTGGCAATGTTTGTACCGGGTCCCATGTGTCAAAAACTGGGCTGCCAAATCCTCGCCAACCGTAGGTTTTGGAGGCCCGGGGGATCGAATCTTTATCGGTCCACACGGTGGCATTGGCGGAGACTACTTCACCATTAGCGCGTGTGCGGGTACTGATGATCTCGCTGTAGAGGTTGTACTGCACCGCCTCTGTGCTGTAGCCTTCGGGGTAGTAGGTATAAAGTATCTCGTTCGAAGCTTCTGCGTTGGAGGTGTTTTCTGAGCTGTAGTTACTTACTTGGGCAGGATAGCCATGAGCGTTATAGCTTGTGAGCGTTAACGCCGACTGGGTACCTGCTGCTAAAAAGTCCTGGGTAAGTGATCGGGTGGGACGCACAAAATAAGACTCGTCTATGGCCTGCCCGGCGGTGTTGAGTACATTCTGCTTAAACGTGGAATACACCGTTTCACTGGAGGTGACCAACTGGTCTTGGCTGTTGTACATTTCCGTGAGGTAATGGCTGCCGGCAAAGAGAAGGACATCGTCATCCACCTGTTCCGCCGGGATCTTCGGTAATCCCGTTAAGGGCTTGCCATTATGAAAGTAGTGCTTTGTATATCCTTTGGGGCGTTCATCCGGATTTTGCCCCCCAGTAACTACTGTGATCTCGTTGAATAAGGGCGTATGGCCCGTGGGATCTACCTTGGCAGACGTGTAATTATAGGTGTACCACTTGTTAATGTTTAGATTCCCATCATTTACACTTACCTTACTGGCTACAATCGTCGTGTGGCCTTCTCTAAAGTCGTCTTCTTGCCATTTGTAGAGGTAAAAATTCCGTGCATCGTACTTTTGTGGGTGATCATTCGAAAAAGCTGCCATAATTCCGTTGCCAAGAAGGCGATCTCCTACATCGTAATATGCCGTACGCTTGTCCATATTCCGGGTAAGCCTTGTTTCTTCTATTTCCCCATTTAGTACCCGGTAAAAACGCGTACTATTGTACGGCTGGGATACTACATAAAGGTCATTGGCGCTCTTAAGGTCATCAAACCATGAATCATCATTGAGTCGACTGATATCGATTTGCCCTATTTCTAGCCAGTTGCCATTGGGCTCTAGGTAATAAAGGTTATCTCCCATTAAAGCAGAGCGTGTAGATACTTTGACGTAACGGTCTAGCCAGTTTACAGGGGTCGTAAAAACAGTAGATGTCCAATCTTCCTGGTTGGCATCATAATTTAACAAGTAAACCGTACTTTCCCCTATACTATATCCGAGCACATCCGCAGTGGAATGATTAAGGTATGGGCCTCGGTAGGTACTGCCGAAACCACTAAAACCACCTCCACGGACTTCTTTCTTTATCCAGCTATCCCCATTGTACCGGTAAAAAAACAATTCATTCCAACGCCTAAATTCTTCACCGGGTCGATGCGTTGAAATAAAAATATTGCTCGTAGATGGCGTTCTTACAGGATAGTAATCGGGCAATTGCGTCAAACTTTTCCTGGTGTGGTTCAAATACTCTCCCCCTAGGTTGTATACAAACTCGGGGTTTTTGTTAGCCATTACAAACGCAAAGGTTGGGGTGCTATACCAAAAGCTTTTATCTTTTAGCTCGTTTGTATCGATCCCGTCACTTAGAAATATGGGGGCAAAATCACGGGTTATCCAGCGCTTATCTTCTGCCCTATAGTGCAACCAAAAATCATCATCCCTCGGTTTTGTATTGTGAGCGATCAAATAGTGGGATGAACCGGTAAACGCATAACCAGGTGCAGGACTGTGCTGGAATATCTTTTTGTCCCAACGCCCATTCATCCATGCATATGCATACATCCTTTCTGTACCGATATTACCGAGGGCTACATAATCATGCCCTGCCGAGAAAAAGAGTTCACCTAAATAAGTAGCGTTGTTAAGCTTACCATCCGTTAAAGTGACATTATCTGTATAGCTATGCCATGAGCCATTAAACTTATTTTTGTGGAACAGGTTGACCCGGTAGGTATTATTACCTTGGCGGAGAACTACGCCAAAATGATCTTGTTCTATAGCCACTACCAACTCCTGTTTCTCAATATCTCCACTTAACCGTAATTCACCAATGTATCCTAAGTCGTGCTTAATCCATTCTCCCTGCCATTCATATACCTGGAGATGTGTGGGGCGAGGATCGGTGGTATGAAAGGTTCTACCAAGAAAAGGGATTTCCACGTCCTGTCGCCAGATCACAACTACATAGCCAGGGCCCATGAATAGGTTAGGTTCCGTCCAATCTTGTCCTGGCGATTCTGCCTTAAACTCCCTTTCTGCCAAGAAGCTGGTCCTAAATTCACCACACATCCCAGGGGAAGGACAAACCCTGCCAATCACCGTGGAAGTGTTCGCATACTGATAGCTGATCCTACCTCCAATAGAGTTATTCACCAGCGTTAAATACCCCTTCGTCTCTGTCGCTGTTGTATCATATTCAAAAGAAGTCTTTGGCAACTTCGTCCCGGTGTAGTTCGTCTGCTCAATACCGGTGAGGATGCGCTTATAGTATTCCCCCACGCCGATGCTCCCGTATTCAAAAGCAACGTCATACGAGGGGAGCCCACGGTGATCAAAGGCTTGGATGGTATTGAGATAGCGGTGCTCGTATTGTTCCTGGTAAGCGTCGGGTTCGTCAGCTTCTTCGTGTGGGTCTTGGTATTCTCGGTTCCTATCGGTACAGCGGTAACCTTCACCGGTAGTACAGCGCGCGTAAATCTTCGTTCCATAATTGAGCTGGATGTAATTCCCTGTAGGCCCCACGATTTTATGGAGCGCGGAAGCCCGGGTGTAGGTGGCGGAGCTACTACCCGTGCTGGGATCGCCTAGGGGCTCCTCGATGTTTTCATAGTAATAGGTGATCTTATCCTCCCATAAATTCCGGATCTCCGAAAGGTTCCAGGTGTGGGTTACTTCGGTTTGCCCGGTGCGCTGTTTGCTGTCCCCGATCCAGTTGCCATAGGCGATCACATTTTGAAGGATCCCGTCGGCTTCGCGACTCCTGTCGCCGTAAATGTACTTTACCCCATCGTCTTTAACGATCTCCCATTTTTCCGTGCCGGGGTAGTAGCGGATACGCCAAGGCTGGTAGATCTCGGTAGCATAGGGGCGGTATTCACTGACACCACTCTCCGAGTGCTCCAAACAGATCAGCCGTACGGACTGGCCACCTTCCACCAGGTAAAACGTATCGTCGTTTCTTGTGGCAGTATTGTTATGGTTTGCCACGATCCTAGGATAGTTAAAGGACCACCCCAAGCCTAGGATACCGGTGGGGCTTTCACGGTTCCAGCTTTCTACCGTATTTTTTACCCCGGCAGAGTTATAGTTGATCGTGATCTTCGGGCTCAGGCCGCCACGCCCCGGGAGCGAGGCTACGGTCATGGGAAAAGACACTTGGCCGGTGTAGAGATTTACACTGTTTTGTAACGCCCCGAGATCATTTGGGGAAAGGCTGAAATTGCTTTCGCCTTCGGGGGCCGCCTCTTGCTGGGCGAAAAGTATGGGTTGGTATGCCAACATTACCCCAAATGCAAAAATGCAGTGGGCCAGGAGTTTTCTTGTCATGGGTTTACTCGATTAGGCGAGTGAAAATAAGGAAGGAATTTTACAATTGAAAGAGACAAGTAAATCTAAAAATTATGATTTTTATCAGGGGTTTAATTGGGCTGAAACATCCTGTAGTTCATGAAATTATAATTCATGATGGGGGCAAAGGCCTGGTTTTTAGGAGGTTTTGATATGGTAAAATGAGGGGGTGGTTAAGGATTTTAGCGGGATCATTCTTTTGCTGCAAAAATTTAGATTAGTCATTATTTTTTGTTCCAGGATCACAACGTTTGCCTTGCCTGTTTAGCGGACTTTCGTTCGGTGATTTCTTAGATTCCTTGTCAGCTTATCTTCGTGCCTCCTGTAAGTGTCGGACGTCCAAGGGATGAATGACATATCAAGGAAAGAAAGTGCTAAAACATGACAACCATCAAAAATGTAAAGTACCGTGCCTTTGCAGGTTCAAAGAACCTGCTCATGTAGTGGGCACAGGTCCGGGGGACCTGCGCCAACTGGGTGGGCCTGGTAAGGTGGTTAAATAAGTAAACAAGTGTCTCCGTTAGCGACGGGGTGGAAGGGTTTTCTTATTTCGATACTCCCGGCTTAACTTCTTGCAGGAAACCCTCAATGGACCGGTCTAGGATCTCGAAGACTTGCTGGAAACCTAGCTCACCGCCGAAATAGGGATCAGGGACATCCTCCCCGGTGCCAATGGGGTCGTATTCACGCATGAGGTGTAGCTTGTGGGTATATTCTTCTTTGGGGTCCAGCTTCTTGACATCTTTTAGATTAGAACTGTCCATGACCAAGATGTGATCAAATTGCTCGAAATCTTCATGTGTAAATTGACGCGCTTTGTGGTCAAGGGTTATACCATTTTCACGTGCATTGGCTACGCTACGTGGGTCTGGTTGCTCGCCGATGTGGTAGTTGCCTGTGCCACATGAATCTACGAAAATACTTTGAGACTGCCTGGAGGATTCCAGTTTTGACTTCAATATACCTTCTGCCAGTGGAGAACGGCATATGTTGCCGAGGCAGACGAATAAAACTTTACTCATGATGGTGATAGTTTGCCAGTGCAATTATAACTATTTTCTTTTACCCTTGAGTTTTCCTTCTACGGTGATTACAAGACTGCCATTCAGTGAAGTAGCAGGTTGCAGGTATCCTGTTTTCAGTATGTGGAAATTCCAGGTCAGTCAGCAATAGGCAAAGGGCAGTAGGCAAACTCTAGGTTTGCCTATGTTTTGTTTCCGTCTATCGATTAAAGAGTTCTTAGAACAGTCACCCGGTTTCGCTGCTAATAGTCGGCACACCTAAGACCAGCATGGTCATATGTCTAGTTGATCTCTCGGGCCATTTTGTTAGCCCGGCCAGCCTACTCAATGTTTATTACTCGCTAAACGCAAGCGATTGTTTTTTTCTTTTTTAGCAGCCGAGTGATTTTACTGTTCCAGTTCCCTGGGATCATTTTCTTTGTGAGTAGGTTGGGTTCTGTTCAGAGACTTATTGGCTTTCCAGTTCGTACACATAGCCAGGGCACGTGCCACAAGGAATGACAAAACACAGAAAGTAGGTATAAGTATATCTTCGTTTGGCTTCGAGGAAAACAGTTTCGACCTAGTAGTTTTCACCGGCAAAACATGGATATCTTTCACACGGTAAAAGTGGATCGTAGATAGCCTAAAGTTTTTTCTCTTTTTGATTTTTTCAGCGTTGGAAGAAATAAAACTCACATTTAAATTATTGATAATAAGATGGTTATGTGGTTTTTGAAAAAAAATTAAAAAAAATCTCAAACCTGTGGTTACTTATCGAAACCCAACCGTATGTATTGGTACATAGCACTTTTTTTACTCACCTGTTTAGTATGGTTAGTTAAGCCGCCTTTTTTATAAGGGCGGCTTTTCTTTTATTTTTGGGCGAAACCAAAAATACGCTATGAACTTTATCAAGGTTACCCAACGCTATGAGCCGCATATAGCGCTGATCGAACTCAACCGGCCCAAAGAACTCAACGCATTAAACCTCGAGCTTATGGGAGAGCTTAGAGATGCACTCAAACAACTTGATAATGACGAAGATGTTCGCGTGATCCTGCTTACGGGTAACGAGAAAGCTTTCGCTGCCGGTGCAGATATCAAACAAATGGCTGATAAAAGCGCCGTGGATATGTTGGTGATCGACCAGTTTAGCACTTGGGACCAGATCCGGAAGACCAAAAAGCCCTTGATCGCTGCAGTCTCCGGTTTTGCCTTGGGAGGAGGATGTGAGCTTGCCATGACCTGTGACATGATCATCGCGTCGGAAACAGCTAAATTTGGCCAGCCTGAAATAAAGATCGGGGTGATGCCCGGGGCGGGCGGTACACAGCGCTTGACCAAAGCCATAGGAAAAGCCAAGGCCATGGAACTCGTGCTGACGGGCCGCTTTTTGAGTGCAGAAGAGGCGTTAGCTTATAAGTTGGTCAATAAAGTGGTACCGGTAGAGATGTACCTTTATGAAGCGGCTCAACTGGCCCGGGAAATTGCCCAAATGTCACCCATTGCCGCGCAATTGGCGAAGGAGTCCGTCAACCGATCTTTTGAAACCCACCTCGACGAAGGACTTCACTTTGAACGAAAGAATTTTTACCTAGCGTTTGCCTCGGAAGACCAGGCGGAGGGTATGCAGGCGTTTATTGAAAAGCGAAAACCCGTGTATAAGGGGAAGTAGTAAATGACTGATCTACTTCACAAAATTAGAAATAGGAAATATGAAATCAGAAATAGGAATGGACGGGGTCTTAAATGAAACTTTTAACGCCTTTTTCCTATTTCTGATTTCCACTTTCCTCTTTTCTCCTAAGTTATTGCTACAAAAACTTAATGAAGAAGGCCTTTGATAGGGTTAGTTTTTCTGTTCCCTGAAGCTGAAGCCAAGGCCTACCGTGAGTACGTTAAACTCCTGTAAGGTATAATCCGCATGTAACGTAAGGATAGCCAATTTGAGTCTTGCCCCGGCAGTGAGTCTTGGGCCTCCTGATGAAAAAGAAAGATTAATGGGATTAGAGTAAGTCACAGACTCGCCGGAGTCATTTGAAACGGTGTAATCTCCTTCTAACTTCAAGTCAGAGCTAACCGCGTTAAAACCTAATCCACCGTACAAGGTAAGTATCGAAAACTGTTTCGAGATAAGCCCTTGGAAGGTCCAGGTGTTGACATCAAATGTAGCCCGGCCGTTTTCGGTGCTTACCCCACTGCCCGATCCCTCTTCCTCGAAGGTTACTTCCGAGGAAATGTCGGTGAACCCGATGAATGCAGAAAGGTCAAAAGGCAACATTTTTATCCCGGGGATGTGTTGCTTTACATCATGCAAAATCCCAAAACCGATCAGCTTGAACGTGCCGTCGTCTTCAATGTCGATTTCTGGGGTCCACCTGATTTTGATATCGGTATTTTTGATCAAGCCAACACCAAGTTGAGCCATGGGAACGGGTACAGCCTGTATGCCGATGGCATCCTTGACGTTAATCCCCCCTACACCGTCGAAGGTGCCGGTAAAGGTTACCCCATCTTCTTCGTAAGAGTATTGATAGGTAGGGATATCCGCATCCTCATCCGATCCAAAAATGGTAGGAGCACGATCCCCGCTGACCAGTGTGGTGTTCTGCAGGGTAGGGGTATAAAAAAGATCATCATCCGGCACATAGGCCGCATTTACCGTAATGGTCAGGTCAAAACCTGCAGGCCTATGGGCCTTAGCGGTGTTGTACCAGCCATTGGCCAAAGAAGTCCCAAAACCAGTCATCGCAGGTTCAACGTATCCTTCTACCAAGGTATTGGCATCTTCAAGCCCCGCTTCAAGCAATTGGTTAAGATCTTCCTGTGCCATACCGGCATAAGAACAAAACAGTGAAACGAAAGCAAACGGGATTGCTTTACATAAAAAATTTTTCATTTCTAGGTTAAGTTTAATTTCAAGGTTAATTGATTGATGTTCTTAAAAGTACAAGATAATGGAATTACGATTTAAAACGAATGTTTCATTTTTTAATATTAAAAATTAATGTTTTGTAACCTGGCCATCGAAAAGTGGCCGTCATAAGGGCACCGCGGCGCGTATATCAATTTTCGCTGTCGCCGAGCACACTGGGAGTCCGCAGTATATTTAATTTATAGCGTGGACTAGGGGTAATTTAGCAACAGTAAAGTGGTTAAAATAAAACACCAGTCATACCTTGTTCAATTAGGTTCGCTACTTTACCTTTGTGGAAGTATTATTAATTGATAATCATTATCATTTAATAAATTTAATCGTTTGAAGGATATAGCGAACATAAGGAATCTACTTACTTCGGCAGGTTTAAAAGTGACCCACCAGCGGCTGGTCATACTGGGCACGGTGCTGGATATGGATAATCACCCCAGTGCTGAGAAAATTTACAATTCCTTAAGGAGCAACCACCCAAGCTTATCGTTGGCCACTGTATACAAGACCTTAGAAGCATTTGTGGCAAAGGACTTGATAAAGCGAGTGTCCACCCCGGAAGGTTATAAGCGATATGATCCGAAGCTTTCGAATCACGGGCATATTTATTGTGCCAAAACCGGCGACATCTATGATTTTTATGATGAAGAACTGGATACTTTGATCATCGATTTTTTCCGGAAGAAGAAGATCAATAACATCGTGATTAAAAACATAACAGTCCAAGTCAACGGTGAGAAGGTAGACCCTTCAAAAGATGTGACCCTTAAATAATGTTTAATAAATTAAAAATCTGATTAGAATTATGTCATTAGTAGGAAAAAAAGCCCCGGTTTTTAAATCACCTGCAGTAATTAATGGTGAAGAGATCGTAGAAGCATTTTCTTTAGAAGATTATGTGGGCAAAAAAGAAGTGATGTTCTTTTTCTATCCAAAAGATTTCACTTTCGTATGCCCTACGGAAATTTTGGCCTTCCAAGAAAAACTGTCTGAATTTGAAAAAAGGGGAGTGCAAGTCGTAGGGTGTTCTTGCGACACCGAAGAAACTCACCTGGCCTGGTTAATGACGGCCAAAGATAACGGTGGGATTGAAGGAGTTACGTATCCTTTAGTGGCTGATTCTGCTAAGACTGTAGCTTCTAACTTTGGCGTATTGGCGGGGGATTGGAACTATTCCGAAGAGGGTGAACTCACTTTCGAAGGAGCACCTGTAGCCTATCGCGGTACATTCTTTATCGACAAGGAGGGTGTAGTAAGGCACGAAACGATCAATGACCTGCCCTTAGGTAGAAATATCGATGAAATGCTAAGAGTAGTAGATGCTTGGCAACACGTGCAAAAGCATGGTGAAGTATGTCCTGCCAACTGGGAAGAAGGCAAAGACGCTATGCAAGCTACGAAAGAAGGAGTAGCAGAATATCTTTCTTCACACTAGTCATAAGCAAAGCTTACGTGGGCAGGGCCTATGGTTCTTCACCCGCCGTAACCGTACAGTGAATTCTCGTTTAGTTTGAAACCAGGGCTGTTCTTATAGGACAGCCCTTATTTTTCCTCAAAATTTAGCGCACTTCTGCAAATTTAGCCTGGATTCAATGCCGTTAAGTTAAGCGTACCCATCGCACCTCTTACGTCTTAAGGTGCAATCCACCGTGCGGTT
The DNA here is from genome assembly GCA_028280565.1 of Fulvivirga sp. Classification (GTDB taxonomy): domain Bacteria; phylum Bacteroidota; class Bacteroidia; order Cytophagales; family Cyclobacteriaceae; genus Fulvivirga. The sequence continues at coordinate 20,623 of JANQLQ010000135.1, forward strand.
GGTTCCCCTTTAGGGGCTTTAGGGGTGAGCGTTGGCCTTAATTAAAGTCATTAAATCCAGGTTTGAGTGAGGGGTCAGCAAACGCGATGGCTGGTTTTCCATCACCCATAATACCACTATAATTCACATCAAGAAAATAGTAAGGACTCAAGACTCAAAATTAGCCTTATCGAGTTTCCACCTTTTATGCGTCCAGAGGTACCCGGCAGGGTCTTCTTCCACGAGCTGCTCCGTAAGCTTAGCATAGTTTTCTAAGATCTCATGGCTTTCTTTTGAGTACGGTGGGGTGGCCAGGGGCTTTAACTCTACCGTGTAGTACCCCCGGGATTTTCGCTTTACATGAAAAAAATAGGCTGGGTACTGGGCGGCTTTGGCGAGCTGCTCGGGCCCTAGGAAGAAAGCGGTGTCTTGGTGGAGGAATTGTGTCCAATACTTAGGTGACTTACGTCTTGGCGATTGGTCAGCTACGATCCCCAAAGCCCGGGTCCGGTCTTTGGTGCGCAACACCTCTCGCAATACGCGGCTTTTCTCTATCGGCCTCCCGCCAAATTTACCCCGGGTCACTAACATGAGACGATCAAACGAGGCGTTCGAAAGTTTTTGATACACAGCGTCCACGGGAAAGGGTAACCTTAGGCAGCCCGCCAAAAGGGCCCACTCCCAGTTGAACTGGTGAGAAGCGATCACAATGATGGACTGTCCATGATCCGCATGCGGTTGTACATCCGGTACGTTGAGGTAATCCACTCGCCTTAATAATTCTTCTTTCGAAATGGTAATGGCCTTTAAAGTTTCTACAATGTACTCCGAAAATCTTCTGTAGAATTCTTTAGCTACTTCTTTACGTTCCGTAGGTGACCATGTGGGAAACGCATGGGTTAGGTTCCTTAAAACTACTTTTTTACGATAGCCTATGACGAAATAGATCACAAAAAAGATAAGGTCCCCTATGAAATACAGTACAGGCATCGGGAGCCTAGAGAGAAGTCCCAGGAAAAACATTCGCAAATGTACTCTAAATTGATTGTTGATCGTCTATGGTTGTGGGATGATTGCTTCGAATGCATAAAATGCCCTGTTTTTGGATCTATGGCAGCGGACATAAGATTACAAACAGGAAGAATTTTCGTAGTGCTTTCAATTCACCTATTTTAGCGGCTTAGAATAGACTATTCAATGAAGGATAAAGCAGTAATCATCACCGGGGGAACTTCAGGGATCGGCAAAGCGCTGGCGTATGAATTCGGAAATAAAGGCTCCCAAATATTCATAACCGGTAGAAATCAGCAGGCATTAGATCAAACCTTAGAAGAACTTAGGAAAAATGGGACCAACGCCGCGGGTATGACCGCCGATGTGAGCATCGAGGAAGACAATAAAAAAATGGCAGAAGCATGCATCCGTGAGTTTGGAAAAATTGACATTCTTATCAATAACGCAGGGATCTCTATGCGAGCGGTGTTCCAAGAAGTAGATTTGGACGTGGTGAAAAAGGTGATGGACATCAATTTTTACGGGGTACTGTATGCCACCAAGTATTGTTTACCTTCTATCTTAGAACGAAAGGGATCTGTGATCGGTATTTCTTCGATCGCTGGTTTTAGAGGGTTACCGGGACGAACGGGGTATTCCGCCTCCAAATTTGCGTTACAGGGCTTTTTGGAAGTTTTAAGAACAGAAATGCTCAAAACCGGTGTACACGTGCTTACGGCCTGTCCCGGCTTCACTGCCTCTAACATCAGGAAAAGATCGTTGACCGCCGATGGATCGCAACAGGGGGAATCTCCGCGCAAGGAAGAAAAAATGATGACCGCCGAAGAATGTGCCAGGCATATTTACAAAGCCACCATAAGGCGTAAAAAATACCTGGTATTGACCACACAGGGTAAATTTACCGTGTTTATGAACAAGTGGTTTCCCGGGTGGATGGATAAATTGGTTTACAACGTAATGGCCAAAGAAGCCGATTCACCTTTACCGTAAGATTGCTATATTTGTATAACCCTAAATAGCCGTGATCCAAAAGTATTTCCCTTTTGACAAAAACTACATCCTTGAAAAGGCCCAGCTCGACCAGCAAGAAGAGCTTATCGTTTACCTGGTGAACTATGTCAAGGCTTACTATTTGTCAAATTACAACCCCTTGGGGCTGGAAGACGATACGGTGATCGCGATCAAAGATCATCCTACAGTATATACTAAGAGGCTGACCGAATTTTACCGTAACCTCGCCGGTATTTATCGTTTTAAATATGGTCAAAACCAGTTAGAATTACTGTTTGACGGCCAGGATCATTACCAAAAGTACGTTTCAGATTGGGAAACCAAATACAAAGCATGGCTCGTTGCTTTCTGTCGACGTCCTAATTTCGTAAGAGCGGTACTGGAGCTTACCGTATTTTACCCTGGGGAAAGGAAATCGTTGCTGGCGGAAAACCGTATGAAAGCATTCATTTACCAGCACTTTGACCTTAAGGTTTACAAATACAAAGGGATAAGGGCGATGAAAGTTGCATAGAGCGCCTTAAAAATTAGCTTTGATAGTAGAACGTTTAATTTTGGCAAGTTAAGCTATCTTTTTAAGATGTTTCAGGTAATGAGAACCTCGTAATGAGTAGTTTCAGCGGGATTTTGTGGTTCTAAGCCCATTTTCCCCTCGAAACGCGCTATCCAGCCCCTATAGGCTGCTTGCCCGCAGGCCTCAAATGGGCCGCGCTGTTCCTGGATGTCTCCCCTCTATACGTCAACGGCACTTGAATTTTTAATGAAGCCCTTAATAGGCCGGAGAATTGTAAGTTACCTATCGTGGTTATGGCCCTTAGGTAATATTTTTAAGAATTTCTATCGCTACGGCGCGGGCGAGAAGTGGGGGAACGGCGTTTCCCACTAGGGTGTACTGCGGAACTTCGTTCTTCCTATGATTCCCACCGGTAGATCTCTTCCCCTGGAACACGAATGAATCGTCAAAGGATTGCAGCCGGGCCATTTCCCGTACAGTCAATGCCCGGGGTGACCGGTAGTGAATGTAATCGTCGGGGATGGTCAGTATCGTTGAGCTTTGACCCCCGGGCTTGAGTACGTTATAATTCCTTTTTTGCGAGGCTATACCTTCATTTTCTAACCGATCTTGGGCTTCTTTATAGTTGCCTTCCTCTAGGATAATTTGAAGGCGGCGGATCACCTCTTCGTTTTGGTTACTGGTGCGGTGGTTGTTCAACGCATTGAATTCTTTTTTTCCATGGTCTAAGGCCTCTTGATTACGAACGTAAAAGGCTTTTGTAGCAGAAAACCTATGGTTCAGCCTTCCTTTCCTGCTCCATTCGGCATAGGTCAATCCTTTCCCGGAAAGATCGCCGCTAATTTCCCTTTTACGGATAAGAGCTCGCATTTTTTCGGCGTGCCCATTAAAGTCTACGTCCATGTCCACCTTTTCATAATTCCTTAGGTCTTCATTGTTATCAATGAAGTCCAGGTCATAAATCGCCTCAAATACCGTCACTTTATCGTCGGCACTTACCGTGGCCGGGATACTTTCAATAAGCTGCTGGTCTTTCCTGCATCCAATGAAAAGAACACGTTCTCGGTTCTGTGGCACACCGTAGTCCGAGGCATTGGCCACTACAGCATCCTTGATGCGATAAAGCCGGATGCTTTCTAAAATGGCATCAAGTTCTTCCTGCTCTTTTTGCTGGCAGTAAGCCCTCAACTTAGAGATGCATTCATCGAAACTGCTGACGTATATTTTTAGCGATTGGATGATACTGGCATAGTCATGCTCATACTTCTTTGAAATATTTAATTCATCAAACGCCTCCTGCACATGCGCTATGACCGACCCTGGCTCCAGGAATTCAATAAATGCATTGAAGCTTTCCACAAAGTGATCATTATCAATATAGTTGATATCTTTTTCCCTGATGATCTCTTTTTGGATCTTGGCGATTTCCTTTCCCCTGCTCAACAAGTTGAGCCCGTGCCGGATCGTGCTGATCCGTTGGTCGGTTTTGCTGGTTTTGTAGTCCACGATTTCAGGAGTGAGCCGCCTGAATTTATTTTCTATGTGCTGGATATAGTTCTCTTTGGCATCATCCAGCTCTTTCTCACTTTTGCTTTCAAACTCGAGTCTTTTGGCAATAGCCTCTAATGTAAAAGCCGAATGAGAATCAAGACGCCTGCTGATTTTTTTTATGAAAAGCACCAGTTTAGGCAGTTCATTGACGTCAATAAGGGACCGGATCTCGGATAGGATCATTTCTTTGATCTTTCCGCCTTCTTTGGTCAGCAGCCCCTTTACGTTTTCCATTACGAAGTACTTAGGGCGGAGGATCTTGATGATATTGAGGTAATTGGCAAAAAGATCATCTTTTTTGTCATACTTCTTACGCTTTCCCGCTAAACTAAAGCTCTGGCAAGGTGGGCCTCCACAGACTACGTCTATTTCTTTTCCATGGAGTTTGCGTAATAGGTTATCCACAAAATCCGGTTCCGTAATGTCTTGTTTTAAGAATTCAGCGTCCAATCCTAGTTGATGATTGTACCTGACGACATGCGTGAGCTCACAATTTTCATTAATATCGCTTCCCAGCAAAAAATTGAAAAAACGGTTTTGGTGTTGTGCCTGTAAAAAACCCTCGCTAAAACCCCCGGCGCCAGCAAAAAAGTCTATGAAATTAAAGGACTTTCCTCCCGTGGACGCTCCCTGTTCGATGATGCTCACCGTGGCATCTTGCTTGTAGGCCCGGACATGCCCATGAAGTATTTCTTTGATCTCGTGGCTCGTATATCTTTTTTTCTTAGAGTTCTTAAACAGGTCTTCAGCCCGGTCTTTAAGAAATTTAAGATAGTGGTTGATGGCTTCGTGGTTTTCAGCCGCGGACAAAACGGTTTGATTTTCCTTATCAAAGCATTCGGGCCTTACCTTTTCACCGGTAGATACTTTCACTTGCTTTCCTTCAGAATTGATCCTCAGGTGGATGGGAGAGTACCCCTTTTTGTCGGGTTTGTCAAGATAATAGTTGATAGTAGCCATAGTAACGGACAGATTTACGGACACGGACAAGTTTACGGACAATTCCGGTGCAAGCAAAAAAATCGAGGAGAAGTTAACGGCAAAAGGGATTATAACCCTGTGAGCAGCCTCTAGTTTCGCCGGGAAGCTGTTGAAATGTTAATTTTGACAATTCTTGACTACTATCGAGGAAGGTCATTTTCAATCCACAAGCGTATTATTTCTATTTCACAACTAGGGAGCCTTGGTGCATTTTGAGGCATGGGGCTGAACCCAGGAGTGTGGGTGATCGCTCCTAGTAGCTGTCCATTCCTTGCTACTACAGCCACATCTTCGTAGGTATCCAACACGACTCCTCCACTGGCCAGTTCTGTGCTGTGACAATAGGTACAATTTTGAAAAAGGATCTCGGATACCTCTACCTGGTAAGTAGCTTCCGTCCCAGTTGCTTCATCACAGACCGGCGAAGGACTATCTTCATTCTCACTGCTACAACGAATGCTGGAGCAAGACACCAATAAGATCAACCCAATCGATAAAAGTTTCATTTGTTGTAACGGCTATTGTCCCAAATAAGTGGCCAGGTCACAGGGTCCCGTGGGCCCTATGTCACATTCAATGAATTGCACTGCGTTCTCTTGAATTGATCGGGCTATGAGCGGTTGGGTGAAAGTAAAATCAGTGGTCTGCGCCGTGTTGTGACAATTGTTACAACTGTTAATGGAGCGGGCACTCCCAAAATCTGGGTCAGAGGGACTAAATGACCCGCTTAACCACTCCCCCGCACGTTTTGTCCTAAAGAAGACGGTGCTGGGATTAGACTCCCCGAACCAAGTCTCCATCGCGATGAGGGCGTTACCAGGAATTTCAGACGTGGTTAGTATCGCTTGAAGTGCAGTGGTGTCAATGAACATCCGGCGGAAATAATCGCCTCGTTTGTTCACTTGGGCATAAAAGTACATGGGAACCCCGTACTTTTCTGTCAACCGGTTTTCCAAAGAATCCATCCCTGGGATATCAATGAGCGCCTCTTCCATGTCATCAATGCTTGGCATTGTTGCGTTATCATCCGTGCAGGCCATGATCGCCGCTACTGTAAAACAGAAAATGCTGGTCAAAAGAAAAAGAGTATTTTGCCTTTTCATAATACCTGGGATCGTTGTTTCCTTACTAACGGGAGACAATGACCACCGCCTTTGCTGGACGGCTCAAAAAGCTTTACTATCCGGGTCAAAATAGAATTGAGCCGAATAGAAAAACAAATTGAGCCAGATAGAAAAATCTAAAAGACTGAACGGGTAGTAGGCAATATAAAAGCCTCGGAAATACGGTTTAGTGTTTATTTTGTCTCAAACTAAACCTCGAAAAAAGAAGTTATCGAGTAAGCGTACTTTATTCGAAAATGTTTAAAATACCGGAAGACCTATTAAATATGCCTGATAGGCACCAGTACATTGAATTGGACGGGTGTAAGATTGTAGAATCATGCCATCACGAAGGTCTAGTGGCTGATTCTATTTATATCAACCAACGTGTGCTGATCTGTATAATAAGCGGGAAATTAACCCTAGACCTCGAGCATAAAACAGAAACGGTCGAAGAGGGACAGATCGCTTTGTTAAACAAAAATGTATACGCACCCTACTGTAAATTTAGTTCGGACAAAAAAGAATATGCCAGTGTACTTTTCTTTATAGACGATAAATTCGTCCAAAAATTTTTATCGGACCGTAAACTGAATTTGCCAGGTAATCTTACACCTAAAGACCATATCGTCATTCAACCCAACCTCCAACTCGTAGATTTTGTCCGGTCGGTACTTCATCTTTTTCACAGTAACCTGAAATACGACAAACATCTCCTCCAATTGAAGGTGACGGAGCTATTGATCCATATTACGAGCCTGCGTCCTGAAATATTGCACCAAATACTGGCAGGAGCCACGGTTCCTAAGAAAGACCTAGTGGAAACTATGGAAGAGAATTACCTGGAGTATGCTTCCTTAGAAGAGTTTGCCTACAAGAGTGGGAGAAGCCTGGCTACTTTTAAACGTGATTTCAAAACAGCGTTTAAAACCACTCCCGCCAAATGGCTCAGGGCCAAACGGATGGCCCAAGCCAAACATTTATTAAAGAATACACCCCTTAATATTACGGACGTGTATAACCAAGTCGGCTTTATGAACTATTCACATTTTTCCAGGGCATTCAAGGAATACTTTGGATACTCTCCTTCCACTTTAAAAAAAGAACGGCAAGAATGACCGGCCGGCAAAGTATCGAAGATCAGCCCTTAACTACCTAGAGCATAAGGTGTACTAAGGGTACACGGCAATCTCTGCGACCTCCCCAGCGTTCTCAGCGGTTAAAACTTTGAAACTCGATAATCACCCACGGTAAATTTGAAACCTGGGATCCCAAGCCCAGTTCGATAACACCGATCACAGCTTATAATGATCTATGATCTTGTCCTTACCTGTGTTCCGGTAAAGATCTTCATGAAAGCGATCCAGCTTTTTCAGTAGCCGGGTGAGGTCTGATTTTTCTTCTTCCACCAGGTCACCCACGAGCAGATCTGATAGCAAAAAAGATTGCTGGGTGGCCTTATCTGCGATTTTTTTCCCATAAGAGGTGAGCTTTACTCGTTTTACCCGCCGGTCATCCGGGTCTACTTGTTCTTCCAGGATGCCTTGCTTGGTCAATCGCTTTATCGCTTCAAAACAGGTACTTTGTTCCAACAGGCTTTTGTCCGCCACTTCTTTTTTCGTGGGTGCCTTCATTACTTCCACGAATTTGATGATACCAAAGTCATAAAAATGCTGGATGGGAAGATCGCGAAAAGCTAACCGTGTCCAAACATCACCGAAACCCAACAATCCTCCTAACAAAAACCCTATCGTAGCATTTACAGATACACTGTATCCCCGCGGGATCTCCATCACTTTTTCTGCTCCAAGCTCTTTATTCAACCACAACCCAAAACGGCCAAGATCGTCTCCCAGTCCCTTATCTTGGTAAATTTTAAAATACTTCAACAGCTTGATCACCTGCTCCATTTCAACCTAATTAATAAATTATTGTACTAATATTTAAACAATCTTAAAATAAATTCGTTCGATAAGTATCTTTGAGAAATTACAATATAATGAAAAAATTACTACGATCTTGCATCTTATTGATCTTGTTAGGTTCCGGTCCGTATGTATTGAGCTTCCAAAATTACGGGCAGCTTTCAGGGTACGTTAAGGACAAAAAAACGGGTGAACCTCTCATAGGGGCATCGGTCCAACTGATTGATACGGGCTTGGGAGCGGTCACTGACCTTGAAGGTTTTTACACCATTCAGAACGTGCCCGCCAAGACCTATACCGTTCAAGCTTCATACATAGGATACACGACCGAGACCAAGTATAACGTAGTAGTCCGTTCGGGGGGAAGTCCTGACTTGAACTTCGACCTCGGAGAAGAGACGAGCGAATTAGAGGGTGTGGTGGTAGTAGCAAATCCATTTGAAAAATTGCAAGAGACCCCTCTTTCTATCCAGCAATTGTCTTCCGAAGAAATTGCCACCTATCCCGGTGGTAATAATGATATTGCCAGGGTAGTACAATCCCTCCCCGGGGTATCCGGGTCTGTGGGAGGGTTTAGGAATGATGTGATCATACGTGGAGGAGCCCCCAATGAAAATGTGTATTACCTGGACGGTATCGAGATCCCCAACATAAATCATTTCTCCACGCAAGGCAGCGCGGGGGGACCGGTGGGATTGTTGAATGTCTCGTTCTTTGAAGGGGTAACGTTGTCTTCCAGCTCTTTTGGCGCTCAATATGATAATGTACTCTCCGGGGTATTGCAATTTGACCAGCGTAACGGCAACAACCGTAATTATCAGACCAACATACGCTTGAGCAGCAGCGAGGCGGCATTGACGGTAGAAGGTCCGCTTTTCAAAAAACAACAACAATCTTCTAATACGTCGTTCATTGCCTCGGTCCGGCGCTCCTATCTCCAAGTTTTGTTCCAAGTGCTGGATCTGCCCTTTCTCCCGGATTACTGGGATTACCAATACAAGATCTCGCATAAAATTGATGATTACAATGAGCTGTCGATCACAGGCGTGGGCGCCATTGATAATTTTTCTATCAACGTGCCTAGCGATTTCGACGAAGAGCAACAGGCCAACCTGGACCAGGTGCCGGTGATCACCCAATGGAATACCACGGCTGGCGCTAGCTGGAAACGACGATTTAAGGACGGCTCCGGGTTTATGACCACGGCGTTAAGTACTAATATTTTGAACAACGATTTCCGGCAATTCGAAGATAATGCCAACGAATCGGGCCTGTTTCTCAGTAATGTTTCTCAAGAGCAAGAAACGAAGCTGCGCTACGCCTACACAAAATTCCTGCAGGAGTGGGTTTTCACCGCGGGGACAGTTATTCAAAATGCGGATTACAGCAATGAAACGCTTGACCTGGTCAATGATTTTCGATTTAACAATGCTATCAACTTCTGGCGCTATGGGGTGTTTGCCCAAGCGTCCCGGGATTTCTTTAACGAGAGACTTGGGCTGTCCGCCGGGGTGCGCTTCGATGGTAATTCGTTTATGACCACTGGAAATGAACTGCACCGGACGTTTAGTCCCCGGGCTGCGCTTTCCTATACGTTGGATAAAGCAGGTAAATGGACAGCCAGTGCTTCTGTAGGGAGGTATTTTAAGATCCCCCCGTATACCATTTTGGGCTTCACGGATAATGACGGCAACTTAGCCAACGAGGACACCGAATACATACAAAGCGATCATTTGGTGGCGGGCATCGAGCACTTATTGACTCCCACGATACGATTTACCGTGGAAGGTTTCTACAAGCGGTATGACAATTATCCCGTATCGTTGACCGACAGTGTCTCACTGGCCAACTTGGGAGGTGATTTTTCAGTTTTGGGCAATGAGCCGGTAGCTAGCATAGGCTTAGGCAGGACGTTTGGGGTGGAGCTATTATTCCAACAGAAGTTGACGCGTAATTTTTATGGTATCCTGGCCTGTACCTTCTATCGCAGCGAATTCACTGGGTTTGACGAAGATGAATACATCCCTTCTGCATGGGATAATCGCACGCTGCTCACGTTTACCGGGGGCTATAAGTTTGGTGAAAACTGGGAGGTCAGCGCCCGGGTGAGGTATTTGGGTGAAGTTCCTTTTGCACCCGTAGATCAAGAAGCTACTTTGGCTAACTACCCGGCCATAATCCGTGACTTTTCACAACTGGGTACAGACAGGTTAAATGCATTTAACCAAACGGACCTCCGCATCGATAAAAAATGGAATTTCAAGGGATTTACGTTGGATCTATTTTTAGAAGTTCAAAACCTGCTGGGGCAAGATACTCCCCAAGAACCCCAGTTTGGGCTGGCTCGCAACGATGCAGGCGATGTTTTACAACCGCGTGCCCTGTCAGAGATCGAAAATGTAGATAATGGCAGTGTTTTACCCACTATAGGGCTGGTAATAGACTTTTGATCTTAGCTGTAACGGTTTATTCTGTTTGCTTTTTCACCTTGGCTACTTCTTCTACGGTGACCATAGCGTCGCTTTTGTTGCCCCAGGAGTTCAAGATGTAATTCATTACGTCTGCCACTTCCTCGTTGGTAAGGCCCATGGGAGACATGATGCTATTGTAGGTTACGCCATTCACTACTATTTCTCCACGCTGCCCATATTTTACCGCCCGGATGCTTTCCTCCCTTTTTTCCAATAAGTAGTCAGACTGGGCCAGCGGCGGGAAAGCGGACTTTACCCCTTCCCCGGAAGGCATATGACACCGGGCACAAAAGCCCTCATAAATGACACTGCCGCGTTGGATACTGGCTTCTAACGCGCTGGGCTGTAGATGATCTTTGGTAACATTGATATCCCTGTTCTTAAAACTTTGCATGACTACCAGGCCAACAAACGCAAGTGCCAAACAGGACAAAAGTAGGTTTGCTTCTTTCATTAATTCGGTATGATTTTGATAATCCCTTTCCCTTCTACCGCCACGTAAATATAGCCATCCGGTCCTTGTCGAACATTACGGACCCTGCCAATGTCCGGTACAAGTTTTTCCCGGTATGCTATTTTATCGTTTTCGATGACGCAACGCTCCAGGTATTGGAATATCAAAGAGCCTACCAGTAGGTTTCCTTTCCATTCCGGGTAAAGATCGGAGGTAACGAAGGCCATGCCACTCGGGGCTATGGAGGGCACCCAATAGTAAAATGGCTGCTCCATACCCGGCAAAGCGGTGTCATCGGTGATTTTAGTGCCACTGTAGTTGATCCCATAGGTGATCTTTGGCCAGCCATAGTTCTTGCCTTTTGCCACAATATTGATCTCATCTCCTCCTCGTGGCCCATGTTCATGTACCCAGATCTCCCCGGTGTCTGGGTGTTTCGCCATGCCTTGCGGGTTCCTATGGCCGTAGCTGAATATGGCTTTTTTGGCATCGGCTTGGTTTACAAACGGGTTGTCATCCGGGACTGTACCATCATCACGAACCCGGTAGATCTTGCCTCCGTCACGGGTGACATCTTGCGGATTTTCATCCCTGTTGTAGCGGTCTCCTATGGAAAAATATAGCATCCCATCATCGCCAAATTCCAGTCGAGACCCAAAATGTGGACCCCGGGTAGTATTGGGAACACCCTTATACAATAACTGCTGGTCCACTAGGCGGTCATCTTCCAGCTTGGCGCGTAGGATGGCCGTGTTACCGCCTTTTCCCGTTCCTTCTTGGGAGGAGTAGGATAAGTAGATCCAACCGTTCTCCGCGTAGCGAGGGTGTAATTCCAAGTCCATCAGGCCGCCTTGTCCTCTAAAATAGACTTCCGGCACATCCTTTACATTTGTTTTTTTACCGTCCTTAAAATGGATGAGCGTACCACTTTTTTCCGAGATCAGCATGCTGCCCCCAGGCAGGAAAGCCATGCCCCAGGGAATGTCTAAGCCAGGTACTACTGTTTCCGTGGTGTAAGTTTGCTTCCCAGGGGTAACGATCTCCGGGGTATTCTCTTTTACACCCTTTTGCTGGGCGCAGGCCCAAAACATTGGGGTACCCAGCAAGCAGGCCATAAAAATCACTTTTACAGGCCCCCAACCCGGCACGAATGGTTTTGGTTCGGTCATGGCCGAAAATTAAGACAAAATCACCAAATATCTTTTGATTGGAAGGTCATAATTCATGTCATTGAATACAGGGGGAATTATCCAAAGGACCGACAGCAGGAATCTCATGACCAACGTCCGTGTGTCGTGCCAAACTTCAAATGACGTATAGGGTAGGGTTGATGATAAACTCTATTTTGCGGTATTGGTAAGTTTTCGACCCGTCGGCAATAGGCAAAAAAGGGGCGCGCCGATGGTTTATTGCTGGCAGTCTACTTTGAGTACAGTACCGAAAAATAGGTGTTCTTGAAAATTAGCTTTGATGGTAAAACGTTTAATTTTGGTGAATTGGGCTATATTTTTAAGATGTTTCGGGTAATGCCAGCCTTGCAATGAGTAGTTTAAGCGGGATTTTGAGGTTCTAAGCCTGGTTTTCATTTTCTTTTGCACGCCGTGTGCCTTGAAGATAGATTTCGATCTATCGGCTGTATTAAAGATGAGGGTAGGCCCCTCGCAAGCGACTTCACGGGAGTAGCTTGCAAACCCTCCTG
>JANQLQ010000148.1 GCA_028280565.1 Fulvivirga sp.
ATCCTCCTTCCACTCGCCTTTCATTTTGTGCCCACTTATATGTCCATTTAGTTTTTTTGCGGTGGGAAAAGTCTCACCACAACATGGACAGTGGTACGGTTGCGCTTCAAGGTAGATAGATACCAGCTTGAACTTCGCTACTCAAGCGTTTTGCTAGATCAAGGATCGCATCATCAATAGCGCTTTTAGTGCGCTTCTTACCCCAACTGGCGCAAGTTTGCAACTTGTGACTTCTTTATAATCCCTAGGGTTTGTAACCCGGTTCACAGATGACTAAACCGGGATTATCCGATACACCCTTCTCAGCGTCTCTTTCCGGCCAGCCGTAGCATAAGACGGGGATTAAGACGAGCCCAAATTAGTAGCTTAGAAAAGCTAAGAATAAAACATTAAGATTCAAGTCTATCATCTCGTTTATAAATTCCTACTTTACACTTGCACACTAGAATAAACCAAGAGAGTTTTTGAGATTTGTGCAAGTAAGACCCAGGGTCCTATTTGAAAGACACTGAAAATCGGAAAATTGTCCGTGCACACAACTGCATCGAAGTCCAAGCTTAATGACGGTAACTGTTAAAAAAACCTTTAAAACCACGCTCATTAAATGATCCATATCCCAAGGCCCCTTCAGCTTGACCGGATCATATTGACCCTCATTATGATCCTTGCCGCGGTACTTGCTATTTCCTGTGTCAAAGAGGGGCATGACTGGGGAGGTGATTTTTCTTTATACATTGCACAGGCACAAGCTATTTTGAATGGCACCGTGGAAGTGTTGTATGAGGAGAATAAGTTTATGGTGCTTCATTCCAGCAAGTTCGCCGGGCCTTATCTATATCCCTTCGGATTTCCTGTCCTGCTTTCCGGGATCTATTATATCGTGGGCCTGGACTTTGTGGCGCTTAAGCTTTTTTGCACGGTCTTTTTTATTGCTTCACTGCCGTTGATCTATGGGCTGGCAAAGAAAGATACGCCGAAGGCATTCTTAGCCCTGGTACCCGTGGCAGGCATAGCCTTTCATCCTGTTTTCCTACAGTTTTCCGACGGTGTGCAGGCTGACTTTCCTTACCTATTCTTTAGTTTGCTTGCCTTGTGGCTTATGGACCGGGCAAATGGCTTAAAAGACCAAGTGGTCCTCGGGATCGTGATTTTCCTATCTTTTTGGATCCGGGATGTAGGTGTGCTACTGCTTCCCGCCTTGTTTACTTTGCAGGTCCAGCGCTACGGGCGACATTGGAACAAGATATCGCCGCACCGTTGGTGGCTGCTCAGCTGTCCCTACCTTGTATTTGCCGTGTTGTTTATTGCCAATTCTTTGATCCTTCCCTATGGTGGGGAGAATCATATGGATAAAATTATGAATGGGTTTTCCAGCGGCAGTATGTTCCATAATTTTGATTATTACCTTTCTAAAGGCCTTCATTATCTTTATTTGGATAGGACCTGGCCCGCGCTGTTGATGATCGGCTTTCTTACGGTTACAGGGATGATCGCGGTGGCTAGGACCCAGCTTTATTTGGCAGTGTACTTCATGCTGGTCAGCCTGGTACTGGTCACCTGGCCTTTTTTACAGAATTTCCGATACCTTATGCCAATCATACCCTTGTACCTTTATTTCCTTGTAAGAGGTGTAGCCTTTGTGAGTAAGGCGGTGCAGGGAGAAAAATGGATCTACGCCGGGCTCATTCTTATTACCCTAGTGCACAGTTATATTGGAGTGAAACGAACTATCAGTTACTGGGACCATAACAGTAACCACGCCGTGGCCCCTGGAATGATCGAAATTTACCGGTATGTACAAGATAATGTAACGGACCAAGACATTATCGGTTTTCATAAGCCTAGGGTATTACGATTTTTCACAGGAAAACGAACGGTCAATACGGACCTGGACCATTTTGCTACTTCGAAAGCCAATTATTTGCTCCAAAAAAGAACAGTCCGAACGCGGCTTCATTATCCTGTAGTTTTTGAATGGGAACATTATATATTACTCAAAAAGCAGTAGGTTTCTTTTTGTATAGATCTTAGGTTGGCCCATCCTTTCTATTGTTCATCGCGGCACTTGCAATTTTGACATCTTTCCCCTTCTCAGAGTCTCTGTAGGGCTGGGGCTCCGAGGCAAAGGGAGAAGATATGCCTGAAGTAGTAGCTAAGAAGTGTGAGAATAAAACGTTAAGATGAAAGTATATCAATTCATTTATAAACCCTACTTTACATTTGCCTATGAGAATACACCACGGAATTTTTCAAATTGGTATAACGAGTCTCAGGGTCCTCTTCGAGAGACCCTGGGAAGGAAAAAAACCACTCTTTGATCATATTGGCGATTTCTACGTGGGCGATTATGCTGCGATCAGCCGCTACCTGGACCGGCCCGTGTACTACCTGCATTACCTTGAAAAAGACGTTGTCTGGCCCCATGATGCGCAAGATATTTGTTGTGCGTTGCATCAACTTGGCGAATGCTCCATTAGGCCCACAGTGAAAGAAAGATCCGCGAACATGACCCGTATCGAAAGAAGTCAAAAGACCTGTTGGCGATTCTTAGCGACTGAAAGGTCATCATCCCGGGGTCGCAGGTGGCGACCCCAAACTTTATGATAACTACCCTAATGAAACTAAAAGAAGTGATGAAAATGTTATCTTTATCTATTGAAAAAACGAAACCGATGGATATCCAAACTAGGAAGCTTCATTTTATCCAAGAGATACTGGCCTTAAGCAATGAGAAAATTATGGAGAAGTTGGAAAGCCTTTTAAAGAGCGAGAAGCACAAAGAAGGGAAAAAGCCTTCCGTTTATGACCTGTTAGGTGTTATCACCGAACAAGAGGCTGAAAAAATGAAAAAAGAGATAGAAGAAGCCTGTGAAAACATCCATGAAGACGATTGGAAGTAGTACCTATGCCCTGGATACGAACATCGTTATAGACCTGTTTAAAGGGAGACGTGATATTGCAGACAAGATCGATGCGGCGCAAAAAGTTTACCTGCCCATCCCTACGTTAGCAGAGCTATATTTAGGTGCAGAGAACTCGTTACGAAAAGCACACCATCTTGAGCAAATTAGTGCCTTTTTAAAACTTACCGAAGTCCTAAATACTAGCCATCGCACTGCTGAGCTATACAGTGTGTTGAAAGCACATTTGAGGCGTCAAGGTACCCCAATACCAGAAAATGATATATGGATAGCTGCATTAGCCAAAGAACATGACCTCCCGGTTATAACTAGGGACAAGCACTTTAAAAATCTACCAGGCCTACAAATTGTAGAGTGGTGATCTACCGTGTAAGCTCAGCCCCATCCCTACCCACGCCACCACGCGAAACCCAAGCTATGTTTACATAATACGAGTTATAGAAGCCCTGTGCGCTGTCAAAGGCGTGCTACCGTACAACGGTACAACGATGATTTCCCCTTCTCAGAGTCTCCCTAGGGCCTGTCATAGCATAGGGCTGGGACTCTAAGGCAAAAGGAGACGATATGTCTAAATTAGTAGTTTAGAAGCATAAGAATAAAACGTTAAAATTAGAGTCTGTAAATCCTACTTTAACGTGAGTTTTGAACTTAACTATCAAATAATCAATGGTTTAACTACCAAAAAAACAGAGAAGACCGCCGAGTAGGCAAAGGGGAGTTTCACCCCTAAGCCTCTCACAGAACCGTACGTGAGCCTCTCGGCTCATACGGCTCGTGTTGTT
>JANQLQ010000153.1 GCA_028280565.1 Fulvivirga sp.
AGGCGTGACAAGGAATCTGCGAAGTCGTGAAACGAAAACCCAGTACACTTAAAAAAAAGTTTCACGTTCGACGACACAGCAGATTCCTGCTCTCGCGCATCGCTCACCCTGCAAGGCTGGCAGGAATGACGATAGAGAAGGTTCTTTTCGTTTTTGATGAGGATATCCAACGGGCTCCCTTATCTTTAAATCCCTGCCTGTCAAATAATTGAATGTGATAAAGTAAAACTAGCTTGATCAACTGGGATATTCGAAAAGTGATAAAAAAATCCCTTTCCAAATTGGAATGTTTTGATTCCTTATGTTTTGGACAAGTCATGTCCAATCATAAATAGAGATCGAATTTTTTACCATAAGGGTGAAAGTATTCAAAACCTCATTTTAAGCCCGGGTTACAATAATTTTAAATCGAACGGAGGTTATAAGAACCTATGAGGGAGGCTCAGCAGTCAGGATGCAAGTCAATACATTCTATTGGCTTAAGTAACCCTAAGCTTGCATAAGCCAAGTACCCGGGACCTTAGAAGCAAGTGGCTCCCTACAATCGATCATCGCTTTATTAGGTACAGAAACGACAAACTCCGTTCCTTCTCCCTTTTTACTTTTCACATTGATCTCACCGCCGATCTTTTCCAGTGTATTCTTGATTAAGTAAAGCCCTAGGCCTGAGCCACCGGGCCGTGTACTGGCCCTCTCGAATCGCTCAAAAATACACGGGACCCGGTCTTCTTCAATACCCGTTCCATTGTCGCGTACGTACAGCTTATATTCCTTGGTATTGGACTTTACGGTAACATTGATAAGCGGTCGTTTTTGATCAAAATTGTGGTATTTGATGGCGTTGGAGATCATATTGTTGAGCACCAGCTTTAGCATGAATTCATTCGAATATACCGGGGCTTTTTGATCGAGCCTTACCTTTAACGTGATCCTTTGAGCATTCGGCATATACTCGTGGCTTTTGAACACTTCTTCGATCATATTTTGAAAATCAATGCAGTCTAGCTTCAAGAAAGCGTCCTGCCTGGTATATTGTGCCAGCTGATGGATATATTGCTGTAGCCTGTCCACGTTAGTATGGATCAAGCCCAAGTATCGATTCAAATTTTCTTTGTCTTGATTCCCTAAATTGACGAGCCCCTGGATGGATTGCAAAGGAGCTTTCAGATCATGCGATACCTTGGCAACAAAATCGCTTAACGCTCGATTCTCACTCATCAGCCTGTCTTGCTGTCGTTTTAGATGGGTGACATCGTGAAGATAAAGCGTGTATCCATTTCCCTCGTCCAGCTTGCACGGGACAGCTTTGCCATCAAAAAAACGCTCCGAGTAGGGAACGTTCTTAAAGCTTATCGAGTGGATGGAAACGGGGGTGCTCGTTTGGTCCTTTTGAATCCCTTCAACTGTCGGAATACTGTTGCTGGTAACAGTGTCTGTAATTTTTTTCCCGATCCAATAGTCCGCCTTGTGATGCAAAACATTGCCTACATTCTCGCTGATAAACCTTATAACCCCTTGCTCATCAACCACCAAAAAAATTAGGTTGGTTTTCTCTAAAAAAGTGAAGCATTGCTGCTGGTATGTTGCCGCAATGTTCGTTGAATTAATCTTCTCCCCCATAACTCACTGATTTTAAGCTAGATTGTTTGTGTTAGTCAAAAATTAACATAAAAATGTTTAATATGTTTAATCAAAAGTTAAACATTAATTAAACAGATGCCAACATTTCCTCAAAATTGATTTACCTGGCCTTAGAAATATTGTGTTGATTTTAAAGGTTTTTTTTGTCTAAAAATTTAAAAAATATAGGAAGACATGCATTTAAAGCCCTTTTCGACTGTCATGTCCCGGTTCCATAACTATGCGGTTGCGTGTAATTTAATTCTTAGAGTTAAACAGGTAATAACGATTTTTTTGTTTAAAAAAAGTATAAAAAAATTAAACAAAGGCTTATCAAAGTGCCTTCTGCTCCTTTTATTATTCCTTCTGAATTTTAACAGTAAGTGTCTCATTTTCCAACAAAAGTTGGAACATATAGGTACCGGGTACAAGGTGCTGAATGTTTATATCAGCCCTGTCAACCACGGAAGCTTGCTCTATCCGGTTGCCATTTAAGTCATAAACCAAGGCCTTTGCCTGCTGCCCTGGTGGTAGCCGGATGTGCAGCTTGTCACGGGCCGGGTTGGGATAAATATTTATGCCATAGGCCTCATCCAACAGGCCTGTGATCTCGGGGACCACAAATCCCTCGGAAATAGCCGTGCAGTCGTCAAAATCCGTGATCTCTACACGGTACAGCCCTGGGGTGCCCGGGATAAAAACATTCAGATCTTCATCGGCAAGGGGAATAGAATCATTATACCACTGGTATGCCTGTGCTACAGGAGGATTGGCAAACAGCACACCTGTTTCTTCATCTTGAGTTATAAAGGGATAAGGAATGCACACCGTTACGGGAAAAGACTCCATGGCGCACCCATCCTCGAAGGTCATGATCACGGAATATTCACCGCTTTGCTGGGCGGTTAACGCTTGCCTTGTGGCCCCACCTATTAAATTCCCTTTAAAATACCATTCGTATTGCTGCCCGGGCTCGTTGACGGTGAGCACATCATTACTGCGTGAGAGGGCTGGAATAGGAAGACACATAGGAAGGGGATCAGATATCGCCGTGCATCCTTCGGCATTCACCACCTGTACCTGGTAGTTACCATCTTCCTTTACCTGTATGTTTTGAACATTACTTTCGGCCAAGGGCGTACTATCCACAAACCATTGGATAGTACCGAACAACGAGGTAGAGAGGAAATCATCGTCACGTACCAGGTCCGGTTTCGGGTTAGCGCGAACAACAAGCGGAAGCACCACCGAGGTATCGCGACAGTCACCCACGTAAACCACCGATTGGTAGTTGCCCACTTGTGTAGCAAAAAAGTTATTATCTTCTTCTCCTTCTACCAGGTTACCGTTGAAAAGCCAATTGTAATTGTAAGTAGGATTCATGGAAGCCCTTAATTCCAATGAATCTCCCTGGCATATATCGGGAAGGTCAGATGAGATCGTCGAGTTGGGAATAGGGATCACCTCTATGGTTTGAGATGAAGATAATGCAGAACATTGGTTGGTATTGGTGACTTCCAAGGCGTAGTCCCCGGTGATCGCTGCCCTGTAGGTCCTGGCTGTGGCCCCGGTGATGCGCACGCCATCTCGAAACCATTGGTAGTCCAGTCCTGTACCTGCATTGCCCAACAATTCTACGCTTTCTCCGTCACAAATGACGGTTTCATCCACTGTGACCGCCGCTGGGGGGGCTAATCGTACCTGGATCAGCTCCGGGTTGCTCAGCTGTGAACATCCGTCACTATTGAATACTTCTACGGTATACCTCCCTCCTGCTGCTACGACGAGGGTATCCCTTGTTTCGCCGTTGAGCAGTACCCCGTCACGCCGCCACTGGTAGGTAAACCCTGTACCCGTATTGGCCTCCAACACCGACTGCTCTCCTTCACAAAACTCGAAAGCAGAAACACCTACCACCTGTGATAGGGGTAAAGCCACCCCGGTAAGGATAACCGTACCCGAAAAATCATCACACCTGCCATTAGTGACGTAAACCCGGTAGGAACCCTCCTGGTCAACGGTAAGAGCATTCGTAGTGGCCATAGGAATGTCTACCCCATTTCTCTGCCATTGGTACATTTGAGAGCTCACCCTAGGAGTACTAATCAGCACTGATTCTCCCTCGCAGAGGATCGGATCTATCGATTCATCATTCAGATCGATCAGCGGGGCCGATCGTATCACTACGGTATCAGGAAAGGTAACGCTTACACAGCCCGCTACATTCTGTAGTATTGCCCTGTAGATCCCCTCCCGGGTAGCGGCAAAAGAGCTGTTCGTGGCAGTTGCAATGGTATCAATCCCGTTGAGCCACTGGTACGTGTAAGTAGGATCTATTTCTGCTTGTAGTAAAACATTTTCTCCGTCACAGATCTCTTCTCTTCCCCCGGCTAAGTTTGTGCTGCTGTCCGGGTAATTTAGAAAACGAACTTGTCGTTCAAAAGAAGTTAATGTACATAAGGAATCCGTGGTCATCCGCAGGGAATAATCGCCGTCGGTCCTTATCGTAAACACCTGTAAAGTATCCCCTATGTCCGTTGGATTGCCAGACTCCAACCATTGAAAATCATACGGGCTTGAAGGCCCTGTAAGTGTGAGCGAATCCCCTACACAAGCCAGCAGGCCCTCATTGGCAACAATAGCGGTATCGGGCAATACATTCAGCACTAGCTCTCGACTAGGCGTAAATTTAACACAGGTAGGGGAAGTGATCTCCACACGGTAAGATCCCAATGTGTCCGCTACAAAGTTAAAATTGGTTTCTCCCGGCAACGGGGCGCCGTCTTTGAACCACTGGTAGGTGTAGGTAAGATCTTGCGTCGCTTCAAATGTAAAAACATCACCGGCACAGGTATAATTAGTGGGTTGTCCATCGATTTCCACGCTGATCTCGGGACAGACGTCTATCCTAGCAGTGAATCCTTTGCTGATCCCGCCATCGTTAAATATTTCGTCACCTGCAAAGCGGATATAATCTTCAAAATAGCCCCCGGTGTATACCCGGCTTTCATCTAAGGCGGAGATGATCAAAGCTTCATCTGGGCCTGTGCTTCCTACGGATTGCAGCCAAGTGGGTGAACCGGACGGATCCGTTTTTAGCAGGAATCCGTTTTGAGTGTTGTTTCCCGGGGCATTCAACGGCCCCGCCTGGATGAATCCGCCGGAATAGGAACCCGCTAAAAAAACATTCCCCATGTTATTGACCGAAATGCTGTTGCCCCGTAGCATGGTAGTATTATTGGAGATCACGGGAAGCACCCACTGGGGGGTGAGGTTCACATCCAGTTGAAGGAGAAAGGCCCGTGTACCTAGGTCATTGATCACGGTATCCACACCTACGGCAAAATCATCCGTGTAAGCTCCTGTTACATAAAGATTTGGGGCTGCAAAGTGCAGGTTTGTTAGGCCTTGGGTATTCAATACTTTATGGGAGACGTACGTACCATCCAGTTGATAGCGCAGGACGGCACTAGCTTCGGTAAGCATTCCCGGGGGTACTAGGGTATCATTGGCCGTTATGGCCACACTATCCCGGAAATTAACAAGCATAAAAACTTCACCATTATCCACTGATACTGCCCGGCCAATAGACTCACTGGTGGTTTCAACCGGGGGTAAGGTCCTCAGCCATTCGGGGTTGCCATTTGTCTTATTGAAAGAGGCCAGGAAAGCACTAATGTACCGTACAGAGTCATTTTCAGCACCTACATCTATCCTACCCCGGAATTGCCCTGAGACAAACACAGAAGAGTTGTTTACCGTGACATCATTTACCGTGACCAGGGAAGAATCCGTAGATCCTATTTTTAAGCCCCACTGCGTAGCCCCGGCCGGTGAGATCTTCACTAAAAATCCATCCGAAGTGGTATCATCATTCACTAAAACGGTGGTATTGATATCCAAATCTGAGATAAATCCGCCGGCAAGGTAGCTATCATCATTGTTGTCTGTTTCCAAAGCATTAATGAACAACAAGTTTTCTGGTTCCCCGGTAAATTTGGTTGTCCAATTGAGCCCTCCCGTTTCGTCATGGCTGGAAATAAAGATATCCAGTTGATTTAAGACGGGCGCCGTCAAAGTGTCCTCACCGCAACTGTTGTTAAATAGAGTATCTGTTTCGAAAATCGTATTACAGGTCATTAGACCGGCGGAGTAAACATTTCCTGCTCCATCATGTGATAGACCCGTGGTCCGGGTCAGGGAGCGGCTTTCTGCACTCCTCACCCACTGCCCATAGCCCTGTAGTGATAAGAATACCTGGGCTACGAATAATAAGGTCGTAAGATATGAAGTCGTCATTTTGATAGACATCAAACATTAAGTTAACATATTGACAATGAAATACTTAGAATTCTATAACGTATTTCTTACCTTATGATTCGAAACCATGAAAGTACGATCACTCTTTGCTCTCCTCTTAGTATTTCTGCCTTTGACCACTGCTTTAGCACAGCTGTCAGACGGTAAGGGAGCTATGACCTTTCTGCCTAAGCTGAACTGCTCCGTGTATTTGCCCCAGCATTTTAAAGTAATGGAAAACGGCACCGGGGTCATCCACAATACTACGGGGACAATGGTTTACATCGGGAAGATCCCCGGCGAGCAGAAAACCACGGCCACGGCCAGATCCTCACAAAGCATCCGTGACATGCTGGTAGATGAACGCATGACCGATGTCAAATTCAATACCGTAAAGCGAGCCAGGTCCGCCTCTTCGAGGCAAAAAGGTGCCGGTAACGAACAGGTTTACCAAATGAGTTTTAAGCTCCAACAGGTAGATTTTGAGCGAATTAACGTAATTATCCCCTACAAGAGTGATCAGTACCTTGTAACTGCGAATTATTTCACCAGGTATAAGGATAACGTCAAGCAGGAAGTTGATAAGATCATTGAGAGCATTGCTTTCAAGAATTAACCCGCTTTGACTTAACCAAACAATTTACTACTGTGAAGTACACTCTTGGCTATATAGGACTCGTCTTCGTTTTGCTAAGCCCGGACGTATGCGCCCAGCGCAAGACGGTCACGCAACTTGTAGAATTTAATACCATAAACCAAGGTATGTGGGGGCCCGGGAATGCCCCGGGCATAAACAATACCTTTGAGATCTTCCCGGAATACACACTGGATCTACCCTTCGACACCCGTGACGCTACGATCTTCGAGTTTGAAGGACTTGAATTTGGAGCAGGTATAGACGGCTTCATTAAACTGGGCCTGGGCCCTTTCCAGTTTGTTATAGAAGGCTTTGAACTCGGTTCGGTAGATGTGAACTATCCTGCTGAAATCACCATAGATGTACCGGATGATGGATCTTTCAATGCGGGAGAAACGATTAATTTGTTTTCAGATTTCACCGCTCGCACAGGGGCCGAGATCATTACACGTTATCCTAGCGCCGCCAATGCCCGCGTGGCCCTGGAACTAGGAATGTTTTTTGACATGGATCTTGGCTTTACGGCATGCCTGGTCGATTGTCTTCCCCGTATTTCCATATTTGAAGTTGCAGGAGCCTTAGGTGCTCCTAGCCCGCTGATAGACCGAGATTTTAAGTTTTTTGAAGTAACACTGAGCGAAATGACTTTCGTATGTCCTGATGCTCCATCCTTTCAATGTGTAGAACCGGGAATAGGAAATCCTCCTTCGTATAGCTTTACCGACAGTAGAAATATTTTCGAAGCTAGCGCCGAACTGCCTTTTGTAGAGACCACCTCTGAAATCGTAGGCAATAGGGTATTAGTGGCCCGGGGTGAGCATGCTTATGTCAGGAATACAGTAAAAGTAATACCGTTGATCATTGCATTCGAATTGCCTGTAGTTAGTCAAGTCTTACGGCTGGTCAACAGTGACCTGACCTTATTCACCATCCAAGACTTTGTGGGGAATGATGTAAGCCTGACCGTAACATGGGTCCTTTTAAACGTGGACTTGGTGGTACCGATCACTCATAAGCAGGAGTTTATTTTTAACCCCCAGGTCAGGACTACGCTCGATTTCGATGACACGGTGGGCTACGTGGTAAAAAGCGCGGCAGGACGTGACCAGGTAGGACGAGGCACTTCTTTTCAATACGTAGTGGGAGACGAAGTAGATATCGATTTTCCGTGCACGTATGAATTCATGGATGTAGTGGCTACACACGCCATAGAAAACGAGTTTTCGAACAAAACCAATGACAACATTGCCCTCCAGATTGAATTTGATGCTTTGACTTTTGGGGTGCAGATAGATCCTTTCATCATTATTCCTGAAATATGTATCCCCATACCCTTCGTAGGTGATCAATGTGTAGGGCCGATCGGCACACCGGCCATTAACGAGGAGATCGGACCCTTGGTCCCTAGGGAAGAGATTGTACTCATTGAACAGGACTTTCCTCCTTACATAGACCGCACTTGGGAGTTAGGCGGCTTCCGGGATACTACCTTGGCCCCTTTCAGGATACAACCGCGCAGGCAACAGGTAACCTTTGCTACTACGGATGTCGAGTGTCATGATGATGCCACCGGGACCATTACGACTACTTTCCCGGATGCGTCAGCGCCGCTGCAATACGAGTGGTCCTTCGGAAGTACCGACCAAAGCCCTGTGAACGTACTAGGTGGCACCCATAATGTAAAGATCACTGACGCTAACGAATGTGTCCGGTTTGAATCGGTAACCATACAGCAGCCGGAACCTTTAGAAGCCGATATTTTCGCTACAAACATTTCATGTGATGGCGCGGCTGAAGCTGATATTATGCTGGATGTAACCGGCGGAACCGGGGCCTATTCCTACCGGTGGAACATACCCGGGGAGACTTCTGCCGGCCTGGTAGGCCGGGGAGCAGGCACTTACACCGTCGAAATTACGGATGTCAATAACTGCCGGATCGAAAAAACGATCACGATCACAGAACCAGGACCCTTGGTGGTTGAGATCTTTAATCCACAAGAGCCTTCATGCGCAGGTGGCGGTGACGGAGCGCTGGATCTTTTTGTAGGAGGAGGTACTCCCCCTTATTCCTTCTTGTGGTCTAATGGGCAAATTGGTCGGTCAATCGACGAACTGCCTGCCGGGAATTATGATGTACTTGTGACCGATGTGAACGGGTGTACCATAAGAGATAACATCATCCTGGATGAGCCGAGTGAATTACAAGCCAACCTGGTCACTACGGCTGACGTCACCTGCTTTTCCGAAGCCAATGGTGGGTTAAGTGTATTCGTCCAGGGAGGTACTCCTCCTTATCAATATACTTGGTTTAATGAAGATGTGACCTTGGGCGCTACGAACACGGCTATTGATAACTTAGCGTCTGGCTTCTACACGGTAGAAGTTGTCGACAGCAAGGGCTGCCGCATTGTAATGGACCGGGTGATCAACCAGCCAGCGGCCCCACTGAAAGCTACGATGACCCCCACCCATGTTTCCTGTCGTGAGACGAATGACGGGGCTATTGATCTAACGGTAGAAGGAGGTACTCCACCTTATAGATATGCCTGGAGCAATGGTGCCCAGTCGGAGGATGTTTCAAACCTCATGGCCGGGGTCTACGAAGTGCTGGTCACGGATGACAACACCTGCACCGTAGGCAGCAAAACGTTGGTCATTACCCCTACGGAGATCACTCCTCGCATCGAAGTGAGCAATGTCAGCTGCCAGGATCAGCAAGATGCCAGCATAGAAGTCACAGCTATTGAGGGAGGGTTTGGGCCTTACACCGTAGAATGGTCGACCAGTGCAACGGGTAGGTTGGTCGAAGGGCTCGCCCAGGGGAGCTATGCCGTCACAATCAGGGATAACACAGGGTGTACCTATGAAGAGGTCTTTGACATCTCCGTAAACGATGTGGCGTGTCTTTTTATCCCTAGCTCGTTCTCTCCCAATGGGGATGACATCAACGACACGTGGGTGATCCGGAATATTGAGCTTTATCCCAATGTGGAGTTGCGGGTGTTCAATCGGTGGGGATTGGATGTCTTCCAAGACATCGGTTACAGTGAACCGTGGGACGGCACCTACCGGGGTAACCCGCTCGAACCCGGTACCTATTATTATGTCATTGACTTAAATGACGGAAGCCCCTTGTATAAAGGTCCTCTATCCCTATTACAATGAGACATTTTTTCACTATCACCATCTTGTCTACTTATTCGCTACCACTCTGGGGGATGGACGTAGCTCCTTGCAGGTTTGAGACCGTCATCGATCGGCAAGAAGACGTTCGCTGCCACGGGGATTTTACAGGGACAGCACACATTAGGGCCAGGGCTGTTAATGGCTCTACGGCTCCATATACCATCGAATGGTTCGATGGAAATACGCTCTGGCAACGTTCTGATCTACCGGCAGGCACACATTTTTACCGGGTGACGGATAACACGGGCTGTTTTTTGAACGAGTTTGTTACCATAGGACAGCCGGACGAACTGGAAATAGAGCTCGAACTCAGTGATGTGTTGTGCTTCGGGGGCTCAAGCGGCCGCATCGACCTTAGCGTAGAGGGAGGTATATCACCTTACACCTATACCTGGTCCAACGGGGACAGTGAAGAAGATATCCTTAACCTTGAAGCGAACGATTACAGTATCACTGTTGTCGATGCTAACGGGTGTGTGATCCAGGGCGGCGGGACTATCAACCAACCTGAGCCTTTGGGCATTAGCCCTACCGTACTCCCGGTAAGCTGCCCTGGCGGTGACGATGGGCGTATAAATACCGTAGTTTTCGGTGGCGTACTCCCATACCGGTACTTTTGGAGCCAACTCGACACCATCCCGAACGTGATCAATCTTTCTGCCGGGAATTATGCCTTGACCATTACCGATGGAAATAACTGCCAGCTTACGCAGATCTACCGGGTGCCTGAGCCTCCCGAAATTGAGATCGCTTTCCAAGTCACGGACCTTTCTTGCTTTGAAGAGCCGGATGGCAGTATCCTGGCCACCGTTACCGGGGGTACCCCGGGATACCGCTACCAGTGGTCTAACAGCGGGTTTGTATTAGGGGACACCACCAACAATCCCGGGGGGCTCTTGAGTGATTTCTATAAACTTGAAGTGACTGACGCCCAAGGCTGTTTGCAGATCGACAGCGCTTTTGTGGACCAGCCTTCTCCCCTAGTCCTGAACTTGGAAGCCACGGATGCCACTTGCTTTAATAAGCCCGATGGTTTGATCAATATGACGGTAAGCGGTGGTCGTGGTCCTTATGCTCCCCTATGGTCTACGGGCTCTCGAGAACAGGATATGGAACAATTGCTCTCGGGAACCTATTCCGTAGTGGTGACCGATGTCACGGGGTGTACCCAGTTTGCCGAAATATTTGTAGGACAGCCAGATAGCCTCGACTTCCGGGTGGAGGTAATCGATGTAACCTGCAAAGACCAGGTAGACGGGCAGATCAGCATCAGCCCGGAAGGGGGCACACCCGCCTACAGTGTAGAATGGAGTAATGGATCCACAGATTTTGACCTTTTTGAGCTTCCCGGGGCAGAATATTCCGTCATCCTTACGGACGCGCAAGATTGTGAATACAATGGCACATTTGAAGTGCCTATCAACCCGCAAGCATGTATAACCGTCGTCACCATTCCCAAGGCATTCACCCCGAATGGGGACGGGATAAACGATGTATGGCGGATCAGGAATTACGAGGTCTATCCAAGCATGCAAGTAGAGGTGTATAACCGCTGGGGCAGGACCATATTCACCTCGGTAGGTTACAATGAGCCATGGGATGGCCGCTTCAGTGGCTCTGATATGCCTTCAGACACTTATTATTATGTGGTAGATCTAAATAATGGAGATCCACCCTTCAATGGCTCTTTAACGTTGGTAAGATGAAGAAAAAGATATACTTAATCGCACTTAGTTTTACGATGATCATGGGCGCTAAAGCCCAGCAGCTTGGACAAAGGTCCCAGTTTTATTTGAACCGTTTGGCCTACAACCCTGCCGTCGCCGGTTCTGAAAACAGCATCCCGATCATGCTCAATGTAAGACAGCAATGGATCGGTATTGACGATGCTCCTTCTTCGCAAACCTTTGCCTCGCACGCGTTTACCGGCAAAGGGATGGGGGTAGGTTTAGTGATCTACAATGATGTAGCGGGACCCGCTCGGAATACAGGATTAAACTTTTCAGGAGCTAGGCACTTTAAAATGCAACCGGGGAACCGGGGTGGAGAAAGCTGGCTCTCGGTAGGTATGGGAGCTTTGCTATACAATTACTTCATAGATGCCGAAGAGCTGACCACCGACCCTGACGAGGTGCGTAACGACCCGGCCATTGACCGGTTATTGGCTGAAAACAGCCGGCTATCTGCCGATATTTCTTTCGGGATCTACATGGGAAATGACAGCTGGTTTTTCGGAGTTTCTGCCGTTAATCTTATCCAAACGGAGCAAGATATTTTTACCGAGGCATTCAACCGCAACAACCTGCGAAGAACATATTATGCCTTGGGAGGTTATAAACATCAACTCAACACCCTATTTGCAGTAGAACCTGCAATATTCTTGAAAGGAACGGAAAGCGGCGTTTTCCAGGGAGATGTACTGGTCAAAGGCTATTTTCAACAGCATTTCCTAGGCTTAGGTTATCGCAGCAATGACGCCGTGGTGGGTATGCTTGGGATGACACTGAAAGATTTTTTCCAATTTGCTTACTCGTATGATCTTACCACCAGTGATTTAAGTAATTATAACACTGGCACCCACGAAGTGACCGCGGTATTGCATCTCTTCGCACCTATATCCCGGGACGGTCGTAAAAATAAAGCCAAAGAGCGCAGGAACCGTCCGAATAACAAGCGCCGGTACCGGTAACGACCTATACTGTAGGAAGATATTGTCCAACAGGGATAAAACCCCCGTGTATTGCGGACGGCCATAAGGTCCCCTGTGTCGTAGAACAGGAGCTACTCCCCCGTCTAACGACCGTTAAAGTATTCAAAACCTCATTTTAAGCCTGGGCCACAATGATTCTAAATCGAGGTTTACAAAAAAATCAAAAAAACCGGGTGATATTTCCTGCCTTACGTACACATTTAAATAAACCCCCTAAGGTTCAAAAAAAAGTGACGGTATGGATACAAATAAATCTTACGAGGAAATGTTCATTGAGCTCTACCAAGAGGCATTTCCCCTTGTGGCAGCATTTGTCAGTAAGCACGGGGGCTCCTTGGACGACGCCAAGGACGTTTTCCATGAAGCTTTGATCCTCTATTACGAGAAATCACGCACTCAAACCTTGGTCAAATCCCGGGAGTCGTATCTTTACGGTATTGCGCGGCACCTCTGGTTCCAAAAGTATCGCCAGTCCTCCCTTTTAGAACAAGCGCAGGACCTTGCCCATGAGCATGCCGAAGATTCTTCAAACAGCCATGTTTCCACAGAAAAACTGCTGCTGTTTTTAGAACAGGCCGGTCAAAAATGCATGGAGATCCTCAAAGCATTTTATTATGACCGGCTTTCGATGGACGTGTTGTCTTCAAAATTCGGTTTCCGGGGGAAGCGCTCCGCTACCGTCCAAAAGTACAAATGCCTTGAAAAGGTGAGAGAAGAGGTAAAACAAAAAAACATGACGTATGAGGACTTCCTTGAATGAAACGAAGCGTGTGGACGATTATCTTGAAGGGCATATGGCTACCCCGGGCCGGTTACTTTACGAGGCACACCTGGTCTTGGACCCGCCACTAGCCGAAACGACGCATTGGCAAAAAAAAGTATATGAACTTGTTAGGCTATACGGTAGGAAAAAGCTCCGGGAAGACCTGGAAGCCATTCATCGAAAGCTTTTTACCGCGCCAGAACACCAAACTTTCAAGGAATCAGTGATTTCCCTGTTTCCCGATCATCGAAAATAAACGTTAAAATGATACAATCCAGCGTGATCCCAATGGTAGTCGATAGCCAGGGCAGCAATGAAAGAGTATATGACATTTATAGTCTCTTGCTAAAAGAGCGCATAGTCTTCTTGGGCACTTCTATTGATGACCAGGTGGCCAATATGATCGTGGCCCAGCTTCTATACCTTAACAGCCAGGACCCTAAAAAGCAAATTGACCTTTACGTACACTGTCCCGGCGGCAGCGTATATGCCGGCCTTGCTATTTACGATGCGATGAAAATGATCTCGGCCCCGGTTTCTACCGTAGCGGTGGGATTTTCCGGGAGTATGGGCACGGCGCTGCTTAGCTCAGGCACACCGGGCAAAAGGTACGCCTTACCTACTGCCACCATCCACATGCACCCTACCGGTGGAGGGGCTAAAGGCTATACGGAAGACGTGAGAATAGCCACACGCGAACAAGAACGGCTACAAACACAACTCTTCCATATTATGGGCAAAAATACCGGCCATACCTGGAAAGAAATAGAAGAGTATTTTCTTCGGGATAAATTTTTAAACGCACTGGATGCTAAGTCTTTCGGCCTGATAGACGAAGTCTTGGGAGATGCGAGTGAACTTATACAAGTTGCCCAGGGTGAACCAAAAGTTCATCTTTATCCTTTCGATGATCCAAAGAATTGAAAACTGGGCCTCGTTAGCGGTATTTTAAGGGAGTCGGAGCATTTGGGCCAGTCAGCAGTGGGCAAAACGCAGTAGGCAAAAAAAACAAAAAAAGTTGCTGACTCCCTTTTTCCCACTGATGACTGTAACAAAGGCGGTAAAAATCGTCGTGAAAGTCAAGACACACGTGTTTTGACATCGGCAACTTGCTACCCGCCAATAGTTTGGCAAAAAAATCCAATACCATTTCACCGGAATAATTTCTATCTTGTATGCATGACCACTACCACACCATTCGTCGCGTACGAACATCCTTTGCCAGCCATTATCCCGGGAGATGGGCTTCATGAACAATCCGCCGATATCGCCCTTCCTTATGGTCACCAGTCGGTAAAACGTTGGTTTTTCGATGGGATAAAAATTAATCACACGAAAACCCAGTTCTCTGACCAATTTGATTTCCACAAAGAAAATCGAGGCGAAGTTGTCAGCTTGTCTTTTAACCTCAAGGGGAACTACGAGATCCTGCAAAATGGACAGACCTACCGGGTACATCCAGGCCAGCACAATATCGTCCATTCCCATGGATACAGCAATACCTTTAAAAATATGGACCTGGAAGGAGAGTCTTTCAGCATCGAGATCATGCCCGCTGCTTTCAGTAAAATTGCTAAAGATGGGAATGATACGCTCAAAGCGTTCTTAGACAGGATACAGACCAATGAACCTGCCGTTCTGTGCCCTACTTCCCTGGTCATCCATCCCGGCCTCCAGCAAGCGATTCAGTCCATTATACATTGCCCTTATTCAGGAAGCCTGAAAAAGCTTTTCCTTCTTTCCAAAAGCATTGAGATCTTGGTGTTACAGGCTGAAGCGTATGACCGGTATCTTAAACAAAAACAGTCTTACAAAAAAATGCCCGGGGAAATGGATCGGCTGGTACACGCTCGTGAATTCATGGAAAAACATATGGCGGACCCTCCTACACTTACCGAGCTTTCCCGGGAGATCGGGCTAAACGAGTATAAATTAAAAAGAGGATTTAAGGCCTTGTACGGTTGTACCGTTTTCAACTACTTATCCGGTTTTAGGTTGGAAAAAGCGCAGTATGAATTGCAGCATAGCGAAAAGACCATTGCCGAGATCTCCACGGAATTAGGCTACTCTTCTTCGCAGCACTTCAGCAATGCGTATAAAAAGAAGTTTGGAGTTTCTCCAAGCCAGTGCAGGAAGCTCATCTAGGCAAAAGACGTTGAAAGAGCTAGCAGCGTAAGGGAACCATGCTGTAATTCTTTCAAAAACATCCGGGAGATATACATTTTAATCCTTCTCTTGCACTTCGGGCTACGGCTCTTTTCATTTTTTTGGACTATAGTTAAACAATGGTAAAGAAATACAAAACGTATTATAACATGGCACAAGCACCTACACACCCCGCATTCATTGAAAATACTGTAAGCATTAACGCACCTGCCAGCCGGGTCTGGCTGGCACTGACTGATCCTGTATTTACGAGGCAGTACATGTTCGGATGTGACGTGGTCAGCAGTTGGGAGGTAGGAGATCCAGTATCTTGGAAAGGTAATGAGGACGGTGTGACCTATGTTGACGGAAAATTAGTCCAATTTGAGGCTGACAAAATCTTAGAGTACACAGTTTTTGACCCTAATGCTTCTTATGCTAAAAACCCTGCCGATCATTTGTTGGTAAAATATACCATTTCGCCAGGGCCCGGCGTGAGCCAACTTCATGTAAGGCAAGGTGATTTTACTGCTGTCGCCGACGGTGAAAAAAGGTACCAAGATACTGCTGCTGACGGGGGCTGGCAAACGATATTGGACAAGATCAAAGAAATAGTGGAAAGCTAAATTAACATGAGTTTTGGGTTTACTTGCCAAGTATTCAATGGTTTAACCGCAGAGAAAACAGAGAAGACCGCCGAGTAGGCAAAGGGGAGTTTCACCCCTAAGCCTCTCACAGAACCGTACGTGAGCCTCTCGGCTCATACGGCTCGTGTTGTT
>JANQLQ010000184.1 GCA_028280565.1 Fulvivirga sp.
TAGAGCTACGATTAAACAACACGAGCCGTATGAGCCGAGAGGCTCACGTACGGTTCTGTGAGAGGCTTAGGGGTGAAACTCCCCTTTGCCTACTCGGCGCCTTGGTGGCGAAGTTTCCTGGGCCACTAAGGCGCCAAAGCACTAAGGTTCACCAAGCTTACTCGCCAAAACTACCCTAGATAACATGAAAGCGATAAAAAAATGACCGTCATTCCGGGCCGGTGGTTGTGTGAGGGCTGATTGGGAGGCTCTTGATCAGTCGGCAATCGGCAAAGGGCAGTAGGCAAAAAAATAGGGGGTGCCGATGGTTTATTGCTGGCTACTGACTTTGAGAGCAGGATTGAAAAATAGGGTGTCCTTGAAAATTAGCTTTTATAGTAGCACGTTTAATTTTGGCAAGTTGAGCTATCTTTTTAAGATGTTTCTGGTAATGCTATCTTCGTAATGAGCAATTTAAGCGAGATCTTGTGGTTCTAAGTTCGGTTTTCATTTTCTTTTGCACGCCCAAAAGAAAACGAAACAAAAGAAAAGGGCGCCAGGAACAAAGCCCAATTTCCCCGCTAAACGCACAACCCAGCCCCTATAGGCCGCTTACCCATGGGCCTCAAATGGGCCACGCTGTTCCTGGAGGTCCCCCCTCCATACGTACTTGAATTTTCAATGATGCCCTATCTTCACCTAGTGCGCATTTAGCGCAGCGTAATGCGTACTTATCGAGGCAATAGGATTTGTAATCCGGGCGTTCTCGTTTGTGCC
Source organism: Fulvivirga sp. (assembly GCA_028280565.1). Lineage (GTDB taxonomy): Bacteria > Bacteroidota > Bacteroidia > Cytophagales > Cyclobacteriaceae > Fulvivirga. Next base: position 757 of record JANQLQ010000184.1, read on the forward strand.
TCATGATCCTGTAAAATACCGGGTTGCCGATTGCTTACTGCCAACTGCTGACTTTAAGAACGGGATTGGAAAAATAGCTAACCGTCCAATTACCCTTAATCCTGGGCCATTCCTTTGAACATCACCGGTAGATCATCATAGGAAATTAGGCTGGTCCAGCTTACGACTGATCCTGTATGCCGCGTTGACGAGCCCTACATGACTGTACGCTTGTGGGAAATTCCCCCACATGCTGCCGGATTTGGCGTCCACATCTTCGCTGAGTAGGCCTAGGTGGTTGCTGAACCCGAGCAGGTTTTCGAAGGTTTGTATGGCTTCGTCCATCCTGCCTACACAGGTCAAGGCTTCGACATACCAAAAGGCGCAAATCAAGAAAGTAGTCTCGGGTGCCCCAAAATCATCTTGGTGACGGTACCGGTAAAACAAGCCTTCTTTGGATTTAAGATCTTTTTCGAGCGCGGCGAGGTGATCTTTCGTTTTTTGCGACCCGTGATCTAGATAGTTCATCATGATCAACTGGAGGTCACTGGCATCTAGGTTGGGCGTGCCAATAGCCTGCGTATACACTTTTCGTGCCGGGTCGTAGCATGCTTCAATTTTTTCCGAGGCTGCTTTGACCAGCCGGTCTGCTAGTTTTGTGATCTTTTCGTCTTTGAACATCATCCCTATTTTCTTGGCTGCGGAGCTCCCTGCCCAGTGAAAAAGATACGTATAGGAATGGTACTGGCTTAGCGTCCTGAACTCCCACAGCCCTGCATCAGGCTCTTCCATGAGGTCGTCGATCTTTTTTAATACATTGTAGATCAAGTTAAGCGAATCAGACCTTTCCCTGTTGATAAAGCGGCGGTCTACGAAAAGCGGCAGGAGCGCCAGCAATATCTGGCCATAGACGTCATTTTGTATGTGGGTATAGGCTTGATTTCCTATCCTAACGGGTTTATTTTGAAGATATCCTTCCAAGGTTAGGGTCTGTTCTGTAAGTTCACCTTCCCCGGTGATGCTGTACAAGGGCTGGTAGCGTTCGCGGGACTTCACACTGATGTTAACAATGTAGTTAAAGTATTTTTCCAGCTCTTCGAAGTGCCCGATATTGTTAAAGGCGGTAAGAGTATAGTAGGTATCACGGATCCAGCAAAAGCGATAGTCCCAATTTCGCGTACTGCCAGGAGATTCTGGCAGGCTTGTGGTGCCTGCGGCAATGATGGCCCCGGTATCTTCATACTGGTGGATCTTCAAAGCCAAGGCTGACCGGTTTATCTCTGCTTGGTGAAAGGTGCTCACACTCATATTTTTCACCCACCCTCTCCAGTATTTTTTGGTTTTGGTCAGGAAATCTTCGCAGGTACTTTGCAAGGCTGCCTCTAGTGGAGCGCCATAGGTCAATACCATATATTTTGTTTCATTCAGTACGATGGGCTGGTCGGAAACAATATATGATAACGAGAAATTCGTAGTAAGCCGTAAGTCTTTTTCCAGTCCTATATATTCGATATGATTACTGGCTTCATATTGAGAGGGGGTAAGCTGGCCATAATTCCCAACAGGATGGCAGCACACTTTGACCCGCGGGCTTCCTTCGATGGGTTGTATTTTACGGATCAGCATAAGCGGTTTGAAATGCCGGTCATATTGGTGGAAACGTGGGGCGTAATCCGTGATCCGGTACTTCCCTTCGTCGCAGGTGATCTCTGTACATAGGATATTGGTATTTTCCAGGTAGAACTGGTCGCTATTTTTTATTTCCCCGGCTGGTTTTATGGAAAACTCCCCGCCCTTATCCTTGTCCAGCATTGCACCAAAAATAAAGCTGCTGTCAAACCTGGGCCAGCACATCCACTCAATGTTAGAGTTTTTGTGAATATGGGCTTGGTAAGAACAATTGCCGATGAGCCCGTAATCGTATGTGTGTCTTGTCATCCTTTATTAGTTTGTAAAAAGTATCACCTTGCTAATGAACGCTATGCGAGTCTTGCTGTTACCCGCGCAGGTGTTTGGCAATGTCATTTTTTTAGATGGATAGTATTTTTGCCAGGCGAAGTGATTCTTCGTCGATTTCATGTCTTTGGCTATCGACTATTTTGAAATCTACGTATACGGTTTGATTATCTTTTACCCCGATCATCACATCGCGTTTCCCTTCGAGCAATCCTTCTACTGCTGCTACACCTAGGCGGCTTGCCAACACACGATCGAAATAGGTCGGTGAGCCCCCGCGTTGTAAGTGTCCTAAGATGGTCACTTTAATATCATAATAAGGGGCTTTCTTTTTTACTTGGTCAGCGATCTCCCATACAGAACCGCTTTTTCCACGTTCTGCTACAACGACTAAGCTAGATTTCTTGTTGTTTTCCGCGCCAACGTCGAGCGTAGCAATGAGATCATCGATAGGTGTGTCCTCTTCCGGGATAACAATGGATACGGCTCCTCCCGCTATTCCACTATTGATAGCGATGTAACCGCTGTGACGGCCCATGACTTCGATAAAAAATAACCGGTTATGGGAAAGCGCCGTGTCCCTGATTTTATCGATAGCCTCTACGGCTGTATTCGTAGCTGTATCGTATCCTATCGTGTAGTCCATCCCGGGGAGGTCATTGTCGATGGTACCGGGAAGACAGATCGAAGGCATGCCAAATTCTTGGCAAAATAGATGAAGCCCGGTGAACGTGCCGTTACCTCCAATGGCGATCAGGCCTTGAATCCCCCTGCTGGCCAAGTTTTCATGAGCTTTTTTTCGCCCTTCCGGCGTTCGGAATTCATCGCTACGCGCTGATTTTAATATCGTACCTCCTCTTTGAATGATATTGCTCACAGAACGCGCGTTGAGTTTTACAATATCGTTCTCTATCATTCCTTGATAGCCTCGGTAGATACCATATACTTCTATGTTATGATATACACATGCCCTTACCACGGCACGTATGCCGGCATTCATCCCGGGAGCATCTCCCCCCGAGGTAAATACAGCAATTTTATTTATTTTATTACCCATAAGAGTGGATCTAATACAAAAACAAAAGATTACTTCCTTTTTTGAAGCGGCTAAAGTTAGTAGAAAGTAGTATGGCCCAAAAATTTATCTGGGCGAATTTAAAGGCACTTTTTTATGCAAAGGTTTGCGAAAAGAGGAGGGAAGGTTTTTTTAGAGCTCTAACCCGTCCAAAAGTCGCTCGGCAGTAGCTGGATTTGTCGCCAGCGGGATGTTATGGACATCGCATATCCTCATAAGCATTTGTACGTCAGGCTCATGGGGGTGTTTGTCCAATGGATCACGGAAGAAGATCACCATATCGATCTTCCGCTCTGCGGCCATTGCGGCGATCTGTGCGTCACCTCCTAATGGGCCGGATAGCAGTTTTAGTACCGTTAGTCCTGCTTTCTCTACATGCCCCCCGGTGGTTCCTGTAGCATATAGCTCTACCTTGTCGAGCAATTCTTTGTGGTGGAGTAAAAAAGCGACCATTTCGGGCTTCTTCCCGTCATGGGCGATAATGGCTATTTTCATATCAAGAATATGTCCTGTCGGTAAGCCATTCTTACAAGCATGTACCAAGGTTTTTCGAATTTCCACCTATACTCAATAGAAGAGTATCTCTTGCCATTTCCCTGGTCCTGTGTTAGAACGGCCAATTTTTTAATCCATGCAAAATAACTAAAAATTTGGATGAGAAGTTCTCCTTTTCACTATTAGTGTGCCCTCTTGTTTGACATTTCTCATTTGTATGAAATGTGGATCAAAATATTTTGACCAGTTGACTTAACCCTTCCTTAACTCTTACGGTTTTGATCGCTGTATATTTACTCCCGGGGGCGGCATTGGCACGGAAAACCACCTTATAATCACCGGGTTGAAGAGCCAAAGTAGACCGGGGCTCGTTATTATCCAGGTCACAAACCCATTCTTGTTTACCATTTTCCAATATCGTATATATGCTTCCGTACCCTCTCGAGGTATTGTTGATATTCAATATTCCCGGGGACGGCAACTCTATCGATTTGGCCTGTCTTGGTTTTATCTCGATGTCAAAATATTGCCTGGGTAAAGTCAGTAATTCGAGGCGGTAGTTCCCAGCTAGGTATTTTTCAGACGAGTTGGCAGGTTGCACATGCACGACCCGGCCGCGCTTGTCTTTTACCAACGCGGATACCCCGTTCCGATAGGAGGAGGCCCCTTTTTGAGTGATCTTTAAAATCCCTTGGGGAGAGTTGATGGAAATAACGTTGTGTCCGCCAGCGTTTAAACGCGTCCCTCTTTTGTATACCGGGGGGATCGTGTTTACGATTATATCATAAGACAACACGGGATCTATCTCTACCGTATCCGGGCGGCCCTGTTGATCACGATAGTGGACAAAATCAAATACTGGGATTTTTGTGAAGTTGTTGACAAAGCTTACGTTGACATTGGTTTCAGTGGGCCTATCACGCTCATCCAGTAGCTCAACACTAACAGTGGTCGTTTTCAAGGAGGTATTAATTGCCTCGTCTAAGGCTTTTTTAAAGCTTGCTTGGTCCCTGGCGTCATAAAATTCCCCGATGCATTGGAATTCTTCCCGGAAGTTCTGTCCCATGCCCATACCAATAATAAAAGGCTTCAAAAAAATGCCTTTTTCCTGTAGTGCCAATGATACTGCACAAGGATCGCCATCGCAAGATTCAATGCCATCGGTTATGATAATGACGACATTACGGTATCCGCCGGTCGTGGGAAAATCTTTTGCGGCCTGTTCTAGTGAATAAGCAATGGGCGTGGTGCCCTTCGGTTTGACCAATTGGAGTTTTGAAATGACCTGGTCATGATTATTTTTACTAAAACCTATTTCCAGCCGGGTGTCTTTACAGTTTTGCGCTTTTTTAGAATACAGGTGACCGTACACACGTAAGGCCAGTTCCAGGCGTGGATCCGCTTTTAACGAATCCACGAGGTCACTTAGAAGGTCTTTGGCTGCCTGCATCCTATGGGTATCCTCCCAGGATGCAAGCATGCTACCGGAGCCATCTAAAAGGAACAATACCCTAGTCTTTTCCGGTAGTTTTTGCTGTATTTCCTGGGCGTAGGTGATTTGCAAAAAGAACGATAGCGTGAACATTAAAACGATTCTCATAATCATGAAACGACTGGATGGGATTGATATTACTGTTAAAATTATAGCCCAGGTCCTCATTTATCGGTTCCTGATACCGGGATCTACAATTTCCATACCCTGTGAAGAAAGCATTTTTTTTGGGATGCTCTTTTTGATGTACTCTTCCAGTTTCAGGATAAAACGCTGCTTATCGTAGTTTTTTCGTAGGATCAGGCCGATCTCACGCGCTTTGCCCGGGATGGGAGAGATGTTTTGCTCTTGGTCCAGCGCCAGGCTAAGTGTAGTGAGTTCGGGAAGGATGGTCATGCCCCCTTTGCTATCAACAATGCGTACCAGTGCATCGATAGAATTGCTGCGGTATACAAAATCTTTATCTTTTCTTATTTCTTTGAGATCACAAAAGTTATTCACTTGGTCACGGAAGCAATTTCCTTCATTCAGCAGCCAAAGTTTCTTATAATTGATGTCTTTGAGCCGTATTTCCGTCTTTTTTTCATTTGTTCCGGGAGAATAGATATAGAATTTTTCGTAAAACAAAGGGATGGTCTCTATTCCAAATAGGTTGACGGGGGTAGAGATCAATCCTGCATCGAGCTCCCCGTTACGCACACTACCGATCACAAGTTCCGTGGTCATTTCATGGATATCCAGCTTCAGCCCGGGGTGGTCCTGTTGTAGGTCTTCCGCAAATAAAGGGATAAGGAACGGCGCTAACGTAGGTATGGCACCTAAGACAATCCTGCCACTGTAGTCATTCCTGTGCCGTGTGGTAAACTGGCGAAGGTCATTGGCGCTGACCACGATCTCCTCCGCGCGCATTAAGAAAACAGCGCCGTCGCTGGTGACCTTGACCGGTGAAGAAGACCTGTCAAAAAGTATAAGCCCGATATCATCCTCCAACTTTTGGATCTGTAAGCTGAGGCCAGGTTGTGACAGGGATAGTTTCTCTGCCGTCTTCTTAAAGCTACCATGTTTTTGTAAGGCAAGCGCGTATTTCAGCTGGTTCAAAGTCATATAAATAAATCTTATGCTTGCGTAAAAGTAATAAATTTTCTTTATGATGATTTTGGTAATTTAACACTGGAAACGATTGCGACTAGGGATAGCTACAAGAAATTGGCTTCGGTTGGTAGAGTGGCTCTTTTCACTAAAAGGGCTTTGACGGCAGGTGAGTGCCGTATTCTTTTACCCATACAACCTCAAGCTGCCCAACAGCTTGAATGCTAGAATATAAGCCAGCCTTTCGTCAGTATTGCCCGGTCGATAAGCGATTTTGTGATACAAATTCATGGAGACCATTGTTATTTAGATATGAGAAAACCCACAAATAATGCCATTCATCAATATGCCAGGGAAGGAGATATCGATGGGGTAAAGGGAATTTTAGGCGATGATAAAAACTTAGTTAACGCACCGGATCATCGTGGCTTCACCCCTTTGATACTTAGTAGTTATAACGGCTATGAAGAAATAACCCGGGTATTGATAGAATACGGTGCAGACATTAATGCCAAAGATGCCGCGGGAAACAGTGCCTTAATGGGCGTATGTTTTAAAGGTTACCCGGGCATTGCAAGACTCCTGATCGATCATGGTGCGGATATTAATGCACAGAATCAGAATGGGGCTACGGCACTCATTTATGCGGCTACCTTCGGTCAACTGGACATTCTGAGGATGTTACTTGAAAAGAATGCTGACAAGTCCATCAAGGACGTTCGTGGCAATACGGCACTGGCGCAGGCTAAAATGCAAGGCAATGAACCTGTTATCCAATTATTAAGTTGAATGTCATGAACTTAGTAAGTATACAAGGTCAGCATGCACCGGGATTCCAGTTCAAAGGAGACCAGTTGTATGCTTGTGAAAGCCTAATGAAAAGCCTTGCCGATGACCGGTTTTTAGTGATCAGCAGCACTTACCGTAGCGATATCCTCTACCTAAGAGAGCGCGAACGGAATAATTCTATTGTGAGGATCTGGTGTCTTTATAAATGTAAAGAGTTTAATCCTTCGCTACTCCAAAGGTTTTACAGGTCTACCAATGCGCAGGAAAGTATATCGCAATTCTTTACGAGGCTTTTGTACCTCAGCAGAATGCCGAAATGGTATAACCAATACATACGAGTTATGGAAAGTAAATTAAAACATAACCCCAATGTGATCGCACAATGCCTGCATGAGTGCTATGATCTTATGCTCTCGAAAAACATTTTCTCTGCCGTTAAAGATGATCCTTCCCGGCACCTGCCTGATCCGTCATCTAAATTCCTGGACTCCCAAAGTATTGTCCAGGAGATGTTAGGTAAGTATCAGTTGAACTGACATAAAGAAAGGGTTTCACTTATTGAATATGTAATAAACCCGTTGAATAGTTTTTGCGAATTTTAGCATTGAGACATTAATAATGCCATAAATTAGTTGAGTACACCGGCTACCACGGAAACAAAACCAATAGGTTACTAAAAAAAGATCTTATCGTTAAAATTATGCGAAAACTTAAAGCCATCCCCGGGCGGAGCTTCCCAATGGGGGCTTCTTGTTATGAGAATGGGGTTAATTTTAGCTTATTTTCTAAAAACAGCACTCTCGTAGAACTGTGGTTGTTTGATCAGCCAGGGGACGAAGAGCCCTCCCATATCTTTAAACTGGACCCAGGCAAAAACAAAACCTGTTATTACTGGAATGTGTTCATCGAAGGGATAGGGGAAGGACAGCTTTATGGTTATAAGGTACATGGGCCTTTTGATACGGTAAAGGGCCGCAGGTTTGATGCGGATAAGCTATTATTAGATCCCTATTGTAAAGCTACGGTAGAAGGGGAGTACAGCCGAAAACGAGCTATTTTTCCCGGCAATAATACAAAGTATGCTATGAAAAGTGTGGTGGTCAATGGTACCGACTACGATTGGGAAGGCACGAGTCCACTGAGAAAGCCGTATAAGGAGACGATCATCTACGAGTTGCATGTAAAAGGTTTTACCATGCATCCTAATTCGGGTGTAGACGAAGAGCTTCGGGGCACTTACCGGGGCGTCATTGAAAAAATCCCTTACCTGGTATCGTTGGGGGTCACTGCCGTGGAGCTGATGCCAGTGCAACACTTTGATACGCAACATGCTCCACATGAACTCACTAATTATTGGGGATATAGTCCTATTTCACTTTTTGCTCCCCATCCGGCCTATAGTACGGACCGTTCACCCCTTGGGCCGGTCAATGAATTTAAGGATATGGTCAAGGCGCTCCATAAGAACGGGATAGAGGTGATCTTGGATGTGGTATTCAATCATACGGCGGAAGGTGGAGAATTAGGGCCGTATTTGTCATTCAAAGGGATGGAAAACCGGGCGTATTATATTTTAGACCAGCAAGGACATTATCAAAATTATACGGGTGTAGGCAATACGCTAAATGCAAATCATAGTGTAACGCGCCGGCTGATTGGCGATTGCCTGCGTTATTGGGTATCTGAAATGCACATTGACGGCTTCCGGTTCGACTTGGCTTCGGTGATGGCCCGGGACGAAACCGGCACGCCGGTTTCCAATGCGCCAGTACTTTGGGAGATTGATTCGGACCCAGTGCTGGCCTATACTAAGATCATAGCCGAGGCATGGGATGCCGTAGGGCTTTACCAGCTTGGACATTTTACCGGGGACCGGTGGGCGGAATGGAATGGAAAGTACAGGGATGACATCAGGATGTTCATGAAAGGAGACAAAAACATGGTGCCTACCCTCTCTAACCGGCTCACGGGGAGTAGGGATGTATTCAAAGGACTGGAGGGACGGGATCCGAACCAAAGTATCAACTTTGTGATCTCTCATGATGGGTTTACCCTGAATGACCTCGTAAGTTACAACACAAAGCATAACCAGGCCAACCTGGAAGATAACCGTGACGGTATGAATGTAAACTACAGTTGGAACTGCGGAGTGGAAGGACCCACGGATGATCCTGGCATTGATACCCTGAGACTAAAACAGGTAAAGAATTTTTTTACGTTACTCATGATCAGTCAAGGGACCCCGATGTTTTGTATGGGCGATGAGATAAGACGGACACAGCAGGGAAATAATAACCCGTATTGCCAAGATAACGAGATCAGTTGGATGGACTGGACCCTGGTGGAAAATAATGCAGAGCTATTGGAGTTCGTAAAGGGGCTTATCGCCTTCCGGAAGAGTTTTCCGCATTTCAAAGAAGATATTTATTGGACCGATATCCGTCATGGTGTCTCGCTGGTACAGTGGCATGGAACACGGTCATTTCAGCCGGACTGGTCATACGATTCGCATTCGTTGGCATTCACCTTAAACCACCGTACCGCTGCAAATGCCATCCATGTGATGATCAACGCTTACTGGGACCCTCTTGAGTTTGAAATGCCTGGGAAGAAAAGGGCACAAAAAGGGTGGTACAAGGTGCTGGATACTTCTGTTTCCACGGGGTTTTGGCATGAGAAAGATAGGGAGAAGATGGATAGCCAACTGTGCAGGCTTGAGCCTCGTTCTATTGTCATCGGCATTACGCGGTAAGTTTAAAATAACGGGCAGACCTGGACTTGATTAAAAAATGACCTTCATTCTGTGCCGATGGTTTATTGCTGACGGTCGACTTTGAAAATAAGACCGGAAAAATAGTGCGTCCTTGAAAATTAGCTTTGATAGTAGAACGTTTAATTTTGCCAAGCTAGATCACGTTTTTGAAATGTTTCGGGTAATGCCAGCCTGAAAATGAGCAGTATACGCGGGATTTCGTGGTTCTAAGTCCAGTTTTCATTTTCTTTTGCGCGCCCAAAAGAAAACGAAACAAAAGAAAAGGGCGCCAGGAACCAAGCCCATTTTCCGCGCAAAACGCGCTATCC
>JANQLQ010000248.1 GCA_028280565.1 Fulvivirga sp.
TTAGGTATGGGTTTTGGATGGATTTAGAACAGGATGTGGATCACCCATCCTTTGCAACTCGCTGGCAATAGGTTTGAAACTACAAACCTCATTATCAATGACTTAAATGGTTAAATAATTGATTACTATAACGTTGAACCTGGCAAAGTGTAACAGTTTCAGTGTTGTTGGGGTAAGTTTATTTTTGGTGCTGTAGTTAGGGCGTTTTCTGTTTTGATTAAGGTATTCGTTAGGTACCCGCATTGCAAATGCTGACGCTCGCGTCTTGTATTACTCATGGGTCCGCGTTGCAAACGCGGACCAGTTTAGGTTTTTTTCGGAATGGCATTGGGTGCACCCTATTACAGGCATACGTCCCAGCTAAACGGACTCTTTTCCATCTCTAAAACGCCGGGGCCGGCAGCGTGATGGATTTCATTTTATGATAAAATTTAGATCCTATGTTTCTAGAAGGTTTCTTTAAATCTACCACTCCATACTCACGACTCCATACTATGGACTGAATATTACCGGGAGCTGACTTTTATGGTTAAATAATTGATTACTATAACGTTGAACCTGGCTAAGTACTACTAATGGTGTTCAACCCAAGACCTTTTGATCTAAAAGAACATATAAAAACAAGTCCTTACGCCGGGTTCTGAGTGGACGCTTAGGTTGCCTTTGTGCGCTCGCATGATCTGTTGGGAAAGGCTTAGCCCGATCCCCGAGCCTTCCTTTTTAGTGGTATAAAAGGGAACAAAAATGTTTTCGAGTGTCTCGGCGTCTATCCCGGGGCCATTGTCCTCTACACTTAGAATGATCTTTCCTTTTTCCTGCCGACAGCTGACCTTGATTGTGGGAGCAGGAGTGTCGGCCAGTGCCTCTTTGGCATTTTTTATTAAGTTGATCAACACTTGTTCAACGAGTTCCGGGTCTGCCTGTACTCGCAAAGAAGGTGCTGGGGAAGTCTCCACCTTTATTCCTTGTTTTTTAAAATCATATTGGAGTAAGGAAAGTACGTTTTCAATGAGAGTATCTACCTCTATCCATTGAATTTTTGGTTGAGGGATCTTGGCCAGTTGGCCGTAAGCGTTTACAAAATTCACCAACCCTTTACTGCGCTTTTGCACGGTTTTTATACCGAGTTTAAGGTCCTCCAGGTCTTCTTTGTCTAAAGTGGAGAGGTCTTTGAGTTCCCCGTCGCTATCGGTGATCATTTGGTTGACCACCTCCGTCAAGGTGGAAATGGGGATGGCGGAGTTCTTTATTTCATGTGTCAGTACGCGGATCAATTTCTGCCAGGAGTCCAGTTCTTTTTCATCCAGTTCGGCCTTGATGTTCTGGAAGGATACGAGCTTGTAGAGCTCACCGTCAAGCCGGAGCTCTTTTGCCATTACTGAAAGGCTTAGCAACTCGTTATTGATCAAGATCTTGGCCAATTCCTTTTGTCCGCTTTCCAGCTCAAGCACTTTTTGCCCTAAAGACTTATCTATTTTACTTAGAGCCTTAGCCGTTTTTAAGTAGGGTTTTTTAAAAAGATCTTTAGCGGCTTCATTCATCAGTGTGATTACGAGGTCGTTTTCCCGGTACCCGACCAGCGGCACGGCAGAGTGTTCTACCACGGCCTGTAAAAAATGGTAGTTTGACTCCTTCTCGCGCCTAAGCTTTTGGAACTCTCCTGTTATTGTCGTGTAGGCATAATGAAGTTCATAATCACTTTTATCTATGGCTTTCATAGAGTAAGTGTTCGAAAAGTCGTTTTGCTGGATACTGAGCAAGAAATTACTCAGTTCGCGTTTAGATCGTTCGATGAGCCGTATCAATTCATAAAAGGTGATGAACATGAACAGGAAGAGCCAAATAGAGACCAACCAGAAATAGGTTTGCGTAAGAATGTACACGGCGGAAAAGCCAAAGGCCAGGATGAGAAAGATCCTCAAAAGTATCTTTAAGCGAAAAGTATTCAAAAATTCACGTTTGATTGTGCCCTAATATGAGCATTTATACCCTCTGCTGCAAGTCCAATTTAAAAACTTAGCGGGTGTTGCGAGGGGAGACAACCGGTAAAAGTACCCAGCAAAACGCTCATAAAATCACATCTGCAGGCGGCCGATTGACGAATACCATTTATGGGCATAAGACCGGGCAATGCAAATCTTATATTTTTTTTAACTTGTGCTGAAACAAACGAACTTGAAACAATTATGAAAAAGAGAACACCTAAACCTATCTTATTTATGATCCTGTTGGCGGGCGTAGCATGTACCAGCAAACCTGCGGAGAATGCGCAGGAGGAGGCTGGAACCGAAACTTCCGCAGACACTGCCGAAGCAACGCCAGCAATAACCGGCCGGGAAATCACTTACAAAACGGATAGCACAACCATGCAGGGATACCTTGCCTATGATGAAAGCAAAGAGGGTACGAGACCCGGGATATTAGTAGTGCACGAATGGTGGGGACATAATGACTATGCTCGTAGACGCGCGAAAATGCTAGCCGAACTGGGATATGTAGCCCTGGCCGTGGACATGTATGGTGAGGGTAAGACAGCAAGCCACCCTGATGACGCCGGGAAATTCGCCATGAGCGTGATGTCAAATATCGACGAAGGGAAAACCCGGTTTGTGCAGGCCATGAAGGAGCTAAAAATGCACCCGGCTGTGGATAGCATGAAAATTGGCGCTATAGGCTACTGTTTTGGAGGGAGTGTGGTACTCAGTATGGCAAATATGGGGCTTGATCTGGATGCCGTAGCAGCCTTTCATAGCGGGGTAGAGCTGCCGGTGATGCCCGGGGCCAGCCCACTTAGAGCAAAGGTGCTAGTTTGTAATGGCGCGCAGGATTCGTTCGTGTCCGCGGAATCCGTAGAGGCTTATAAGGCGGCCATGGACAATATAGAGGCAGATTACGAGTATATTGCCTACGAAGGTGCCGTCCACAGCTTTACAAGCCCGGACGCAGACTCACTGGGGAAACAATTTAACCTCCCATTTGCTTATAATGCCGAGGCAGATCGCCAGTCATGGGAGGAAATGAAATCACTGTTCAGTTCAGTTTTTGAGTAAGACATTCTAAATTATTGGTTATCGGTTAGTCAGCAATCGGCAAAGGGCAGTTGACAAAATAAGAGGTTGCTGATTGTTGATTGCTGGCTGCCGAATTTGAGAATAGGACCGAGAAAATAAGGCGTTCTTGGAGATTGGCTTTGGTAGTAAAACGTTTGATTTTGGCAAGCTAGGCTATATCTTTAAAATGTTTCGGGTAATGCTATCTTCGCAATGCGCAGTATAAGCGGGATTTTGCGGTTCTAAGCCCGGTTTTCATTTTCTTTTGCGTGCCCAAAAGAAAACGAAACAAAAGAAAAAGGCGCCAGCAACAAAGCCCATTTTCCCCGCTAAACGCACTGCCCAACCCTTACAGGCCGCTTACCCACAGGCTTCAAATGGGCCGCGCTGTTCCTGGATGTCCCCCTCCATACGCACTTGAATTTTCAATGATATCCTAGTGCTACTCCACTCCACTCCACTAGTGCGCATTTAGCATAGCGTAATGCGTACTTATCGTAGCCATAGGATTTGTAATCCGTTCTCTCGTTTACGACTAATGACCAAAGTAAGCCCTCACTAATCCTCCCCGGGAGTCCTTAAAGAAGGCAGAACACATCCAACGAGTACCACCCCTGGTGTGTTTAGCTGTTAAAGTAAATGGCTCGAAGCGGATTACAAATACGCAGGGAGGAAATCGATTTACGACCGAATGTGCTGAAGATGGGCACGATTTACAAAAGCGCCAGGTAGTTGATTTGATAAACAGGGATTTAACGATAAAGGAACCCTTGAGATACCTTTGTCTATTGCTGGTGGTGCAAGAGCCTTCCAAAAGCCGAGAACATGGTTTTTATGCCCCCCATACGTCAATTAATACTAGATACCATAACGAGTTAGTTTTCTATACAAGGTACTACGCCCCATACCCAGTTCTTGGGCTGCCTTGGTTAAATTGCCGTTATACTTTTCCAGGGCTTCTATGATCGTTTGTTTTTCTACCTCTTCTACATTAAGCGATTTGTTTTTGGGAGGCACTTTGTTAGGTTTCTTGACTAGGAAGTCCTCCGGCTCCAGGGTATCGGAGCTGCTCATGATCACGGCTCTTTCTACGGCGTGTTGTAATTCCCTAACGTTCCCGGGCCAGGGGTAGCTTTCCAATTTTTTTTGTGTATCCTTAGTAAGCTTTAAGCCTGGTTTTTCATACTTATTGCCATATGCCTGCATGAAATGCCGGGTGAGCAAACCAACATCTCCCTCACGATCTGCCAGGCGGGGGAGCTCTATTTCGATCGTATTGACCCGGTATAGCAAGTCCTCACGAAATTGTTCTTCCTGCACCATGCCATAAATATCTTTATTGGTCGCGCAGACCAGCCGTATGTCGAGTGGTATGACCCGGTGGTCACCTACTTTGCTGACCTGGCGGTTTTGCAATACAGAAAGTAGTTTAGACTGCAGGTTCATCGGGATATTGCCGATCTCATCCAGGAACATCGTACCGCCATTGGCTACCTCGAAACGGCCTACGCGGTCCTCCTTGGCATCCGTAAACGCTCCTTTTTTATGGCCGAACATTTCGGATTCGAATAACGAGTCGGTGATGGACCCGAGGTCCACTTTCACAAAGGGTTTACGAGAACGCTTAGAGGCATTGTGGATCGCCCGGGCTACTAACTCCTTACCGGTGCCGTTTTCCCCTAATACTAAGACGTTGGCATCCGTTACCGCTACCTTATCAATGCTTTCGAACACACGCTGCATCGCGGGGGAGGAGCCAATAAGATCGCCTTGAGATCTTTCCAGGTCCCGGGCCAGTGTCTTGGAGGCTTCTTCCAGCCGGGTGATCTCCTTTTTACTTTGCTTAAGCTCAAGAACATTTTTAACCGTAGAAAGAAGCTTTTCCTGCTCCCATGGTTTGACCAAAAAGTCAGTAGCGCCGTCTTTCATACATTCTACTGCCAGCTGAATGTCACCATAAGCCGTGTTCATGATCACATGTACCTCCGGATCGATTTCCTTGATCCGGCGCAACCAAAACAAGCCTTCATTTCCGCTGGTAGCCCCGGTCTTAAAGTTCATGTCCAGTATGACCACATCAACATCAACTGTCTTTAGCAAAGACTCCAACTTCTTTGGTGAAGATTCTACTTGTACTTTTTCAAAATGATTCCTTAAGATCATCCGGGCTGTTACCAGCACATCTTCATCGTCATCAATGACTACTATAAAACCTTGCTTTTTCATACTTCCAGTTGCTACGTGGTCCACAGACCAGGGCAGTGAAAGATAAAAATAGAGTATGTCTCATTATGACACAAGTCGTGTGTGTCATAATGAGACAGCTTTTATATTTTAAAATGAGAAACATATTCATAAATTACTGATTATCAATTATTTATTTCAATGGCATGGGACTTGTGTAAAAAGAAAATAGGTTTCAAGGTACTGGAACATAACCATGAAATTGGATCAAGAACGAGGGGTAGTGGCAGTGTTTGCTCATAATGGGCGAAACGGGGCGGTCTCTTATCCCGGTAGGTACCCTGCAGTCTCGAAGGTCACGTTGCTTATATCACCCTGGAGTGAATATAATTCACTTTAAATAAAACTTATAAATAACTGTTAATGAGATATATATGATTTATAGTTATATAAAAACTTCCATTAGGGGCCTTTTAAAGAATCGTATTTACGCCATGGTTAACGTGGGTGGGTTGGCGCTTGGTATGGCGGCATGCTTGGTTATTTTTTATTACGTGGCCTATGAGTTGAGTTATGACAAGTTTTTCGAGGAAAGCCAAAGCATCCATCGATTTTATTTAGAAAGAGATCAACAGGAACGTAGCAGGGTTTATTTTCACTTAGCCCCGGCGTTTAAACCTGCCCTGGAAGAGGTACCCGGGGTGAGGTCTGCTTTTCGAATGATACCATTGGATTATCAAAACAATTCCATGGTGTACGAGGAGAACGGCGTCAAAAATATCTTTCAACAACAAGGGATAAACTTTGCCGATGCTGACATTGCCAATACCCTTGGGTTAAAAGCGTTAGAGGGTTCTTTCTCGGCTTTAAATGAACCTTCTAAAATGGTGATCTCCAGTAGGGTAGCCTATAAGATCTTTGGAGACCAGCAGGCGATAGGGAAGACGGTCACATTGACCGGTAACGTGGGGGCTCATGACTATGAAATAGTCGGGGTAATGAAAGACTTACCTGGTAATACACACTTCGAATTCACCGTGTTGCTTTCTATGTCTACGCTCGAGATCATAGAAGAGCGAGGGACTACGGATAGTTGGGAGGGGTGGAATACTAAAGTATACGTGAAAGGTGACTTGCCTGGCAAAGAGCTGGCGGTAGCTATCGGTCAGTCTATACTGGAGAAACCCATTTTTCAAGGGGATGAGAGTGTTTGGCGAGCAAGGTTACTGCCGGTTGGAGAACATTATCTTACCGTAGTAAAAGAAGACGGCAGCATTGACCAGTCCGCAAAAAACCTACTCCTTGGCCTAGCTTTCATTGGGGTATTTATCCTGGTCATCGGCTGGATCAATTTCATCAATTTGTCGACCACACGCGCTATGGAGCGCGCCCGTGAAGTAGGTATACGCAAGGCATTGGGTTCACATACCTATCAATTACGATGGCAGTTTATGATAGAATCCCTGGTGATCAACCTTTGCGCCGCAGTATTGGCTTTTACTATAGTACAAGTTGCTTTGCCTTACTTGAGAGCGATCGCTAATCCCATGACCTTGCCTGTAGAGGGACAGCCTTTGTTTTGGGCTGTTGTATTCACTTTGCTCACTACCGGCTCCGTCTTGGCCGGTCTGTACCCTGCCTTCATCCTTTCTAGCTTTAAACCGGCGGTGGTGCTAAAAGGCCGGGTTTCACCGTTAGGGTCGGGTCGCTTCTTCAGGAAAGGCCTGGTCGTTTTCCAATTCGTAGCTTCTACCTGTATGATCATTGCCACTTATGTGACCTATGAGCAGCTCATGTATATGAAGAACAAAGACCTTGGGGTGAAGATCGATCATACGCTGCTTTTGGATGCTCCGCCGGGCTCGCTTGTAGAGGAGAATACCACCTTTTTTGAATCTGTCAACAGCTTTAAAGAAGAGGTGATCCAGCTCAATGGCGTGAACCAAATGACGGCTTCAAGCGTGGTGCCCGGCGAGCCGATCGGCTGGAACGCTTTCATGAAAAGGCCGGGAGAAGATGACGAGATACGAAAAAATATCATGTTGATCGCCTGCGATAGGGATTTTGCCAAGGCCTACGATCTCGAACTCCTGTCGGGGAGATTTTATGCGCCGGGTGATGGTACTTTTGGTAAAGGGAACTTTGTGATCAACGAGGAAGCATTAGGGCATTTTGGCTTCTCCTCTGCCGAGGAGGCTATTGGGCAACAGTTATTAGAAAATGACATGTTCCCGGAGCTTACCATTATCGGGGTGGTAAAAAACTTTCATCAGCAATCTTTACGTGACCGGATCCAACCTTGTGGTTTTGTGCTCAGTAGCTGGAGCAATTATTATTCGATTACGCTCAACATAGACGAAAACCGGTCGGCGACCGGGCGTGTGGAACAATTACGCTCAAACCTGCAGGAAATAGAACAGCTATGGGCGAAGTTTTTCCCGGGAGCGCCTTTTGACTACAGCTTCTTGGATCAGAAATTCGACGCGCAATACAAGGTAGATCACCAATTTGGAATGATCATCACACTTTTCGCCATTATTGCCATTGTCATTTCCAGCATGGGGTTGTTGGGACTAGCCTCGTATTCGATAGTACAACGTACCAAGGAGATCGGTATCCGCAAGGTATTGGGCGCTTCGTTGGCCCGGGTATTCGGTTTGCTTACCCAAGAGTACCTAATTTTGATCCTCGTCTCCACCCTTATATCCATGCCCGTGGCTTTTTACACCATGCGACAATGGTTGTCAAATTATCCTTATAAAATTGATATTGGTTGGTGGATGTTGGCTATGCCTGTCCTTCTCGTCGGGGGTATTGCCCTGCTCACCGTGGGATCGCAAGCGTTAAAAACTGCCAATAAAAATCCTGTTGAAAGCTTGAGACAGGAATGATCTTGAGTCAAAATTTGTCATACCTGCTTATGTAGCAAGGCAAGGGCAGGAGGTTTTCAAACACATTGATCCTCTCATTGTAGAATTGTAAACCCTATGTTCTGCACTGCCTTTATGGACTCACGAACCTTCTTTATCGTCATTCTGCCGGCCTTGCCGAGTGAGCGATGCGCGAGAGCAGGAACCTGGTGTGTTGTTGAAGGTGAATCTTTTTTTTGAATGTACTGGGCTTTCGTTTCACGACTTCGCAGATTCCTTGTCACGCCTAGCCCAACGCACGGGCTGCAAGGAATGACGAGGTTAGGAAGTAAAGTAAGGGTGACGGTACTAGGTATGGGTTCTGGATGGATTTAGAACAGGAGGTTGATCACCCGTCCCTTTCAGTTCGCTGGCACCAGCTTTAAAACTAAAACCTTCACCTAGTCCGTATTTAGCGCAGCGTAATGCGTACTTATCCACAATCAGCAACCCTCTATTTTTTTGCCTACTGCCCTTTGCCTATTGCCGACTGATCGAGAACCTTCCAATACCTCAAGCACTATTACCCTCTGCCCGGTACGTCATTTGAGGCTTAACTTCAACAGTAGCGCTAGCATTCCAGGCATTGTTAAAAGGTCTTTTTTACAGACCAGGACCCGTTATGAATATCAACCTATCAACCTATTTCATTATAGGGCGCGGGTTTTCCATGTCCGTGCTTGGGACGGAGTGCACTTATGCTTCGGTAAATGACCTTTGTTATCCTGCGAGTTAACGCCTGCCATAGATAAAGGGGTGTCGAAGCCTCCCAGGTCAAATAACCTGGTGGAAACAACTGTTCGCTGAAAGCAAAATCCTACTTATCGAAAACAAAGCAATGAAAGGAATGACCTTCATAATTTAGATTCCAGCAAAATGAAGCGAAGTTGGTAAGAAAATAGAAGGGTTATGAAAAGAGTATTATTTTTAGCGGTTATACTAGGGTTGGCCAACGTGGCGCACAGCCAGTATCAATATTTAGGCACATACAATTCGGATGGTGTTCCTAACTACTTAGATGGCCGGGACAATGTTCCCGCCTCATTATTAGAAGATATAGGTGCCTCGCTACCTGAAGGTCAGCCTGTTCCTACTTTTAATCCACAATTGATCTCATCGGGTTATGATACGGATATTATCGTAAACGACAGTGCCGATGTATGGGTCACGTTTGTAGATGAGGGAGCGGGATATCGAAATGTATTGGGATTTTATACGTACGATCTTAACAATCCTTATACGTCCGCGCCTCCACAAGGAGACGTTACCATTATTTTTCCGAATGTATCCAAGCAGTTCAGCGGTGGTGGGCTCATTACAGGTGACAGGGTAAAGATCGGGACGTTCCCCCCGGGCACGGGTATAGGATGGGTGCTTATTGCTAATGGATGGAGCGGTAGCGTAGGTAGTGGCAACTGGATATTGTATTCAAACCCTGACTTTAATCCTGAGCCTATAGTCGGGGACCGGTATCATAATGTGTTACTGAATGACACGGAGAATAACCTTATCGTGTTAGGTTTTGAAGATATCAGGCGCGATTCCCCTGCCTGTGACCAGGACTTTAATGATGCGCTGTTTTATGTGTCCGCTAATCCTATCGAGGCGATCCAGCGGGATAATTTTGCTTCCATTACACGGAGCGACGAAAGCAGCTCTGGAAATGACGGGGGGCTGGAAAGTAATGGCGACCTTGCTTCGGCCATAGCCCAAAGAAATTACACCCGTACAGCACAAGGAACGGCTACCAACAAACGTGCGCGGCAGCAATCCTTGGCAAAACATAGGAGCAATGCCCGGCTAAGTAGCATTCACAACTATTTGCCCGCCCAAGGCTTTACAGGAGAGGAAGAAGCTTTGGTGTCTAGCCCTACCGATCTAATCGCATTGACGAACGCATCTGAAGTATTTTCAGCGGATTATTATTTAGAGGACAAAAGAGTAGCGGCCGCATTGGTGACGTCTACCCAAGGTGCTGTCTACAATCACACGAAAAGCGTGTGTGACCGTTTGAATGGCGGAGCCTTGGACGACATTCGCTATGTGAACCTGCAAGGATTGGACATCGTGTATGCCGAGATTGAGACTGGCCAAGGGCTTAAGGAATATTCGGCCTGGTTCTCCGCTCGAGAAACTGCCGAGGCTTATGATATCATCAGCCTTTGGAATATTGGGGACTACCCCGGAGGGGATTACCTAAATTTCCAGGCTTGGGGGGCTACACCGGCACAGGTTTTCAATACTTTAAATTATGCCTTGGATCAGCTTAAAGCAGAAAAAGAAGTAAGGATGACTACCGACTCTGCCGCACTGCCGCAAGTGTTTGTAAAAAGTGGTACCTATCAAAACGGTCAGCTTCGCTTACAACTTGTTAATCGCGCAGGGGCAAAGCAGGTAAAGCTGACCGCTAATATGAGGGATACTGAAATTTCAGGTATAGAGCAATTTGAGCAGATCGTTGAGCTCAGTGGTAACAGTGAAGAAACCGTCTTGGTAGAAACAGGCTATCTTTTTGATGCTGGTATTTCAGTCCAGCAAGAGGGATACGGCGTATACGATGCACTTTACTTGGCTGATGGTGCCTGGGGAGTGGATTACAACAAAGAGCAATCCGAGGTAAATTATTTTTCTATAGACCCTGTGACTGTTCAACCGGTGGCAGGTGAGTACCTGGTAGAAAGAGATTTTGAATTAGAAGGTACCAGTGCCGATGTAATAAATGTATTCAGAAACCTTAAAGCCGGGCATAACTACTTGGACCTAAGCGAGTATAGCTCACTTCAACTAGGCATAGAAAACAATGTGCCTTTGGAGATAAGTATCGTTGAAAAGGACTTGGCTAGCTGGGAAAACCGGCTTCGCATGACCCTTCCGGTCCATGATAATGAGCTACAGGCTGTTGTGTTGGACCTTGGGCGTTTTACCCGGGGAGATGGCAGCACGGGTCAAATAGGAGAGGTGCAGTCGCTGGTATTCTCTTACCTGAACCAGTCCGGGTACCGTGAAAATGTGAACGTCTCCGTGAAAAACGTAACGTTCGGAAGGCAAAATGTGGTCACCGCCTTAGAGCCTGGCTTGGCAGCGACGAATACACTCTCGATGTATCCTAATCCTGCCGCAGGACATGTCATGGTGAATTTGCCCATGGAAGACACAAGCCATTCTTTGACCCTCGTTAACCTGCAAGGTGGTGTAGTGCTCAACCAGGTGATCAATAAAAAGGGCGGTGTGATCAAAGTGGACCTCACGGTGAAAAGAGGGTATTACAATGTAATGATAAGAGGTGAAAAGGGGGTATATTCTTCAGCATTGGTAGTTTTAGAATAGGACAGGACTACGCCTGGAGAAATACATTCCCGTATATGATTAAGGAGGGCTGACCCTTGGAGGGCAGCCCTCTATTTTTTTCAACCCGCATCCAATACAATCAAGTTTAGCATACGCCTCGTACCTGTCAGCCCTAATCGGGTTAAACGTCCTGCTATCTTCGTGCATGAACTCGCTATAAATAGGGCCGAGTTAAACAGTGAATGAAACTTCTGTTTGATCCATTGAGTGTTAGTGTTAAGTTAAGCGTAATCTGACGGCCCAAGTCTTGCTCTTTTTGCCTTATACTTCGCAATAAAAAGACTCGCTTAGCTAAGGCTATACTTACTTTTTATTGCTTCGTCTACTACAAAAATTTCGGCGACTTAACCATCACCTTACACTTAACTTAACACTAGTGTCATGTCAAGCCTCAAATAACGGCCAATCCGGGGTATATTTTGCGGGATCTCTGCGTTGCAAAAAGACTTACGTAGCTATGGCTATGCTCGTTTTTTGCGCCTTGACCTCCCACAAAATCTACGACCACCTTACCCGCCATTTGAG
>JANQLQ010000255.1 GCA_028280565.1 Fulvivirga sp.
CGGGTCTCTGCCACCCCGTTGTCATTGATATTATCCGTATCATCATCCCACCATAAGGCTACGTACGGGGTATGGTCTCCCCCGCTCCAAGCGCGGTACCGTGTCCAGGTACCCGTGATCTGGGTATCCGCATAGTTGGGGCCAAAATCAATGTAACCGTACCGGTCCCCATAGGCCGGGGCTATTTCACCCCCCACTCCCCCGGTGGGGGACTGTGCCACTTCATCCCAAGCCGGCTGACCGTCAAAAGCGCCCTGTAACGGGAAGTGCAAGCTTCCCGGGGCAGTGCCGGCACCCAAAGGGGTGAGGATCCCTATCCCCGCCGCCAAGGCCGCAGGCCGCGCAGGGGAAGAAGTCCCTTGGGTACCTGGGCGCTTACTGGGGGGAATGGAAAGGGCCTTCTTCAAAGGGGAAGCTGGAGGGATGTTGGTGAACGTGGGATCGGCTGTTTTCGAGTCTCCCGGGGTGCTAGGACCCGCAAAACTGCTCGTAACACTGCTAAAAACGAGGAATAATAGGAAGATGTATTGCATAGTGGGTTTACTTTTAGACACGAATGGTTAATTCCCCCCGGCGGGAACCCCGTTCAACGGGCTTTCATAGATGAGTTCCATACCGAACAGGTCGTGGGGATCATTATCGAGGGGATCAACGGACAGCTGTGCGTTGTTGATACGCTCTAGCCAGCCCCGGATGTTGTACCGGTAATCAATGCTTTGCGCTGGTACGCCCCCCTCTACATGAAGGTTCTTCTCGATCAACTCTCCCAGTTCGTTGTACCGGTTCTCGGCCAGCAGTACTTCTCCTTGTCCCACACCGTCATCATAAAGCTCGTGATACCCTCGCAGCAGCCGACCGGCATGATCATAGCTGTAGCGCTGCCGTAATCCCAGGGTTTTGCTACCACGGGTTTGGGATTTATAGGTCTCCAAGAGCCACCCCGGGAAGTTGTACAACTGGCTGGTGCGTGTGTTCACCCCTAGGTACTCATGGGTACTCACCGTTTGGATCACACGGTAGCGGTCATCGTAATGGGTCACCGTGTTGATCCATTGATCAGTGCCTAATATTTTCACCTTGGTGCCTGTGACCTGTCCTTTTACTTGATCAAATGCAGTATTTTCATAGTTAGTTGAGACAACCGGTTTTTCATAGCCATAGCCTGTACCGAACATCGATTGAAAGGCATAGTTGTCGTAGTAACTGACGGTTAGATAATCTTCCGCCACCACCCCGGTGGGGTAGCTTTGATTGGTGTATCCATGATGACTGCCCGTTCCCAAGAAGTCTTCGTACAAAGTTCCCGGGAGCGCTCCTTGGTAATGTCTATCTACCTCCAGTTGCATGTTTTCTTGGTCTACTGCGCTGCCATGTACATAAATACCCGTGGCGATAGGACGGTTCAAAACATCGTACTTAAAGAAGGTCCACTCCCTCCCCGTAGTTACTAATGGGTCCCGTTGGTTACCGTCTTGGGTTAAAACCAAGCGGTCCCGTTTATCATACACCATATAAATCGGGGCTGCCCCCGGAACCTGCTTTTCAACCATCCGTTGACGATGATCAAATTGATATTGAAATGCCCATTCCGCCAATAGATCGTCACCGGGTATATATGTAAAATTAGGTGGCCCGTTGATGGTGCGTATTGCTTCTGGGGGCAGTACATAACGAAGGTGGTCAAAGTAATCGTAGATGTAGTAGGTGTCTGCCCACTCGCCAAGTTGATAATTCGTCTCGTTGGGATTCTTCTTGGCCTGGACACGTTTCAAAACAGTATGCCCCAAATTATTTGTAAAACTAATGATAGAATGACCTTCTTCATCAGTAGTGACTGTCTTTGCCAGTTTTCCAGTGGAATAGAATTCTCCACAACTTAGTCGATCCGTAAAGGCATCTATTTGCCAATGAATCACCTTATCTGCTTGGGAATTGACGCCATAAGAATGGTGTACTACTTTGTCAGTACGTACCGTTGGATCGGGGTCGATTTGCCAGTCTTCTCCGGCGGCACCTTGTTTTACAACCCGATGCAGCGGAGACTTTTCATGGAGCACTGGAACAAAGGGCAAGCCTGTGCGAGCAACATAGTCAGCGCTGTTATAAAAATTGATAGTCCTGTTGTTAGCATCCTGTAGGGGAAGGGACTCTGCCTTGTTGATCACGTATGGAAGGGTTTGTTCAATGGCATTACCCGCACCATCATAGGCTATATTCACTAGCTCATTGTGTCCACCGGGACTATGTTCCAGTTTTATGGATTGGAATATGCGTCCTAGGCCATCATAGTAACTTACTGAGCGATTACGTTTTGATCGGCTAAGCGTAGCCAGTTGATCAGGGTCTTTATGGCCACTAACTAAAACAGAGGTTTGTTCAACATAATTTTCTAAAAGTTTTTGTGCTGGGTTAGGACCGGCAGAGGTCAATGGTACAGTGAAAGTCTTACCAAACCCCCCAATTGTACCGAATCCATTGACATGTAAAAAACCACCTGAAATGGAAACTACGTAATCACCTACACCCAAGGAGCCAAGAACCATATTTGGCAAAGTAGGATTAGACTCAATCCGTACTATATGACCAGTTTTTAAGGAGCTTTGTGTGAACCCAGCACTAAATTGTACGGTAAGTTGGTTACATACTATATCCACACTTACTCCGCCGCCGCCGCCTGCCGGGGTTGTTACGAACTCTGCCCAATTCCAACTTTCCGAATAATTCGAATAACCACAGCCCTGGCCCCTAGCACTGCCGATCAATAGTAAAAGTACTATTATCAAAAAAAGTTGATTCTTACTGGTCATAGTTGTATCGATAAGAAGTGGTAATGTCTTCGTTACTGTCTTTCACACTGGTCAACCGGCCTAACGGATCATAGCTATAATAGCTAGTCAGTCCATTAGTATCGGTTTGAGAAGTAAGTCCAATACCATTCTCATAAGTATAGGCAGTGATAATGGCCCCAGGTAGAGCCTCCCTCAACTGTTGGAATTTCACTAAAAACTGGTCAATGGTGCCTGTGAAAGTCGAAAGTGTATTTACTTGACTCGAACTGAAGCTATTGCCTTTGCCATCGACAAGGTTGCCGCTGGCATCGTAAACAGCATTTTCTATCCTAGCCAAGATATCTGTACCCCGTGCATTCCAAACAAAACTGGTGTAAAAACTGTCGATCTCCTGGGTTAGCATATTGTTTAGTGTGTTGTAAGTGTAGGAGCCTCTTTTTTTATAGTTAGCACCTGACCCAAGATCAAGGTCAGGAGAGGAAATTTCTCCCTCCTTTAGCCTTTCATGAACGTATGCTACCGTGGGTACATAGTTATCGTACTCCCAGGCTCTTCCCATAAAAGGTGAAACTGTCTGATGATTCAAACTCTTTTTCTCTTGCTGGATACGATCAGTACCTGGGTAATAACTATAAGAGGTATAAACCGGGGGAATATTTTTGATATGTTTCCACGATAGCAGATGGTTCTGAGAATTAAACCCATACTGCTTCTCTACTGCATATTCATGGCCGGAATCACTGTAATATGTCTCTACTGATTTTTTCAATCTCGAATACCCTACACGGATCTTATAGTATTTATAGGCCACTGGTGCACAAGGTGTAAGTTCGACCCACCTGAAGAGGTCTGTAAAACTAGGTGGCTTGGGTAAAGAGGTAATTTTCAACCCATGGGTATCAAAAAACTTTAAGGTATAGGTATTGACCGTTTTCTTAACTTGGCGAAAAGTGCCATTTTCGTTTGCATAATCGATACGTTCTTTCAAATACCCGTTTTGATAGGCATTGCTAAGGCTAGGCACACCGGGTACTACTATACCGCCTACTGACCCACCCCCTCCAGGACAACCAAAATTAACTCGAGGATCATTATTAGCTTGGTCATCCCCTACGTTATTGAAGGTGAGCGTAGATTTTCCAAACTCTCCCTCCTCTCCATTATAGACTGTGACGAAGCTATACCCTACAAAATTTCCGGCTGCACTGGTGCTTAGGGGATAAGCGCTGTTTGCACTGTAGGTGTCGTAAATACAAAACTCTCCAAATTCTGAACTTCGAAGAAAAGTATTTTTGAAAAACGTGACAGGTCTTTTCATCAATTTCCCGGAAACTTCTCCCATAGAATCGAGGTACTCGTATCGTTTCACAATTGCATTTTCATTCATACCGTCCGAGGTACGAACGCGCTTTATCCTAACACCTGCAGTCACATTACTATCAATATAAGGCTCATCCGTATTTCTCAAGGAAGCTGACGCCTTATCGCCTGCTACACCGCGGTCGGCTTGAACGGTTTTTAACGTGTAATCCCCGGCTGCTAAGGAAAGTGAATAGGTCCCGGACTGTCTAAACTCCTGCACCATTGTACCTGCTTTGTCAATCCTTACTATATAACCTGGATTAGCAGTGGTAAACCCCGTAGATGTAACTCGCCCCCATACTTCGTGGGTACTCTGGGCGGTGACGCTGGCCGTAATCGTGTAATCGCCGGGTTCAAGGTCAAGATTGATCGTGCCAGAGCTAGGATACCCTTTAGAAATGGATATTTCTATTGTGTTGGCACCTTTTCTAATTAGCAAGCTATTTGCGGCTTGACCTGCGTTAGGACCCGTGATCCCATACTCTAAAGTTGTAGTCGATGTGCCTGTTCTTACAGTGAAATCTTTTTGATACTCAAAAACGTTCTGACAACTGCTTGAGAACCCCCCGGAATACCGGCGGCATACCTTGGCCAACTCCCTGGTAGTTGTAGGACGATCAATTTCCACTTCTAATTCATAATTCGTAGTTGTGGCTACCGAAAAATCCTCGGACTGGCCTACGTAATCATCACAGGGGATACTATGGCTTATAGCACGACATACACGGACAGGTTCCTTGAGCTTTCTAACTAAGAATCCTTTGGAACGATTACTTTCATACTCAAACTCGGTGAACCCTCCTGTAGGGTAATTGATCTTGGTCAACATACCGTACTTAACATATCGTTCGGAAGGCGCATTATAGTTTCCTAAGGCTCGTTGATGTATGTTCCCAAATTTGTCATACGCTATGTAGGGCACATAACCGGTATTGCGATCAGCCCCGTTGTAAAACCCCCAAAGATCAATGGCTTTAGAATTGCGGTTCGGGAAAAGATCATGATTGTAATACTCAAAGGTATAGGGTGGTTTGGATTCTTCACCGTTGTACATCCCCACCTCTTGAATCTTTGTCAACCAGAGTTTGTTCGTGCCGGTTTCTTGCGTGAGTCGAAATTCCTTCATAACCTGTTCTACACCCAAAGCCGTCTTTTCAATCACTTGGATGATATCCAACCGTGTCGTTACCGGGTGATCGCTTGTAGGATTACTCCAAATAGCTGGGTTGATCGTACCGTCTTGTCGATCATGTGCCAGTTGGAACCGGACAATAGACGCACTTCCATCAGCATGTACTAGTTCAATTTCCTTAAGAAAGAGTCCTTGATTCTCTATTTTAGTTGGTCTTCCGTAGCTAATAGGTGGTGTTGAGCATGCTCCAGAACCTCCGCATGAAAAATCGAATACATGGGCTGCCCCACCCGAAAATATATTGTACTCATAATACTCACGATGGTACTTGAAGTTGATACGTTCGCCTGAAGGCGAGGCCATAGTCTTTAGATACCAAGTACTGGCCTGGATATAGGATTTATTTTCGCTACTTCCCGAGTATAACGAACGGGTCCATTCAATCCAACTCTCCTCGTCATTTTCCTCTCCCCCGAACAGGTACCCCGTGCCGTCTAAAGTAGTTATTCCCCATGTACCCGAATCTTCACTGGGAAAATTGATGTCGAGTTTTACCGGTTGGTTAAGACGAATATTACGATTTTCGTCAAAAAAGAACTTCCCACTCAATCCACCAAAATTATAGTAGAACATATCAGGTTCTGTATCTACATGTTTTTCGAACAAGATCTCACCTATAAATCCATAGTTGAGAATATTTTCATCCACCGTATTGTCTTCCCATGTCAGGGTGCAGTGAGAGGAAATCTTTTTGGGTATTCGCCGTCCTCCTATTTGATTATCATTATGATCGTAGGCGAGAGGCCGGGCAATACCATGTCTTTCCAAAGAAGGGCCCCTCTTACTTTTGAAATCCGTAAGCCCGTTAATCGAACGGGTGATGGCTCCCCCAGCGTTCAAGCTCCACCCGGCCCCAACAAATGATGAGATCTCATCTACCTTTAACCCGGAGGCATGATAGCTAAGCGATATAGGCAGGGTAAGATCCCTTCCCTTGAGCTCATAAAGGGGTATGGTGATAGACGGTATCCCGGTATATTCACTCACCGGTATATCACCGTATTTCCCAAGGCCGGCGGCACCAGGCGGAGGGGGAGTATTGAATTTCATGACTTGTGAGAAATCTTGAGCACTCGCACAAATTGTCATGCTTACTACAGAACAGGCAAGGAGAAACTTAACATACATTTAGTTGTTGGTCTTGATGAAAACATTATTTTAATAATCGTTACCTGTAGTATCCAGGCTATATTCAACTGACCGAACTAAAATCGACGAATATTCAGATCGTCCAGTTGAACTGCCTTAACAGGGGATGAAAAATAGAAAAGACAAAGACACGGAAAAACTGAAAATTTCTTAAAAAAGTACATTATACTACGGCAAGAAAGTGTATGGTATTACCTATATCATTCGTTTGAAGCCAATCCAAAAAAAATCAATTGGTTTCATTTTTGCGAGAAACATTACATCCAGGCATTCAAAACTGAAGGTCAAAACGATATGATTTTTATCATGTTTTTTAATAGTGAAACATAGCTACATCTTCTTTTCTCGATTTTAACACACCAAGGTTACTAACAATCTCATTTATTGTAATTTATATCTCAATTTCTCTTGCAGGTGTTATCGTGAATTACCAGAATTACCAGAATTAACATTTTATCAAATGGAATTCACTCTTACGAATTTCAAAGCTAATTTCTTAATAACCAATTATGTGTATTCGCTAAAGCCGTGTTTCACTAAAAAAAGAATTCATTATACAAACAGAGAAGAATATATGATTTTTAACAAATAATTAATTTGAAAAATACAAAATAACTATACTTCACAGATTATTGATAGACAAGGAGCCAACCAGCTAACTACAAACCCGCAGGGAACCGATCAATAACTTCATCAAATTCCCTGCGGATATCATGCCTCAAGGTTAAAACCAATTAAGGGCCATTAAACTCAACCCATCTCTCTAATCATGCGACACCCAAAGATCATAGATCAGCACCTGGCCGAAAGCGCTGGGGGAATCGCCCCGGTCAGGGTTGGATTGGGTGTAACACCCAGCTTTAAAATAGCATCCAGAGGTGTTGGCGGCGGGGTCATCGTAGGTCCAAAATTTACTGTTCATGTTGTTATAATACACATCGATCACACCGTTATGAGCTACGAATTTTACCTCGAAGATCTCCCCTAAAGTGTAGTTAGCATCCAGGACGGGGCCGTCGTCGCCGTTAAGGTCAATGAACAGTTTTTTGCCTTCCAGCCTGAAAACGATCACATCATCGCCCCCGTCATGGATCTGGCCGGCTACTACGTGCTTTTTGACCGGTGGCAGATGCGTAATGGCTTGCTTGATGTACATGGTATGTCTGCCGGAGTTGGTAGACCAGCTTGCTTTGGGCCTGCTGCCGGAATACCCGGGCTCCATCTCGCGAAGCTCTGACCTTGGGTAGCTGGATCCCGGGGTAGTAGTACCCCCGGCATGTGCCCGGAATACTACGGCATTGCCGCTGGAATTTAGATGGAAGTATGTATTATGCTTGAAGGTGTTTAATTGGGGTTGGTAGATATCCATAGGGTTATCGGGGTCGTTGTTTTCCGGTATGGGGAGGGTAAGACTCCAAACGCTTAGGTCGAGCAGGCTGCTAGGATTGCCGGAACCTCCCCCGGGAGATCCTCCTCCTCCGTCACCGCCATAAATATCTACTTCTGTAACGCTATTCCAAGTATTCGAGGTATTTCCAAATCCCGTGATCCGTACATAACGCGCGGAAATATCACTGAAGTTATAAGTCTCCATACCGTTAGTAGAGCCGCTGCTAAAGCCGTCGAAAACAGTAGAAAGGCTAGAAGTAGAATTCCCTGCGCGGATCTTAAAATCAAAAATACGCTGATCTCCTTTATGCCAGGCGATGTCCATGCTGCCTACGGTTTTTGATGAACCGAGGTCAAACGTGATATACTGCCCGTTGCCATTGGCAGACCACCGCGTTGAGAAATTATTGTCCAGTGTATTTTGTGGGACATTCCCGTCATGAGAGCTGGCAGAGACATTACTCACCGAGAGGGGCGAAGAAGGTCTTTGGTTTGCCCTATGCTCTTTAAGTTCTCCATTCTCACTTATCCCCTCATCCTGGGGCAAAGGGGCCATTTCATTTTCTTCCGTACAAGCGGCGAGAAAACAACAAAGTACTACGCACCATGATAATATGCTTACTAAGAAGCGTTGATCATGTTTCCTAAAAGGTGTTTGAATTTTCATAATATATGGATTAGGTTAATAAATTCAATTGAACTATCGGATAGATCTTACGGTCATCATGATGACCGGCTTCAGCCAGCGACCGTTGGATCATTTTCTTGAAACCGGGCCTACTGGCCACCTTATTCATCTGCTATTGTCATTCTTGCCACGCATGCTAGGTGTTTCGATAGCTATCCAAATGGGCACCAAGGCATGACACTTTTTAAAGTGTTGTGTTTACAAGGTCATCACCGGGCAACTTATCGTCACCCGGTGAGTGACACTAAATCGCAAACACATCGATTTTCCTTTAGGGCAGGCCGTGTCTGCGCTAGTAAACTACCTACCTGCTTAGCCTGCCTACATTCTTTTTATCCAAGAAACTCGTGATCTCTTTTTCAGACAGTATGTTGTAATCCCCGGGGATAGTGAGCTTCAGGCTAGAGGCTGCCAAGGCAAACTCAAGCGCTTTATCATCCGCATCAGAACGTAACAATCCATGTATTAAGGCCCCGATAAAAGAGTCTCCACCGCCTACCCGGTCGACAATATTGTTGATCTCGAAGGTAGGCCCATGGATAAATTCGGTGCCGTCGTAAATCACTGCAGACCATAAATTGTGGGTAGCGCTGAGCGTCTGTCTTAAAGTACTCACGATCTTACTGACCCCGGGAAAACGTTCTGCCAGCGCTTTGCTGATGAATGTATAGCTTCTTTCACCGAAACGGTCATGAACCTCATAGTCCTCTTTTGCGGGAACCACACCGAGATATTGGGCCACGTCTAGCTCGTTAGCTAGCACGATGTCACAACCGGCGATCAAACGGGGCATGACCTGCTGGGGGTCTACCCCGTAATTCCATAGCTTACTGCGGTAATTCAGGTCGCAAGATACTTTCACCCCACGCTGCTTGGCCGCTTCTATGGCTCTTAAACAGGAAGCAGCGGCCCCAGCGGACAATCCTGGGGTGATGCCAGTCCAGTGGAACCAATCTGCATCCTGGAAAATTTTATCCCATGAAAACGTGGAAGCATCAATTTCATAAAAGGAAGACCCTTCTCGATCATAGATCACGTTACCCCCCCTGATCGAGACCCCTTTTTCCATGAAATAGAGTCCCATTTTTTGTCCTTTTTGCAATACGTGCGAGGTATGCACGCCCCACTTTTTGATCTCCCGTAAGGCGCCCTTTCCTATGTCCGTATCGGGGATCGCACTGACGAAATCCACATCATGCCCTAACTGTGCCAAGGTAATGGCCGTATTGGCTTCAGCACCCCCATAATGTACCGCATAGTTTTCCGCTTGGGCAAACCGGCCGTAACCCGGGGGGGAGAGCCGCATGAGAAGCTCGCCGAATGTGACTATCCTCATAATACTTTTGTCATGAAAATGCCAGGCCCCCGTTGATGTCAATATTTGCTCCCGTGACGAAAGAGGTTTCGTAAGAGGCCATACAAGCTACAAGGTTAGCTACCTCCTCTGCTGTACCTTCACGGCGCAGGGGAGTACCGTTAGCCACATTTTTGCGGACCTGGTCTTGGGTAAACACATCATGGAACGTAGTAGAGATCATTCCCGGGCACAGCGCATTTACGCGGATATCTTGGGGACCCAGCTCCTTGGCCATAGCTCTAGTAAACGTCATCACAGCCCCCTTAGCGGTAGCATAGGCGGAAGCACCGGGACCACCGCCGTCCCGTCCCGCTTGTGAAGCGAAATTAATGATCGATGCCCCGGGCTTCATGTGGGGAACCACCGCTTTCATGGCCAGGAATACGCTGTTAAGGTTAAGCTGTATCACTTTGTTGAAAAAGTCCTCGTCCATTTCCCCGATCTTTTTCCGTGCTACCAGCCCACCGGCTACATTTACTAATACATGGATCTCATCCCCATACGTTTCAAGGGTGCTATGGACCACATGTTCGATGTCTGCCTGCCGGGTCATATCTCCTTGTATGATGATCGCTTCTCCCCCGGCCCCTTTGATCTCGTATAATGTCTCCTTAGCTTGTTCTTCATTGTCGTAGTAGTTAATCACGACTTTAGCTCCTTCGCTTGCTAATTTTTTTGAAACTGCCTTTCCAATATCCCTGGCCCCGCCAGTGACTATGGCTACTTTGTCTTTTAAAAGCATTGCTACCTATTTTTAAAATGGTCTTCCAATTAGTGTTTTTTATCCAATGGGTTTTATCTCTTTTGCCAACCAGAAGACAGAACCTACTCCCAGGGGAACAAAAACGGCGATCATCACGAATATGGGCACATAAGAATATGCCGAGATCACGGGTACCAAAAAATTCATGATAATAACCGAGAACACACCCACCGAGCCGCCTAGGCCTGCCAATGAGCCCACAGAAGGACCGCTGAACAGGTCACTGGGAATCGTTTGTATATTGCTGATGACAAACTGGAACCCGTAAAGAACAAAAGCGACGATGATAACGAATATAAGTGCTGTATTGGCAAAAAAGATAGTGGCTAATAGCCCTGCAAACATGATCACACCGCCTACGCTGATGGTCTTTTTCCGGGCTTTATCTACCGAATCCCCCAGCCGCATACGCCAGCCCGCATAGTACCCCCCAGAGAGGCTGCCCAGCGCTGCTCCTACATAGGGTACCCAAGCGAAAAAGCCTATTTCTTTTACGTTAAACCCATATTGGTCTGCCAAGTAGATGGGCATCCACCCTACGAATAGCCACCAGATGGGCTCTACAAAAAAACGAGAGACCAATACGGCCCAAGCCTCCCGGTGGCCTAATATCTGTTTCATACCCAAGCCCGGGGATGTTTCCGTGGTTTCCTTCTCTTCCGTGGTTTCTAAAATGTGCTCTTTTTCCTCTTCCGTGATCCACGGATGTTGGGCAGGGAGCGCTTTATTGATCAACAGCCAGGGGATCACCCATAGCAATCCCAGCGCCCCGACTATGATAAATGTGGTCTTCCATCCAAAAGCCGCCCATAACAGGGCGATCAGCGGCGGCGCTACTACAGACCCCAGGGAAGCACCCGAGTTAAAGATGCCTTGGGCCATGGCACGCTCTTTCAGGGGGAACCATTCCGCGTTGCTTTTCACCGCCCCGGGCCAGTTGCCTGCTTCTCCTAAGCCCAGCAAGGCCCGGAAGATGCCGAAACTTAGTAGCCCGCGGGCCATCGCGTGAAGAATAGTGGCTAGCCCCCATACCGTGATAGAAACTACAAAGCCCAGTCGCGTGCCGATCTTGTCAAACATTTTGCCAGAAGCCGACTGGCCAATAGCATACGCTATCATAAAAATGTTCAAGATCATGGCATAGTCGCTTTTGCTCATCCCGAGATCTTCCGAGATGCTTGGCCACATGATCCCTAAGGCCGAACGGTCAATGTAATTGATGACCGTAGCCAGGCATATGAGCCCTATAATGACCCAGCGTAATCCTTTGATCTTCATATTCAAGCCTGGTCAAAAAAGTCTTCCCTAATAGGGCTAAAAACATCGATGAGCTCTCCTTTTTCCAAGCATACCGCTCCATGAGGCACATTAGGGGGGATGTAAAAGCCATCACCGGGACCGATCACCTGTTTTTTATCTCCTACCTGCAGTTCAAATTTCCCGCTTACCACGTACGTGGCCTGGCTATGAAAATGCTCATGGACCGTGCCCACGGCCCCTTCTTCAAACAATACACGCGCCATCAGTATTTTATCATCGTATCCCATGATCTGTCGCTTTAGGCCCGGGGCCATCTCTTCCCATGCGATTTCTTTGCCTAATAAAACTTCGTTGCTTTTTTCCGATCTTTTCATGATTCCTTAATTGATTAATTTGTGGTGAATAAGTGTAAAAGGACCGCTCCATGCTATCTCCTCTTTCCCTACTTGTACTTTGTGTTGTGTCGTTGCCAAACTGTTGTTGTTGCTTAGGGCAAACACCATACTTTCTCCTGTTTTTACCTCAACTTGCACTATGGAATATTGGTCATTGTTTTTAAGGATCTTTATTTCCTTTACCTGTCCGTAGGCATTGGACGCTATTTCCGTCACCGGCGAATACTTCCCGTGACATTCCGTGGTGGACACGAAAATTACATCTTGCTTGTCTTTTACCCGTTGGATAAAAACGGGATCTCGCCTCAGGTTAAATAATGGGTCTGATTTGCCTACTCGCCCGAAGATCAACTGGTCCGTGCCACTGGCGACAGTGGTAAGGGTATAAAAGCGATTCTTGTAAAACCAATTGAGCATGACATTGTCATCCTTAGGTACTCCCGTAGCTTCTACTCCCAAATGCTGGTAGCCGTGGTCCGTGGCCAGGCTTTCAAAACCTGGGGATTGCTCTATAAGGAAATTGGTTTTCATCACCTCGCCGTGGAAATAATACGGCAGGTCGTAACTTTCGTGGGTATCATCGGCGGTAACGCGGAAAAGATCTAAAACCACGGGATTTTCAAAGTGATCACTTTCAATAAGGGCGATGGTACGATGCAGCGCCACGCCGGGATAAGCAGAGTCTTCCTTGGCACTCATGACTTGGGCCGCTTTATCAGAAACATCGAAAACGTAGGGCGATGAATGGTGCAGGTCTGCTTGCCGGACGTTTCCTTCGAATTGAGATTTTTGATCTACAATGACGGTATTATGGGCGATGGTCTGTTTGGCCCACGTTGTATTTTCCTTTAAGTACCCTCCACCGTCTTTTTGTTCGATATTGACCCACCGGGCCGAACCATAATCCTGGTATACCTCGGCTTCATCATGGTACATGGAGATGGAAAGTTTATCAAAATGACCGTGTCCCATACCATGTTTGGAATACTTCATCACTACACACAAATCGGTATCGGTGTTGGGGCTACGGAGAATACCTATGCCTCCTTCGGTACCTTTTGCACCATCGGTCAATTCCATACTTTGTCTATGGAAAGGAGTGGCTTTTCCGGCTGCCAAAGCCGAGGCCGTGCTAAGCCCGGTATCATCCAGCGGCACTTTGCCTTGTTTTTCCACAATTGAGAGTAAAGAGGGATCTTGCTCCCCAAAATGGTAGGCGATGTTTACCGCGGCTACGAGCTCGCGGGATAAGAAAGACATGCCTTTCTGGGCGTCATTGAACGGGAAAAATTCCCCGGCAGAATTGGCCTGGTTCAGCAGTGCGTGGACCGCCTCTAGCAGTACCCCCTGCCGGTAGTCAAATATTTTTAAACTGGGACGTTTGTTTTGTAAAGCTTGTGCAAACACCAAGAACGGGTACATGGCATAGCGCTGGTAATAGGGGCCTTCCGTGTAATACCCGTTAGGAGAAAAAGCCTCATCGATCTGTGCTAAGAAACCGGCCTTTGCTTGGCCGGGGAGTTGAATAAGGCCACCGTCATTATCCTGTACCCGGTCTGCCGGGACCTGGTGACCCGAACCGTATAAGGCACGCTGGACCAGTTCTTCGTCATCCATCACCAGCCCGATCATACCCACGGCGGCATTACCCCACGTGCTATGATTATGGATGCGATTAAAAAACTGGGGGGTTTCTACCGACAAAAAGTCGGCATAAGGGAGGAAAAATTCGCGGTTGAGCTTCTCTCTTTCTTTTGGGTCCAGCCAATCGTAGATACAGTCATAGGCCTGGCTTATGTATACCATCCAATTTGCATCGTTCAGACACTGCCAAAAGAACTTACCCCGCGCGTAGGAGCGTGTAGCCGGGTGGCGATCTACCTGGGGGAACAACTGGGCATAGGCACGTAAAACATCCCGTGTAAACTCAGCATACCGAACCTCTCCCGTGATTTGGTATAATGCCCCGGCTTTTTGAAGCGTGAAGAAATTGCGCTTGTGCTGCTCATGGGAATAACCCCCGGCCAAGTCTTTCGGCACTGGCACCTGTATACCCCGGCCCATCTCCCGGTCTACCTCCGCCTGTAATTGGCGAATGGACTGGTCCAGCAAAGGAAGTTTACCAAGTTGTTGTTTGATGGCCCCGGCTCCCTTTTGAGTAAGGATCAAAGACGGATGGTCCTGGCCCATGAGTGTACTCATCGCCCCTGTCAAAACAAGTAGTAGTGCTATGTGTCGCGATGGAATCATTTGGATAGAGTAATATTTTCGGTGGTGAATTGATCGTTATTGGATACGATGCCTGGCGTTTGCCGGAACTCGCTGTTCCTGGCGATGGCGATAGGTTCTCCATTCGTAAGATGCAGTACCAAGGGAGCACTATTTTGCCACGTACAGCCATCTACGAGCATGTTTTGAACGCCGTGAAACTTTACGGAAGCCCCCGTTTTGTTACGTTTTCCGTTACCGCAGTCAACAAACCGATTATCCACGGCCTTCACAATGGGCCCGAAGGTGCTTTCATCGGTACCTCCGCGATAAAGGTGGATCACCGGACCGCGGACTTTCTCAAAGGTGCTGTTCGTTACGATAACGTCTTCTACATTGTAGATCCCCAAATCCTCTACCTCCCTGTCAAGTGACAAAATGGCGCCCGTAACGTTTTTAAAGGTAGAACCCTCGATCCACACAGTATCGGCCATGGTATGCTGGTAGACCTTTAAGAAGTCAAAAGAGTGGTTGACGTCAAGGTCCACTACTTGGCAATTTTTCACGAATAACTTGTAGTTCCTGTTCATGGAATACTTGCTAGTGGTCACTACACTATTGCCGGGCTGGCCAGGAGATTGGGAGCCGTCAATGTATAAGTTTTCAAGGGCGAGTGCACCTTCATTGTTGATCCTGAAAAAGTCTGTTTTTTCAGATTGTATAATCGCGGGCGGGCCTGCCGGGGTCTTTATGGATACCGGGTGGTCTATTCCAAAATCTTTAGTAAGGACATAATTTTCATCCCCAACCAATTCTAGTACATCCCCGGGATTACTATTTTCAAAAGCCTCGATCAACGTATTGGTGCCCGGTGTTACTTGGATTACCTTCCCCGTCCCAAAACCTACCTCAATATCCTCCCGGGGGTAATACCGCGCCCCGGATAGCTCCTTTATTACCGGTGTCTGGATCGTTGAAAAGTTGATTTTATCCAGTAAAGTCGAGGCAGGAGCCGGGATACCCCCGTCATTTTCCGAAACGGCATAGTCCACCTTTTCGAACCCTTCATCAAACGGTAGCTCCACCCCCTGGTTAATAATGTTGTCCTCGAAGGTGATACCGGATACATCGTCGTAAATCGTAAATGGCCTAGGGTTGGTGTTGCTCATGAAAAGATTGCCGGCCAATAGCGTGCCCGTGGGTATCGCTGACCGCTCTTCATCGCTCCCGGCGCAGAGCTGTATATGGTCGCAATCCACCAGTACGTTGTTTTCTATCTTGGCATCCACCACCTGGTTGTAGCGGTTGAGGGGGGAGTTGGGTACTCCGTTCATCACCACCAATGCCCCCCTGAAGCGGTAGCCGGTCAAGCCATAGAGATAATTATTCTTTACGGTTTGGTATTCATTGATCACACGGATACCACCGGTATTGGGCTTTCGATTGCCAAAAAAGTAATTGTTTTCTACTAGGGTATGCTGCCCATGACGCATAGTAAGGGTACCCCGGCATTCGTAAAAAACATTGTCGCGGTAGATGTTATTCCCCGATTTATTGGAAATGATCTCATGCTCCCCGTTGCAGCGGTCGAAATAATTTCTCTCCACCAGCGTATGGCTGTTCGCCAAAGAATAGTGGCTAGTACCTATCCTTAGAGTTTCTCCGCCGTTTGCACCTAGGTTTTGCCGGGGTCCAAAGTAGTTGTTTTTGACCTGGTGATAGTTTTGCTGGCTCTTTTCAGAGTTTAAGCGTACCGCCAGCGTTACACCCCTGTTGCGTTTTCCTATGAGGCTGTTGTGGTCAAAGGTGTTGTGCTTTCCATAAATGGCGACCCATGTGTCCGATTCAAATCTTTCCGGGGGATTGTAATTATCAATCACACAATGGGATACCCTACAGTGATTAGCGAGGTGGGTCTTATCTTTCCTAAAGGCAATCACTTCGCTGGTGGGGGTATACCCGTTTTTAAAGACCAGGCCGGATACGTGCAGGTATTCACCCGCTATCCTTAAATTGGACTGCCCACTAAGGATAACAGCCCCTTCCTGTTCAGCTTTTAGCGCTATTGGCTGCTGTTCTGTACCTTTTCCTTCAAAAAGTATTTCGGCATCTTGCCAGGTACCGTTAGCCATCACGATCACCGCCCCGGGCTGGGCTTGGGTAATCGCCTTTTCGAGTTCGCCCATGGTGCGGACCACTACTCGCCCTGGCATGCGGTGGCAAGACACTAAAAGGCTGGTAAGAATAAAGAGGGTAAGAAAGCAGTATTTCACTATCAAAACGCTGTTAAGGATGTGAGACTTCAAGCGCATAATATTTCACCTTGGCATAGGCCCCTTCATCTTGGGTGACCAGGTAGTTGCCAGCTTTAAAATAATTTTCGAATACAGACCATTTTTCCATGTGAATGCCTTCGTAGACCAGCGACTGTTTGTCATTCAAGATCACTTCGAGCCGCCCTTCGGAGGCTATCACTTCCAAAGTGAACGGCTCGAAGCCTACTTTTTCGTCGAAAGTGATGCCTTCGTCATCGGTCCATGCACTTACGGGCAGTAGCTCAGTGCCCGTGGCATTTATATCTTTCAGCTCCTTGGTCTTCACGCGTACCTTTTCGTTATTCCAATAGATCTTCAATACGGGCGGTGCGTTGTTGTCATCCTCCCCGATCAGGTCCCGTTGTTCGTTAGTGAGCCTGCCATGGATCTGCATAATGATCGTGCGGTGGTATTTCCCGTTTTCGTCTTTGGAAATATCGGCCATGGCCAATGTGCCTTTCATCCGGCCACCTTGCTCGAAGGTCCAGTTGGTGGTATTACTGCCCGGTACCATTTGCTCACGTAATTCTGTCCTGGAGTACTTGGTATTGGTGGTCGTTGCGCCCGGGTAGGTATAAAATACCAATGAGCCATCGGTGGAATCATTATACATGAAAGGCAGCAAGGTAGCATTTGTGGCATACTGCAAGATCTCCGGGGGTGTCACCTCGGTGGGCCTTCCAATGGGTAAAGTCACTTTCCAATGCGATAGATCGATATTAGGAAGAAAGTAATCCACACCTTCTTGTTTTCCCGGTACGGGTACCTTGGGTGGGTCACTGTCGGGAGATACTTCTTTACTCGGCGGGTCCGGGGCATTATCATCCTGGCAACTCGCAGCAAGGAAAGGGAAACAAATGATCGCCATAACAATAAGTTGCTTCCACTTTCCATTTTTATATGGGTCTATTTGAATCGTCATATCGAATCGGGAAAAAGGGTAAGGTTATCTTTGCTGCTATTAATGTTTGGAAAGGCAATGCTCTCTTTGCCTAGCCGGCCAGGGGCGGGCGGTGTTACCTTATTCGCACGGGAACATGCAAATCCTGTAACCCGGGCCTCTTGCGGTGTAATGCTGATCATTTTCATACCTGTACTCCGGTTACTAATTGTAACCTTCATTTTGTTTCAACTTATCATTGCTCACATTGATCTCTAACTGTGGGATGGGCAACCGCAGGTCATTGGGAGAAAATGCGAACCCATTATCCTCGGCAAAAACGCTGAGCACATTAATTGCCTCATCGAAGCGGATCAAATCATAAAAGCGATGGTTTTCAAAGGCAAGCTCAACCCTTCGCTCATGCAGTAGCATTTGTTTCGTTAGTTCTTCACTTCCACCTGGCGCAAGTGTAGGCAGTTCGGCTCGCTCGCGGACTGCGTTGTACGAGGCGATAGCACGTGGGTTACTCGTAGACTCGGCACCTGCCATGATGGCCTCGGCATGCATAAGAAGGACATCTGCCAGCCGCAGGACAATCCAGTCATTACCACACAGCCTGGCATCAGAAGATGCGGTTATGAATTTCCCTACCTCAAGCGGGTCCACCTCGCTGAAGAGTGTTTTCGAGCGGATGGTATCCCCGGGTTCTAAAGCTGCTATGAATTCGTCAGTGATATAATTCAGCCCACTGCCCACACCGTCTACGGTCATTTCGAAAGAAAAGTCCTGGCTCTCCTGCGCATCGTCATCGCGGTATTGGATGGCAAATATGATCTCGCTGTTGCGCTCGTTGTAAAAAACATCATTATAGTTTTCTTGCAAGGCATAATTCGCGTCGGTGACAAGCTCGGAAAGCAATACTTCGGCATCCACATAGTTATCCTGTGTAAGATAAACTTTGGCAAGCAAGGCTTTCGCTGCCCCGTTTGTAGCTTGTCCTTCCGCTATGCCTCCCCTGGGCGGCAGGGAAGCCACGGCGTCCTCAAGGTCATCGACAATGAACTCCAGTACGTTAGCGGCAGGGTCACGATCATAATATTCTTCACCTTCTGCTCCTAACCCGATCACCCTATCCAATATCGGGACATCCCCGTAAGCGCGCACCAGGTTAAAATGGGCCATCGCTCTAGCAAATTTTGCCTCCGCATTGAACTGTGCTCTTAACGTTTCATTTTCAACGACATCCGAATTTTCCAAAATGAGGTTTGCCCGGAATATCACGTTATAATTTGCTGACCAGTAGTCTGCCACGGCTACGTTAGTGGATTCAACATCTAGGAATTCAAACTGGGCCCAGTCTCCCTCACGTAAATTTGTACGGGTATTGTCCGAACGCATTTCCGTAAGGGCGAATTCCCTTAAAGGGACTTGTTGCAGGCCATCATAAATGGCCAGTACCCCGACTTCTATCTCTTCCGTAGTGGAATAAAACCCATCGTCCCGGATGGCTGATATCGGTTCAAGGTCCAAATGATCTTCCCCACACCCTTGCAAGCATAAAAAACCTGTGAGTAAAGTGATAATGTAGATATTTACAGTCTTCATAGTCATTAGAATTCAAGATTAACGCCTACTGAAAAGGTTCTGAAAATGGGGGCAGCACCTCTTTGATAACCGAACGTGAGCGGGTTGTTCTGCCCCTGGTTGATACCTTCAGGGTTATACCCTTCATAATCATCCGACATAATGTAAAGTAAGTTCTGGGCGCCTACATATACCCTAGCGCTTCTAAAACCTGCCCTCTCCACGATATCCTTAGGCAGTCTATACCCTAGGTTCACATTCCTTAAGGCCACATAGGAAGCGTCCATGATGTCTTCATCGGTAAAGATCCGCTGTTGTACCCTATCGGCATCTTGGAAATCGCTGGTAAAATCCTGTAGTCCTGAAAACTCGTTTTGAAGGTATTGAGAATCGATATTCCTTACCTCGGCGCCGTGTGATCCCTGGAACATAAAGGTGAGGTCAAAGCCTTTGTACGTAAAATTGTTGTTAACACTCCAGATCACATCCGGGTAAGGAGAACCCAAGATAGTACGATCATTACCATCGATCTCCCCGTCGCCATTTAAGTCCTTGACGTAAACGTCTTGTGATTGTCCGTTGATCGGGTAGAAGGAGTCATTGATGAACTCGGGGTCGATCTCTCGCTCTACTACGTAGCCGTAAAAGGAAGATATTGGCTCACCTTCCAGCGCTATCCATTCTGCCGGACGTTTAGGGTCCACTACTGAGATCGTCCCACTGGCACCGGCAAAATTGGTCAGCCTATTTTGGTTGTACGTAACGATCGCCGAGGTAGACCAAGAAAAATCCTGCGTACTGTAGTTTTGTGTGGATAACTCAAGTTCAACACCTTCGTTCTCTACTTCTCCCCGGTTCACCAATGCTGTCCTGAAGCCTGTTACCGAAGGAATAGGAAGGTCTAGCAAGAGATCTTCACTTACACGTTTGTAGTAATCGGCTGACACACTGATACGACCCTCTAAGAAGGACATATCTATCCCGGGATTGAACTCTATCAATCTTTCCCATCTCAATTCCTGGTTAGCAATATTCGATAAGTTATAACCGGTAGCGACGCCTCCGTCTAGAACCGTTCCTACTGGGCTTACTAACCCGAGGTGCGCATATTCCCCTATACCCGCGTTGCTACCGGAAACACCGTAGCTGGCCCGCAGTTTTAAGTCAGACAATACCTTGCTGTCGGGCATAAAATCTTCCTCTGTTAGGTTCCAACCCACCGAGGCCGCGGGGAAAAAACCAAACTTTTCGTCCGGGCCAAATTTGGAACTCCCATCCGTACGGGCGCTGAGTGAAAGCAAGTATTTATCCTTATAGGCATAGTTTACCCTACCGAGATAAGAAACCAGAATTTCTTCGGCTTCTTCGCTTTGTCCCCCTACGACATTAGCCGCAGGAATAGTCTCGATGTTATCAAAATCAAAACCTGATGCTATCAGCTGGCTAGATTCAAAATCCCAACGTTCATAGGCAAATCCTGCCACGGCATTGATTGAGTGCACGCCTAAATCTCGATTGAAGTTTAACGTACTTTCGGTGACGGTATGAAATTCCACGCCTGACGTCCTGCGGGATTCTGAATCACTGGCCCCTTTCCGGGTGGCTTGTGTACCTGTCCAATCCGTATTTCGTGTAAACCGAAAATCCCCGCCAAAGGTCTGTTTGAAAAAAATACCATCGGCTATATTGAGCTTGACGTATGTATTCGCAAATACTTTAGTTTGAAACCTCCTCCTGTCTCTTTCCAATACTTTGGCCAAAGCGCTTTGATTATTTGTAGTGCTGATGTCCACCCCTCCACCGTTAGGGTCCGGCACGCCGTTGACAAGGTCAAAGTCATCAAACATGCGTTCCATGGCATAGTCCCCGACCTGGACATCGGCCCACCTTCCATTCTCACGGAAACGGTTCACAAATTGGATATTGTTTTCGTCGATGTAAAGGGGAAGCCATGGAGACTGTCTTATGGCGTCATGTACACCGATGGGAAAACGTCGCTGTTCGGTGTGTGATGGGTTCAGCATAACACCAAACTCAATCTTATCATTGACTTTGGTATCGAGGTTTAACCTAAAGTTGATCTTCTCGAAGTTATCGGTAAGGAGTACACCTTCATCATCCAAGTAGCTCAAGGAAGCCCTGAATTTAGTATTTTTCGTACCTCCCCTGGCGGAAAGAGCATGGCTTTGGATCATCCCTCCGTCCATCATTACCTCTTCCCAATCCGTATTGGTACCTAATTGCTGGATATAGCGCATCCTATCGGTGAGTTCCCCG
Organism: Fulvivirga sp.; assembly: GCA_028280565.1. GTDB lineage: Bacteria > Bacteroidota > Bacteroidia > Cytophagales > Cyclobacteriaceae > Fulvivirga. The sequence goes on from JANQLQ010000255.1 coordinate 21,612, forward strand.
TTGTTGTTTGCGCGGACGATATTTGCCCAATCATTAACAGACAGTAATACGTCGTTTGATGGGACAGACTTAGAGCCTACGTATCCATTGTATGAAAACTGGGTGGGCCCTTCTTCGCCTTGTTTCGTGGTGATCAATATGATACCGTTAGCTCCTCGAGACCCATAGATCGCGGAGGAAGCAGCATCTTTCAGTACTTCCATAGATTCTACATCGTTCATATCCAGGCTGGAGAGAAAATCTGTGTCTGTACCAACGGCTATTCCGTCGACTACGATCAAAGGATTAGAATTAAACGAGATGGAACCTTGCCCTCTTACACGTATGGTCGGGGCTTCACCGGCCGCAGGGTTTGTCATTTGGATATTCACCCCTGCCACCTGGCCTACCAGTGCATCGTCAACACGCGCTAGGGGGATCTGGTCTAGCTTTTCGTTGGTAACTTTGGATACGGAACCGGTCAAATGGGAACGTTTCTGGGTGCCGTAGCCGATCACCACGATCTCTTCTAGCTCTGCCACGTCCACTTCCATACTGACATCGAGTTGGGATTTACCGTTAACAGGTACTGTTATAGTCCTAAACCCGATGAAAGAAAGTACTAAGGACTGGTCGGCACTGACATTGATGGAATACTCCCCGTTGATATTCGTTACGGTGCCCGTGCCGGTGCCCTCTACCAATATAGCTACGCCCGGAAGAGCTTCGCCTACGTCATCCGTTATTTTACCGGTAAGCGGGTAAGTCTCTTGGGCCATGAGCCCTGCTGGGACCAGTCCTGTAAAAAACAGGCATAGCGCTACCGTGAAAAATCTTTTTATAAAAATTTTCTCCATTATTTTGACAATTTTTAGATAGGTGGTTTGGATACAGCAAGGCAGGAGAGGGCTGCAACCACTAGGTTGATATTCTGTGACGTATCAACTATCTTTGTTAATAATTGGTGTTGCAGGGACGGGAAATATTTGCCGATACCACCGTCCTTGACAATCCTGCCTGAATGGATTAGCTCCCAGTTAATCCATTTTTTATTTTCTTGGTCTTTCTCTCATAGGCATCCTTAAGTAGAGTTGGTATTACCGTAAAAATTGAGGATGTCATTTAAATGGGCCCGCATGGACAACTCGGCATTTACGGCATCTTTTTTAATAATGTAATCGAGTATGGTATGGTGCTCTTCCAAAGCAAGCTTAGGTCGATCGCCGGCACACACGTCATTTTCCTTAAAAAAGGTAAGGATATCCGGGGTAACGATCATCATAAGCGATTTTAACACGGAGTTTTTACTTGCTTTAGCGATCTCCAAGTGAAACAGGAGGTCCTCTTCCACCGCAGAGTTCCCTTTTTTCACAGCCACCTCGTAAGCGCTTAGAGCCTTGGAGATAGAGACGATATCATCATCTGTTCGCTTTAATGCCGCCATCTTAGCGGTATTACTTTCCAACAACACCCTAGTCTCTACCAGTGAGTGGAAATCATGTCTTTCTAACATTAATACATCGGTGATCAATCCCTCAAGGGCTACAATACCAAACCCTGCTACCACCGTTCCACTTTGGGGGAGTGTTTTTAAAATTCCGTAAAACTCCAGCTTTTTGATAGCATCCCTGACATAAGTACGTCCTACGCCGAACTTCTCGCTCAGCATACGCTCGGAGGGGAGCTTGTCCCCTGGTTTCAGCTGCCCGGAAGAAATAAGCTCCCGGATCTGCTGAATGATCTTGTCGACCGGTTTTTCGATCACAATCTCACTGAAACTTTTTAATAGCTCTTTCGACATAATTAACTAGTCAACCATCAACTGGTCAACCAATTTAGAAACGTTTTTTAGAATATACAATTTCTGGCCGACAATTTTTCGCAAACGATTGCGTTTCCATCGTGCCTTAGAAAATACAAATATTTTGAAAGCAATGAATTACATAATTATAAATAGTCATTCGGGGAAAAAATATAGATTTAATCATATTATAATATAAATTTACTGCACCATATGATTTTCGTCAGTTTTGTTTAAAGATCACAGGATACACAGCTTTTTACTCGATTATGAAACATTTGGCCAGGCATTATAACTCCTGGACGAGTTGAGGAAAAATGCCTGTGGAACTTATAGTAACAAACGTTTGCGAAAGTCTTTACGGCACTTCAACAGTTGAAATATAGCATCTTATCCTTAGCCAAGCAATGGATGACAATCGTTTAAGATGCTTATCCTACGATGCACACCCCAAAAAACTCGGTATTAACCGATACACACCCGGCACTGACCGATGCCTCTTAACTCTTGCCTATAGATAACAGTAAAATTAAGTAACAAAACACAAAAGATCATGGACGAAAAACATACTAGCGACAAAAGATTCTGGTTAGGACTTTTATTTGTCATTCTTGGTTCGGTTTGGTTACTGGATAACCTTGACATCATTCCTTGGTACTATTCCAGGTACCTGGTGAATTGGCGAACGTTTCTCATCTTACTAGGGGTATATTTTATTGTTGGGCGTAAAAAGCCGGAACCAGGCATCATCCTGATCGCCATTGGAGGTGTATTCCTATTGGAAGACTTGTACTATATTAACTTCAGGGACATTTGGCATGTCTTCTGGCCGGCTATTGTTATTGTCATTGGCTTATCACTCATCTTAAGAAGAAGCCGTGGCAGCCGGTATGGGCTGGACGAAAAAAAAAATGACCTCGACTACATCGACGATTTCGCGGTCTTCGGCGGCAGGGAGAGAACCATAGACTCACAAAACTTTAAGGGCGGCAAGATCACCGCTTTATTTGGAGGATCGCAGATCAACTTGGCCAATGCTTACCTGGCCGAAGGCAGGAACGAGATCGACGTATTTGTTATGTTCGGGGGTACTGAAATAAGGGTGCCAGCCGATTGGTCCGTACAGGTAGAAGTATTTTCCCTGCTGGGAGGGTTCAGTGATAAACGCAGGTCTACAGTACAGGTGGTGCCGGACCCTGGTAAGATATTGGTGATCAAAGGATTTGTTATGTTTGGGGGCGGGGAAGTAAAGCTGGCTAAATAGAGGGCTGACCGTAGAATGTGTTTCTTGTCCCTTTGATCGGGCAATAGTTTTTCTCACCATCCAGGTGCTGTTGAGAAACCGGTTTTCCTTTCATACATTATATCAAAAGCAAAGTGAAACATCCTTTTTCAGGTAAGTCTTTAGTCATTTACTTTATGGCTTGGGCAGCCTTGATCGCTGCTTATACCTTCTTACTGTACTTCCTTTTTGAGTACAGCCTGGTGGTTGCAGTATCGGATAGTGTAGTGCATAACTTACCGCTGGTGGGTCTGGGGCTGGGTTTTTGGTACGTGGTAAACTACTTGTCCCCAAAAGACAATGGCGGGCTCACCTCGTTGGTGGTTAACTTATGTGCTGCCGTACTCATTGCCGTGGCTTTAACGAGTTACGCAAGTTACAGCCTGCTAAATTCGCTTTTCCCGGGAAATGGCGCATACATGGTTTTCCTGGTAGAAACACTCCCTTGGCGTATATTCATTGGGGCGCTGGTCATGGCAGTGATCGTTATGATCTATTACTTGCTGAAATACAACCAAAATCTCAAGCAAAAGGAGGAAGAAGAAATCCAGCTTCAAACCTTGCTCAAACAATCTGAGCTGGACATGCTTAAGTTCCAGATCAACCCCCATTTTATATTCAATAGCCTGAATTCGATCAGCGCCCTTACCCTTACCGAGCCAGGCAAAGCGCGTGAAATGGTGATCAAACTATCTGAATTTCTCCGGTCGTCTTTAGGCAAGGATAATACGGAGCTTCGAACGATAAAAGAAGAACTGGAGCGCATGGAGCTGTATATGGACATCGAAAAAGTGCGTTTCGGAGATCGTTTAAAAGTAGCCAGTCACTTGGATGTAAAATGTAACGAAATGCAAGTGCCTAACATGATCTTGCAGCCGCTTTACGAAAATGCGATCAAATATGGGGTTTATGAACAACTGGATGAAGTAGCTGTAGAAACTTATTGTCACTGCGAATCCGGTAATTTACACGTACGCATTACCAACAGCTACGACTGCCAGGCCATTCCGCAAAAAGGAAAAGGAATCGGGTTAAAAAATGTGAGGAATCGCTTGGACCTTATCTATGGTATCCCGGATTTGGTCACGATTGAAAAAGACCAGGAGAAATTTTCTGTGCACCTGGTCATACCCCAGCAAAACGCCGGGGCAATAGGTAAGCGGGAATAACAGGGGAAAATCCAAAACACAGCATGTCTAAATGTAAACCTTATTTTCTTGGAATCCCCCTGTATTCGCCTCTCAACCTAGTTTCTTTATGTTAGTCATAACTGACCTGTTGCCAGCTACCCTGGGTTATGGTCCTGTAAAAAATGGAACTCCCAGTTGTTTCTATGCCATGGCTTTGTTCCATCGTAAAATCCCCTGTAATACGTTTGCTTTTGTTATGACTTACAGGAGTATAGAACCTAATCTCTCTTGTAGCCGAAGCACAACGCGTAGTGCCTGCGTTTGGCCTTACCTCCATAACAGTTGCGCTCCATCTTTTACCATCATATGTTCTATTCACTTTTTTCTTATTGAAGTCCTAAATAAAAGAGGCTTTAAGGCCATTGTCAATGACCAAGTTTGGTCATTTTGTGCTTCGGTGGTCGCAAATGATCATACAAGGGTCAACTAAGGGCCTTTGCAACATGGAGTATTGAAGTTTTTTTTAAATTGACGCGTAATGATAAAAACCGTGATCATAGAAGATGAGAAGCTGGCGCGTGACGTGATCAAAGCTTATTTAAAAACCCATGAAGATGTGGAAGTGGTAGGAGAATGTGCCAACGGCTTTGAAGGAGTAAAGCTTATCCACGAAAAAGACCCGGACTTGGTGTTTTTGGATATCCAAATGCCAAAACTCACCGGTTTTGAAATGTTGGAGTTATTAGAAAAGCAGCCGGTGATCATTTTTAGCACCGCCTATGATGAATTTGCCATTAAGGCCTTTGAAAAAAATACGGCAGACTACCTCCTAAAACCTTACCGTCAAGATAGGTTTGATGAAGCCGTGGACAAAGCACGTCAAAGATTAACCTCTAGCACTGGCAGTACCGTTGTACAGCGTTTAATTGATGAGCACCATGCTTCCGTCGAAGTCCTCGATCGTATCGTGATCCGGTCGGGTAATAAGATCATCATCCTCGGGCTAGAAAGCATTGAGTACTTCGAAGCACAGGATGATTATGTGGCTATCTTCAGTGAAGGGAATAAATACCTGAAGCAGCTTCGCATGAAATATTTAGAAACGGCCCTGCCGGGGGACCTGTTTGTCCGGGTACACCGATCTTACATCGTGGCTGTAGATCAAATTGACAAGATCGAAGCTTATACCAAAGACAGCTACCTGGCCATCTTAAAAAACGGAGAGAAGATCCCCGTCAGCCGCTCGGGGTACCAAACCCTGAAAGAGCGCCTGCATTTTTAAACCTAAGTGCCCCGGTAAAAGTAAGTTTACGAAATGGATGGCTTTGCACAGGTGGCTTATGGATAACGAGCTCTAGTGTGGTAGGCAAACCTGGACTCGGGATAAGAATGCCCAATAGACCAGGACAATATATTTTGCCCGTCATCACGAATAAGCACATTTTCGCAAAAATGCTTGTTCACAATGACGATAGATAACGATCTTTCTATGCTTTCTTTTCCCGGGCTAAGGTTAGGCCAGGTTCTCTAACGGTACACTTTTTTTCTTCATAAAACTTTCGCATCTTGATTAGAGACTCATTACCTGGGTCATAAAAATTCTTACAACCTAAACCTTAATCAATGAAAACTTTCAAGATTGTTGCGATCTTGGTGGTAGCGCTAGCTATGACCAGGTGTGCCGAGGATCCGATTGCCGTAGAAGAAGAAGCACAAGAAGAACAGGTCCCGAAAAATGAAATTGACCGGATGATCCTCCAAAGTCTCCAAGACCATGATGAATTCAATTGGAACAGCGTCTCTGACCAGGTGCTGTGGAGTGCGCTTTTGTACAGCGACAGTGTTCTCACCATTGGGTACCAACCTGTAAATGAAAAGAACGTAAACGGCCGGATCTCTGCCATCGATGTAAGTGACAAAACCTGGCAAGAAGCCCGCGAAGCCGTGATCCAAGAGGCACTGGGAGCATTGCAAAAGAAAAATGTGCGGCAGATGAGCCGTGAAGAAACTAGGTTAAAAGTACATGAGGTGTTGCCTTTCTTAGAAATGAAGGTTGCTGATATCGAGGTAATCACACGACTCAGGAAACTACCCGGGGTGCGGTATGTGGAACCGCTCGGCTACGAGGTGGACTTTTCAACCCTCGCGGAGAATGGGAAAACTAAGAGCAGTAAGGGCTGTAGCAACGAGGCTGACTTTGGTATCCCAGCTTCTGATTTCACCATCATCAGCCCGGGCGCCAAATTATCATGGAACTATCAGTATATGAATATTCCAAGCGCTTGGAATTATAGCACGGGAAGTGGAATTACTATTGGCCTCATTGACACAGGCTTGTCCGCGGGGCAAGATAAGCTGGGAAGCCAGTTCAACTCTGGCGCTTCAACCGGGCGATATCTCCGAAAGTACGGCACCTACGTAAGTTCCTGGTGGTGGTGGGCGTCACCGGATGGGCCGGATGATCAATGTGGTCACGGTACGGCCATGGCCGGTACGATAGCGGCTCCTCGTACAAGTAATCACTCCCCTGTAGGAGTGGCCTACAACGCTAACTTGGTGTCCGTTCGCGGCACCGGCGACGTGGTGATCAATGGGGGTAAAGAAAAAACCGGGGTAGCCGATGCCCTGGTTCTTCTCGGTGACCGTACAGACGTACGGATCATTAGCATGTCCATTGGGGACGTATTCACTAATTCAAAGGTGGCAGATGCAGTACGTTATGCATACGGTAAAGGGAAATTGATCTTTTCCGCCGCAGGCACTTCCACTTCCTTTACGAATTGGTATGGTGTGATATTTCCCGCGACTATGGCAGAAACAGTAGCGGTTACGGGCATAAAAGAAGGAGGGGGCTATGCGCGCTGCGATGTCTGCCACTCGGGCGATAAAGTGGATTTTACTATTGTCATGGAGCGACCGGGCTCCAAAAATCATCCTCTCACACTGGCCATGAACGGAAACCAACCTTCTACCGTCGGGGGTTCTTCCGTAGCCACGGCCACTGCCGCCGGGATAGCGGCGCTGACCTGGTCAAAAAATCCCTCTTTGTCTCGTGACGAGATGTTATCACGACTAAAGCAAGCTGCCGAGCTTTATCCCAACAGGGATAGCCAATATGGCTGGGGTACGCTGGATGCATTAAAAGCTGTACTGTAGAATTTTTCCGATGAAAAGGCTGGCTTGAACACAGGCCAGCCTTTTCATTTCCTACCAGTGCCCAGTCCAGGCTCAACTGACGTGTAGGGTAAAATAATGAACTCTATTTGCAGCGTTGGGAAGCTCTCAACAAGTTGGTAATAGGCAGAATAGGGGGTTGCCGATTGCCCTTTGCCAGCTGCGGACTTTAAGAAGGGCATCATTGAAAATTAAAGTGGCGTATGGAGGAGAGACCTCCAGGAACAGCGCGGCACATTTGAGGCCTGTGGGTAAGTAGCCTACAGGGGCCGGATAGTGCGTTTAGCGCGGAAAATGAGTTTGGTTGCTGGCGCCCTTTTCTTTTGTTTCGTTTTCTTTCCTCGAAGGATGCCTACGGCATGGGCGCGCAAAAGAAAATGAAAACCGGGCTTAGAACCACAAAACCCCGCTTAAACTGCTCATTTAGACCGATAGCACCACGCAAAACACTTTGAAAAAGTGCCTAATTCAACAAAATTAAGCACCTTTCTATCAAATTTAATTTTCAAGGGCGTTTTAAGAACGAGACTGGAAAAAATGCTGACCGTCTAATTACACTTAACTTAACACTATTTTGAAAAACCTTGAGCCAGATGGCTTATTGCTTTGAAGCTATCATACCATTATCACAAAACACATTGATAGCTTTCTGCAAAAAATTCGCTAATCCCTGCCGGTACTTCTCGTAATAGTCATTAAATCGCTGATCCTCTACATACATTTTACCCAGGCCCCGGTATCTTTCCTCATCCACCTCGTAGTAAAAATTCAAGTGCCGATGATGCAAAGCTACCGCCTGTTGAACACGTTCATCCCCGGGATCTAGCGTGGACAGCTCTGCCAGCAACTGGTTGATCTCGTCTCCCTTTTGCTGGTGGTCTTCCCATCCTTCTTTTCCCAAAAGCCGGATACGCTCTTCTACTGCCAATAGCTCCTCCTCTCCCCAGCGCTCTACAACTTCGCGCCTCATGGTTTTCACTTCCTCCTTGGTAAATCCTTTGTACATTTCTTCCTCGGTCATCATTTTCTTTTTGGTTTTAAGTTCAACAATCGTTTTTTCCAGGGTTGTCAATAATGCCTGGTACCGGGCTGCTCGCTTCTCTAACTCGGCTTTATGGAATTCCAGCCCTTCTAGCAGGTTGAAACGAGGATCATTGATGATCTTGCCAATTTCTTTAAGCGGGAAGTCCAGCTCACGATAAAAAAGGATCTGTTGGAGTTTCAGCATTTCTTCTTTACCGTAATACCGGTATCCCTTTTCCGACCGGCGAGCGGGTTTGAGAAGACCGACTTGGTCATAGTAATGAAGTGTGCGCACACTGACCCCGGCAAAGGCGGACAACTGCTGTACCGAATATTCTGTCATGACGGAAAATTCAATGATGACTACAAATAAAAGGCCTTACGTAACGTAAGGGTCAAGCGATTTTTCGTTTTTTTTGAAAAAGAATGAAGTGATCTTAACGTTAGCAGCTGGCTACTAGCTGTAAACCTAGGACGGATCTAAAATATGCAAGGATCAAACAAGAAAACACGCTGGACATCTCAAAGCCGGGAATGATTATCGAACTTTGGCTAAACTTTTAACTTGTTCCAAAACTCCCACACCACGATGCCCAGGCTCACAGAAATGTTTAATGAATGCTTGGTGCCTTGCTGTGGGATCTCGATGCACTCGTGGCTTGCAGATACTACCTGCTGGTCTACACCAAACACCTCGTTGCCAAAGACGAGACAGTATTTTGAATGAGGGTCAACCTGGTACTTATCCAGTGGGATACTTTTATCTACCTGCTCTATGACCACGATATTGTATCCCTCTCTTTTTAGTTGCTCTAGTTGCTCCATTACGTCGTGGACATGGATCCAATCCACCGAATCCGTGGCTCCTAAGGCAGTTTTATGGATATCTCGGTGTGGCGGAGTACCTGTAATACCACCCAAGTAGAGCTTTTCCACCAAAAAAGCGTCACAAGTACGGAATGCAGACCCTACATTGTTCAAACTTCTTACGTTATCCAACAGCACGACAACAGGGATTTTGGTCGAATTTTTAAACTCTTCTACGGATTTTCTTTCTAGTTCTTCGTTGGCCAATTTACGCATGCCTCAAAATTAGCTAAAAGTTAGGGCTGACTTATATATTCGGCCGGAATGGTCGCGGACAGGCATTAAGTAGATCCAAATAGCCGGAACAATGGGTTAGCCTCATTTTCAAGCTTTACAACATGATCGGCACATACCTCCAGCTCATCGCGATGAGAAAAAGCACCCGCCCCGGTGGCGTCAATTCAGCCGCAATAGAAATAATTACTTTTCACCTAAAACATTTCTAAAAATCTACGTATTATGTGACAATGCCACTTATCAAAAAGATCATGCTTTGGATACTAGCCGCCGTCGTTGTTTTTGTATTATTCGGTATCGGTGTGGGGGTGTATATATCTGGGCCAAAGTACGCTGGCCCCGCTACGGATCATTATGATGGCAAAAAATTTCTTAACACTTCCGGTCAGAATGCGCAATCGTTAGGGTCGGTTTTAAAATGGGCCACCAATCGTGACAAGGGACCTTGGGAGGAAATCAAAGATGCCCAGTACGGTGAAGCTCCTCCTAAAAAAGCCAATTCCATACGAGTGACGTTCATAAATCATTCCACCTTCCTTTTGCAAGTGGACGGGATCAACATTCTTACGGACCCGGTGTATAGCCAGCGGACCAGCCCCTTTCAATGGGCTGGCCCGAAAAGGATGCGCCCGCCGGGCATCCGGTTTGAAGACCTGCCCCCCATTGATTACGTGATCATCAGTCATAATCACTATGATCACCTTGACGATGCCACGGTAAAGAGGTTAAAAAAGGAACATGACCCTGCTTTTATCACCCCGTTGGGTGTAGGAGCCTATATGGAAACCTTAGGTATCCAAGACATTACCGACCTGGATTGGTGGCAAAGCCATCGAGTAAATGATTCTATAGAGATCGTATCGGTACCCGCCCAGCATTTCTCAGGGCGAGGTATGTTAGATCGAGATGCCACCTTATGGGCAGGGTATGTGATCCGGCGACCCAATGGCAATGTCTATTTCGCCGGTGATACAGGTTATGATAAAGATATGTTCACCGAAATTGGCGATAAAGCCGGCCCCTTCGCCTTGTCCTTGATCCCGATTGGAGCCTACCTTCCGCAGTGGTTCATGTCGCCGATCCATACTTCACCTGCTGAGGCAGTAAAAGTCCATCGCGATATCCGCTCTAAGCAGAGCATTGCCATCCACTACGGTACTTTCCCACTAGCGGATGACGGTCAAACACGACCGATCGAGGATTTGGAAAAGGCTCTTGAAGAACAAAATGTGCCCAGGGAGGAGTTTTGGGTGATGCAGGAAGGAGAAGGACGATCACTGGTAAATGAGTAATTAAAAACGTGAGTTCGGTATAAAATAAAAATAATTAAAAAGTAAAGAAGACTCCTTAGTGACTTTTTGAGCCTTAGTGCCTCAGTGGCCTGGGAAGCTTTGCCGCCAAGAGGCACAAACGCACTAAGGTCCACCAAACGTACTCGTCAAAACTACCCCTGATAACATCAAAGTGATAAATGGTTATCGAGTCCAGGTTTTAAGGTTTTATAATATGTACCAAAACGGCTTTTCGACTCAAATCCAGGTCGAGTTTTTACTTTGCTAGTGTGGTCGATGATGAAGTTGAAGATCTGCTCGTCCGTGATTTTCAAATCCTCCCTTTTAAAATGTTAAGTGTAATTAGGCGGTTCGCTATTTTTTCTAATCCCGTTCTTAACGTCAGCAGTTAGCAAAGAGCAATCGGCGACCCTATAATTTTTTTTGCCAACTGCCCTTTGCCGATTGCCGACTGATCAATACTTCAACCATAGCGCATCCTATACCCAGTACGTCATTTGAGGCTTAACGTGACAAAAAGGGTCTGCACCTGCTTTAAGAGCTACCATCTACCAGGTCAAATATTTGCTGTTCAGAAATGGCTATACGCTCTACACACTCTCTGATCGACCAGCTATCGTTGCCCGGTTTGAAATTCAGTTGCTCTTCGGACAGCCCTTTAACTGCTGCAAAGAGTGCTGACTCCGTAGATTTCAAATAATCCACGGCTTTGGCCCGCTCCGCGTCATTAAGGTTCGTGTTGGGTTTATCAAAGCCACTTGCGGCAATGAATAGGATGAATAAGAAAGGTTGAAAAGATTTCATCACAATACCCGTTTAAGTTTTACCATATTTCTTGTCCAGGAAGTCATCAAGGTTACTGAACTTATCGGTCCAGAATTTTTCGTAGGCAGAAAGCCAATCGTAAACCACTTTTAGTTTTACCGGCATCACCCTGCAATATTTTTCACGGCCCTGTTCCGAGATGGAAACCAGCCCTGCTTCCTGCAAGGATTTGATATGTTTGGTAATGCCTTGCCGGCTGATTTCAAAATTTTGTGTGACTTGGGTAATAGACAAGGCCGTGGAGGCCACTACCAATAGGTGAATGATCTCCCGGCGTGTAGGGTCGGCAATGGCCTTAAATATTTTATCTGCTTGGTCAAGCATGGGCCACCTCTTTTAAGTATTTCTCCAGACCAAGGATGCAATTGTCCCAGCCTTTGGAATAATTATTGAACATCGTGGTGATCAAGCCTTCATCGGGATACTTACTGATCCCCGAATGCTCAATAACTACGTGGGTACCCTCCGGAACCGGTGAAAGCTGCCAAGTGACCGTGGTTTCTACCCCACCGGTACCACTCACGGTCCAGGTGTATACCAGGTGGGTCACAGGGTTAACTTCCAATACCGTTCCGCTTATCGTAGTTTGCTCATGGGTAAATGTGTAGGCATACCCCTTTTCAGGCTTAAAGTCCGCTTTAATGAACCAAGCGGCAATTTGTTCCTGGTCGGTGATCGCTTTCCAAACACGATCGATGCTGTGTTGGTAGGTGTGTTCTTTCCTAATAAGGTCTGTCATAATAGTGTTGTTTATTTTGAAATTGATATATGCAACTAATTGGTTGCTAATATAGGCGATTACGATTAATGCAACAAAATGGTTGCATTATTTTTTAAGCTAACGTATTGCGTCTTATCTTTTAATCCTACTTGTCAACTTAAGAATCAAGGTCAAGCGCATGAAATCAGAAAAATGAAACCAGGAATAGGAAAGATGAAAAATCGTGAGCTGCTAAAAACTTAGAAAAGGGTTAAACTTGACAGCTTGTATCCTTTGAGCATAACAGTTTTCCAGGCGAACAATGACGAGCTGCAAATCAAAACCCCTACTCATTTTCATCTTTCCTATTCCTGGTTTCATATTTTCCTGTAAGGATAGACGAAGGTTATCTGCAGGCAGGAACTTGACAAAGTAGGGTTAACAAGGGAGAGATAAGGCTATAGGTAGGGAAAACAAATTAATTCTACTTCCAAATTTCATTCGTCCTTCCTTTACTCTATATTTAATTTCTTAAACCTTAGGCAAACTCAACCCAAACGCATGCCTGTTCCGCCAAATTCACAAAAACCACAACTGGAGCGCAAATTAGGTCCTTTGATGCTATGGGGCCTGGGTGTGGGCTACGTCATCTCGGGGATGTACTTCGGCTGGAACCTAGGCCTTGAAAAAGGTGGGACGCTAGGATTGGCCGTCGCTACCCTATTCGTGATCATCATGTACATAGCATTTACCTTCAGTTATACGGAAATGGCCTGCGCTATTCCTAAAGCAGGGGGTGCTTTTGATTATGCCATGAAAGCGCTGGGGAAGCACTGGGGATTTTTTGGAGGGATGGCCCAAAATATTGAATTCATTTTTGCCCCGCCTGCTATTGCATTTGCCATTGGAGCTTACGTGAACATCTTCTTCCCTTCTTTGCCGATATTGGCGATTGCTATTTTCTTCTATCTTGTGTTTACGGCATTGAATATCTATGGTGTACAGGCAGCGGCCTATTTTGAACTTATCATCACGGTGATCGCTGTTTTTGGGATTTTGCTATTTGCCGGGGCTGTATCGAGCGATTTCCAGTGGAAGAATATGACCACGAATGTTTTGCCTAACGGGTGGGGAGGAGCTTTTGCCGCGATCCCTTTTGCCATTTGGTTTTTCCTGGCCATTGAAGGAGTGGCCAATGTAGCTGAAGAAACCATCAATCCCCAGCGCAATATATTGTTGGGATTCGGATCAGCCATTTTTACGCTGGTCGTATTATGTATTATCACATTTTGTACTTCCATTGGTGTGGCAGGCTGGGAAAAGATCGTTTACGAGCCGGGGTCTACGGCATCTTCAGATTCTCCTTTGCCACTGGCCATGTTCCACGCTGTTGGAGAATCACACGTTTTGTATAAAATAGTCAGTTTCATTGGCTTGTTCGGGCTGGTAGCCTCTTTCCATGGGATCATTTTGGCCGCCGGCAGGGCTACCTACGAGTTTGGCAGGGTAAATTTCGCCCCTCCTATCTTAGGGCAGATCCACCCCAGGTTCAAAACTCCGGCCAACGTACTGGTCCTCAACATGATCATTGGTATTTTGGCCTTATTGACAGGCAAAACCGGTGAGATCATCACCATAGCATGCTTTGGAGCGTTAAGCCTGTATATTATTTCAATGGTATCCGTCATCGTATTGAGAAAAAAGCACAAGGCATTAGAAAGACCCTTTAAAGTACCGTTTTATCCCATACCGCCAGTGCTTGCGCTGGTCATTGCCGTGGTGGCCTTTGTTTCCATTACCTTCTACAACCCGGTCTTGGCTATCTTATACTTCTCTATTTTGGTGCTTAGCTACGCTTGGTTTAGGATCATGACCCGCAAAAATAACCCTCTTATTAACCCTTCTACCAAAAACAAGACCGTATGAAAGTAAAAGGTAAGCTCACCATTGAAGAATTAAAAGCAAAGGTATCGTCTGGAGAGATTGAGACAGTCATCGTAGGATTCAGTGATCATTACGGCAGGTTGATGGGTAAGCGGTTCGATGCAGAGTTTTTCCTTGAAAGTGGTATGGAGAAAGGCACACATGGCTGCGATTACCTCCTCACCACAGATATGGAAATGGAGCCCATAGCAGGGTACGAGTTTGCTAATTGGGAAGGGGGATATGGGGATTTTCATTTGGTGCCAGACCTCAACACACTCCGCATTGCTGACTGGCTTAATGCCACGGCACTGGTCCTGTGCGATATTAAAAACGATCACGGAGACACCCCGGAGGCACCTCGGTCTATTTTAAACAAGCAATTGTCACGGGCGAAAACACTCGGGTACGAGGTTATGGCAGCTTCTGAACTTGAATACTATCTTTTTACAGATAGTTATCGTACGGCCTACGAATCCCAGTATCGATCACCGGAACCCTCAGGGTGGTACCTGGAAGATTACCACATTTTACAAGGTACGCGTGTAGAAGATTTTACGGGGGCGGCAAGGAGGCATTTGAAACACTCCGGCATCCCCGTGGAAAATTCCAAAGGTGAGTGGGGGCTGGGACAGCACGAGCTTAACATCCAATATACCCATGCCCTGGAAATGGCCGATCGCCATACGCTCTACAAGCAATGCCTCAAAGAAACCGCGGAACGCATGGGGCTATCGGTCACCTTCATGGCGAAATATCACGAAGACCAGGCCGGCTCTAGCTGTCACCTCCACCTCAGCTTATGGGAGCAAGAGAAAAATGCATTCACCGGGGATCAAAGAACAGGCCCTGTAAAGGACACTTCCGATATATTCCGGTGGTTTTTGGCAGGCTGGATCAAATATACCCCTGATATGATGCCTTTTTATGCTCCCACGATCAATGCCTACAAACGATTTGTAGATGCTTCCTGGGCACCCACCCGGATCGCCTGGAGCTATGATAACCGCACCGCCGGGTTCAGGGTGGTAGGTAAGGGCCCAAGCTTACGTATAGAATGCCGGATCCCCGGGGCAGATTGCAATCCTTATTTAGCCTATGCCGCCTCCTTGGCCAGTGGGCTTCAAGGAATAGAAGAAAGAGCGGAACCCCCGGAATGCTTTAAGGGTGATATTTATGCCGCACAGCACTTACCCAAAGTTCCGGCTACATTGGAAGAAGCGCTGGGCAGGTTCGAGGCCAGCTCGTTTACAAAAAGTGTTTTTGGAGAACAAGTGGTGAAGCATTATTCCCACTTTTACCGGACAGAGGTAGAGGCCTTTCGCCGATCCGTGACGGATTGGGAACGCAGGAGGTACTTTGAAAGAATTTAATATGATATACCACATACCATGAGATTAGAAAATAAAGTAGCGCTGGTCACAGGTGCCAGTAGCGGGATAGGGAAAGCATCCGCCTTATTATTCGCCGAAGAAGGGGCACACGTAGTGGTAGCTGACGTAAATGAAACCGAAGGCCAGGCGGTGGTACAAGCCATACATGATCTAGGCGCCAAGGCTGCCTTTGTAAAAACGGATGTGTCTCGCGCAGTGGACTGTGAACACATGATCGCCTTTACCGAAAAAACATTTGGTAAGTTGAACGTCTTGTTCAATAACGCCGGGATCATGCACAGCAGTGACGACGATAGCCAAGCTACGGAAGAAGAGGTGTGGGATCTCACCATGAATATCAATGCTAAGGGCGTCTTTTTGGGCTGCAAGTATGGTATCCCGGCACTCAGGCGCGCCGGGGGAGGTAGTATCATCAATACCGCCTCCTTTGTAGCTTTACTGGGTGCGGCCACACCCCAGGTCGCTTACACGGCGAGTAAGGGAGCTGTATTATCGATGACCCGTGAACTGGCTGTAATACATGCACGTGAAAACATTCGCGTGAATGCCCTATGCCCCGGGCCGCTCCGGACGGAGTTACTGATGAAATTCTTAGATACTGACGATAAGAAACAACGCAGACTGGTGCATATTCCCATGGGCCGTTTTGGTGAAGCGCATGAAATGGCCAAAGCAGCCCTATTTTTGGCTTCTGACGAGTCATCTTTTACCACCGGTGCTGAATTTGTGGTGGACGGTGGGATCACGTCAGCATATGTTACACCCCAATGAATTCCCTTGTGAAAGCTTCCTTCCAGTCTATCAGCCCTATTGATGGCTCCGTCTATGTAGAAAGACCGTATGCTTCCGAACAAGACATAGAACGAATTTTAGAAGCCGCTCATAAAGCCCAAAAAGTGTGGAAAAAGACTTCACTGGCAGAGCGGGCGCGGTATTGTACAAAAGCCTTGGACTATTTCCAGTCCCACACCGCGGGGATAGCAGAAGAGCTCACATGGCAAATGGGACGCCCGATACGGTACACCCCGATGGAGATCAAAGGGGGGTTCTTGGAAAGGGCCAGGTATATGATAGAAGTGGCTCCAAAAGCCCTGGGAGCAGTGGAGGTAGAATCTTCGAATAAATTTAAAAAGTTTATTACCCGGGAGCCGCTGGGTACCATGCTGGTATTATCACCTTGGAATTATCCTTACCTCACCTCCGTAAACGCCATAATACCTGCTCTTATGGCAGGAAATACCGTCATCCTCAAGCACTCGGAGCAGACCCCCCTTTGCGCAGAGCGCTACGCCGCCGCATTTGAATTTGCAGGCTTACCAGCAGGGGTGTTCCAATATTTTCACGTCTCTAATGACCAGGTAAGGAACGTTATCCTGGACCCAAGAATTGACCAGGTGTCCTTTACCGGGTCTGTAGAAGGAGGTAGGGCCATCCAGAAGGCTGTGGGTGAGCGTCTCGTATCAGCCGGGCTAGAGCTTGGGGGCAAGGACCCGGCTTATGTGCGGCAAGATGCGGATCTCCACTATGCAATTGAGAACTTGGTGGATGGGGCCTTCTTTAATTCGGGGCAGTCATGTTGTGGGATAGAACGTATCTATGTACATAAGGAGGTATACCGGGATTTTGTGGAGGGCTTTGTAGAGTTAACTAAAAAATACAAGGTAGGCGATCCGAGGCAACCCGGGACCACACTCGGGCCGATGGTAAGGAAGCAAGCCGCTGAAAAGGCTAGCCAGCAGGTAGAAAATGCCTTAAAACAAGGTGCTGAAGCCCTTATACAAGCATCGGATTTCCCTAGCATAGAACCCCCTTATTTTAACCCGCAAGTCCTGGTCAATGTAAACCACACGATGGAAATAATGCAAGAGGAAAGTTTTGCGCCCATAGTTGGGATCATGCCCGTAAGTGATGATGACGAAGCCGTGGCCCTTATGAATGACAGTAAATACGGCCTCAGCGCCTCCATTTGGACCCAAGATGAAGAGCAAGCGATGGCCCTGGGGGATCTCGTGCAGACCGGCACTTGGTTTATGAACCGCTGTGATTACCTAGACCCGGCGTTGGCGTGGGCAGGAGTTAAGCAATCCGGAAGGGGCTGCACGCTTTCCACGTTGGGCTATGAAACGCTGACACGCCCGAAATCCTATCATTTAAAACGCCTTTAGTACAGTACGCCGAAGTAGGATCAGGTGGGTTTTTGACGTCGTTGTTTTTTCTCTGCGTGCAATCGTTTTTCTCGAAGACGTTTTTGCACAGCAGCCTTCGTGGGCGTCGTCCTTTTTCTTGCTTTTTTGAATGTAAAGGCTTTGGTGAGCAACGTATCTAATTTTCGGATCACAACTTCTTTATTTCGAAGCTGAGACCTACTGTTAGCAGAGGAAATGATAAGTACGCCTTCTTTGGTGATCCTCGAAGCCAACCGGGTCATGAGTATCTTTTTCTGCTCTTCGGTCAAAAGATCAGAATGCTTGACATCAAACTTGAGCGTGACTTTGGTATTGACCTTATTCACATGCTGACCCCCTGGTCCACCGCTGCGAGATGTGATGAATTCAAGCTCCGCAAGTAAGTGTTCAGCTCTTATTTTTTGTATTCCCATACCCATCTGCAATGAAAAAATCAAAAAAAATTGACCCATTCCTTGGCATGAAAGGTACATGATAACCAGGTGAATAGAAAGAGTAAGGAGCCTTTTACATGAAGGGAAGAGGTTGTTCGCAGGTAAAATTTCCCAGTATCAAGGTTACAGGAGGAAGTCTAGTTTCGACCAATGAATGAACCAACTAATGAATTCCAATTATGAAAGCGACACAATTTTTTACCTTAGTTTTTCTTACCGTCATGAGCGCCGCCTGCTACAGTACGGGTAAACCTATAGTTTCGGACGAGAAGAACGTGGCCATTGTTCCGGATGAGCATGGGAAATTTTTAAAGGTGATCTATCAAGGTGACCGGCCGGGGAAAGTGAGAATAAGCCTGTTTGCGGATCACTGGCTCCTGTACCACCAAAGGTATGTGGGAGAGGTATTTATCCAGCCCTTCGACCTTGAAGATCTACCGAACGGGCACTACCAATTCGAAATACAGACACCAACCGGTAAAGTAGAAAAAATCATCGCGGTGACAGATACCAAGATCTACGAAATTAGCGGTAATAGCGATTGAATTATCAAGTCAACTAAGAGATTTCCTTAAACTTTGACTGGGGTGACGGTAAAGAACCCTTTCGTTTATCGTCTTTGAGAATGGTAGGGCTGGGATTGAGGGGAATCCTGCCTGCGTGCCAGTCTGTACCGAAGCGGCTGCACGCAGGCAGGTACTACTCCTTTCGGCAAAGAGGCTTCTTATTTGGACTCGATTAAAAATGGCCGCCATTCCGCGCCGGTGGTTGTGAGAGGGCTCATTGGGAGAGCCGGCATCTGCTTTGTCGTAGAACGGAAACTGCTCTACCACCTCGTTTAAAGACTATGAAAGTATTTCTAAACCTCATTTTAAGCCCTAAGCTACAATGATTTTAAATCGAACCGAGGCTTCTACCGTTTCATATCTACGGGGTATTTTATCATCATTGTCATCGAGCATGAAAACGTTTTTGATAATGCTTGAAGGTAGGATGACAAGAAAAAAAGGGTCGTCATTCCGGCCGGTGGTGAGAATTGCGGGCTTATGCGAGAGCCGGAATCTGTGGGGTCGTTAAACGTGAGCCGTTCTTTGTGTATACTAGGTTTTTGTTTAGAGACTTCGCAGATTCCTGTTCTCGCGCAGCCTCTCACACACGGCAGACCGGAATGACGATCCCTTTTTAATTGCGGTTTTTACAAAGAGAAGTTCCCTGTCTTGATCACAGTATGCGTTACATATCCGGGTTACCAATGATCTGGAAGTTCTTATCCCAAACTGGAATAAACAGCGATCAACTCATATCTCCAGCGCAATTCTTGCCATAGAAGCAAAAGCTTGCTCCCTTTCTTGTACAGTGCTGGCTGCACCGGTTATAATGTTATCGCTAACCGTGAGTAAACTGAGGGCTTTTACACCAGCCTTGGCTGCTAGGGTATAAAGCATAGAAGTTTCCATATCGGTACATAGAATGCCATGTTCCCGCCAGGGCGTCCAGCGTTCGGGGTCATTTTTAAAGTAGAAGAAATCCGTACTGAAGATGCCGCCTACAAGCACGGGAATACCTAATTCACCAGCCTTTTGGAACGCGTTGCTTAGCAAGCCAAAATCTGCAATTGGGGCGTAATCAAGTCCTTGGAAGGTTAGTTTATTGATGTTAGCATCTGTAGAAGCACCTTGCGCAATGATCACCTGCCCGAGTTCGATACCTGCTTCTAATGCCCCACATGTACCTACACGGATGATCTTCTTTACCTGGTAGCTATCGATCAACTCTTGGGCGTAAATAGCCAAGGAAGGCTGGCCCATACCCGTTCCTTGTACAGACACTCTTTTTCCATGATAATACCCGGTAAAACCTAACATATTCCGTACTTCGGAGTAGCAGTGTGCCTCTTCTAAAAAGTTTTCCGCAATAAATTTAGCCCTCAATGGGTCTCCACTGGCGAGTACTGTTTCGGCAATTTCACCCTCTTTCGCACTGATATGTAAACTCATGCTGTAAGATTTTATCCAAGTTCCAAGCTAACATTTTATCCGCAAAACGCCATCGCATGGCCTTGATCAAAAAACTGATCTTGGTCAGCTAGCGGTATGATGATCCGTAAGGAGATCTTTTTACCTTGGCCTTCATGATGATAAAGCGGTAGTTTTGCAGCCACCAACCTTTCCTTGAATACATACAGATGAAACCTCTATATCTTTATTGCATGTCATTTATGGCCTTGAGCTTGTGCACAGGCTGTGGTACTTCCCGGTTGGGTCATTATTATGCAGATAAAGACTTGCAGGTCCGTTTGGATGGGTCTCCTTCCCGTAACCTTTTGATCCACTACTTTGGATGCGGGGGCATGGCTATCCAACATGGTGAAACGTTGCTTATGACAGATCCATTTTTTTCTAATTTCTCTTTAGGATCTATCGCCCTAAAGACGATCGTAGGCGGCAACATTCAGCCCAAGCCTACGAACATTGAGTATGGCCTCAGCCGGCTGCCTGCGGGCATAGATATGGAGGACATCAAAGGGGTCTTTATCTCCCATGCTCATTATGACCATCTTTTGGATGTGCCTTGGCTTTTTAAGTATCGCTGGGCCGCAGCGCCGCCTAAGGTATATGGCAGCGGTACTGCGGCGTTCATTTTAAGCCAGTTTGACCTTCCTCCCGGGCGTATGGTCAATGTAGAGCCATTTATGGCCGGCCCACACCAAGACGGACAATGGATCAAAATAAACCCGGGAGTGCGAGTATTGCCTATCAAGAGTCATCACGCCCCACATTTCCTGGGCATAAAACTTTATGCTGGCGAAAATCAAAGCAAATTCAGGAAGAAACCCGGTAGCTTTAAATCAAAGCTGAACCATTGGAGAGAGGGGCAAACATTGGCCTATCTTTTCGAGTTTTCCGACGGCGATTCCGTGTTCAATCTCTTTGTTCAGACTTCTGCCAGTAAAATACCTATGGGACTACCTACTGCCGATGTTTTGAAGGGGCGCCAAGTTGACTTAGCGGTGTTATGCGTAGCTTCGTACAATAATGTAAAAGGATACCCGGACCACCACCTCGAACAACTTCGGCCGAAGGGGACTATTTTTGTGCATTGGGAAGACTTTTTTCGCGGCTACCGCAAATCAAAACTTCGCACTGTACCCGGCACAAATGTGAAACGGTTCGTTGAGCAGGTAGATAAGATTTATGATGGCACATTTTGGCTCCCAGCTCCTGGTGTGACTTTCGACATTAACTATTAACTTCATTTTGAATGCTTGGTAGGCTTGGCTAGGGCATCATTGAAAATTCAAGTGGCGTATGGAGGGGAGAGATCCAGGAATATCAAGCTAATTTTCAAGGGCACTCTTGGTTACGTCATGAGTTTTTGGAGTTGTAATGCTATGGCCCAAGTTAAATTTTTGTAGAACTTGAACTCGTTACCATTGATCACTTTGATGTTATCGGGAATAGTTTTGGCGAGTAAGCTTGGTGCAACTTAGTGCATTTGCGTCTTGGTGGCGAAACCCCCTTGGCCACCAAGGCACCAAAGCTCAAAGAATCACAAAGGAATTTTCTTTACGATTTAATCTAGTCCTATTTTAGCATGGAAACTCGCGGTAGCCGGTTTAGTCGTTAACCTAAAATGTCTACTGGTCATTTCACGGCGATCATCGGCACTACCACCAAAGTCTGGTCCCACATGAGGACCATATCGATCTCATCGCTCATTTCTTCGAAGGCGATCGTGAATTGCTCAAAGGTACCGTTCGTTTTGATAGACCTTACCTCCACGGAGAGGATGTCATTTTCGGCAGAGCGATTAGCTTCTCCAGAAAAAAGTTTTACCCCCCACTGGCCGGTTTCACTATTGAATATCACTGACCAGGCGTCTTGCCCAGGCACAGTGAATAAGCTGTAACTGCCCGGTTCTAGTCTTTTACCGCCGATCATCAAAGGCTTGTTCGTGTGAAACGTAGTAGCTTCATTCGCACCTGTACGCCATACCTCGTTATACGCTATAAGGCCACCGAATATTTCACGGTCTCTTTTGTAAGGCCTGCAATAATCTACCCAAAGCTGCAGGTCATCTTTTTCATACTGTGCAGTGCCTGCAGGGCTAAAGGACTTAGTGTAGAATCGCATGCCAATAGCCGCTATTGCCAAAAGGGCTACCGAAATGCCACCTATGGTTATTAATTTCCTCATAAATAGTGAAGCATCGAGCTGATGTGTGTTATACTCAATTTTGGCTAGTTTGGTTGCTGCTTGCTATGATCTATCTCTTCCCTGAGTCGGCCACTTTTGTAATAATAGTTCCATTTCCCGGACTTTTCACCTAGCCTGTATCTTCCTTCCGACTCTTTTTTACCTCCCTGGTAGTAATAAACCCATTTGTTTTCTCTCAAACCGTTTTTGAACTCACCTTGTTCCGCCACATCACCATTTTCGTAAAAATATGTCCAATTTCCTTCCGGTACCCCGTTGGCAAACTCACATTCAATCTCTTTTTTACTACTTAGGTAGTAATTGATTTTTACACCATTCCCGTTCCTGATCGTGCCGGGGTTTAAAGAGTCGCCTTCCAGGGTATAGACAGGCGATACGTTCCATAACTTACCAGATCTCCAAGTTTCTTCTTGCATCAGCTTACCATTGGTATGAAAGATCCCCCACAATCCATTCTCAAGGCCATTTTTAAAGCTACCGATGGTTTTTAATACATCTTTGTCATGATAGGTAAACCATTGCCCTTCTTGCGTGCCGTTTTCATAGGACCCTTCTTCGATAATATAACCCGTCCTATTAAAAAATCGCCAGTTGCCGATCCTCACCCCATTTTGATAATATCCCTGTGCCTTTAGTTTACCGTTAGCATGATAGGACAGGTAAAGGCTATCCTGCCATCCGTTTTTATAGTGTTTTATCTCGGCGGGTTTGCCATTGCTAAAGTATTCCGTCCAGGTATCGACCGGTAAACCATTCTTATAATATTGTTCGGAAAGCAAGCTGCCGTCACGAAAGTATTCCTTCCAAGTGCTATCAGGAACACCCATTTTAAAGTAACCTACTTTAGCCTTACGCCCTATGTTATGATTCTCTATCCACGGCCCATTTTTTATTCCTTTAGAATAGGTGCCCTCTAATACGGTGTAACCGAACTCGTTATATTCCTTATAACTCCCATGCAGGGTATCATTCTGATACTCTATCGTGGCTAAGGGTCCACCGTAGCTGTCAAAGGTTTTTACGGTACCATTCTTCAATCCATTTTCATATCTTTCTACCTTTTCCGGCTGTCCGTTGGTGTAATAGTGTACCCACTCTCCTGATCTCTGCCCGCCAGAGAACTGGCCTTTTATTTTGACCTGTTTCGTTTTGAAGTACTCGGTGTAGGCCTTAGGCTCACCCTCTTTAAAAGTGATCTTGGACCTGGACTCCCCACTGGGATAGAACGTGTTCCAGGTGCCCACACGCCGCCCGCCGTCAAATTCCCCTTCCTCTATTTTGGTATCGTTAGCATCGTAATATTGCCACTTGCCTTGTTGCAGACCGTCTTGAAGGTCTCCAATGGCATACACGGAGCTGTCATTTGAGAAAAGAGTGAACTTCTGGGCAGAGCTATTAAAAGAGCATAAAAGTAAAAACAAGGCTATAAATGCTCTTAAAGGCATAATTCTAACCGTGCAGAAAACGTTATCTTCAGAATAATTTTTAAAATCATCATGCCCGGCTATATTTGCAGGCGTATCATAAAATTCTATCGACATGGAGGCCTTGGTCCTGGTTTTAGTCTTATTTGTCCTAGCAATTATCTCTCCAATCATTTTTCCAAATAAAATGTTCAGTAATAATAAGCACGACCGCAGTAACGGCACTACGGACGAATAGCGGTTGCCTCTATTTCCACGAGAAATTCCGGGGAGATCAATTTACTGACCTCCACCATGGAAGTAGCTGGTTTAATTCCTGCAAATACTTCCCCATGAGCTTTACCTACCTGTTCCCAATCTGCAATGTTGGTGACATAAATCCGTGTGCGTATTACGTCGCTCATACTAGCGCCAGCTTGTTCTAAAGTATCCCTTATGATCTCCAGTATCCTTTTTGTTTGTCCATAAGGGTCTCCTACCGCTATTGTTTTCCCATCTTTGATAGAAACGGTGCCAGAGACTTCGATGGTATTCCCGATTTTTGTGGCCCTTGAATAGCCCACCACATCTTCCCATTGAGCGCCCGAAGTAATTGTCAATCTATTGGTCATGCTAGTTTGTTTTTGTTAGATTTACTAATCATCACCCGCTGTGTGAAACTACACTATATCAAAGAGAATCCCTCACTTGGGCATGTTGGCCTAGGCCCCAGGGGATTCAACATCTCCACGTATCACCGGCGGGGGATGACGCTTAGAAATCACTAATAGAACACAAAACCTATGGCTGTAGGTTACATACTATCTAATTTATGAAGAATATTTGTGTCTTCTGCGGGTCCAGTTCTGGTAAAAACCCGTTGTATCGTGAAGCAGCTAAAAAACTGGGTGAGGCGCTCGTAAATCATAAACAACGGCTGATCTACGGGGGTGGCAATATTGGCTTGATGGGGACGATCGCGGAGGAGGTGATGTCACGCGGTGGGGAAGTGATCGGGGTTATTCCTGCTTTTTTAATGGATAAGGAAGTAGGTAACGTTGACGTGACAGAACTGATCGTAGTGGAATCTATGCATGAACGTAAGCACAAGATGGCACACCTGGCCGATGCCTTTATTGCAATGCCCGGTGGTTTCGGCACGCTAGAAGAGCTGGCAGAAGTACTTACCTGGGTACAATTGGAGTTAATAAAAAAACCCATTGGGGTACTGAACATCAATGGCTATTATGACCTGCTGATCTCACAGCTTAACCATATGGTGGGCGAAGGCTTCCTGAAGCCCCAGAACAGGAAATTGCTGATAGAAATTGAAAAAGTGGAAGATGCGTTGGATACTTTGCATTCGTTCAGTTTTGGAGATTATTCCATATGGGATAAACTCGATCGAACTTGAGTGCCTTGTATACAATTTTGGATGGCACATTATGATTTGACGGTTTAACGGGTAAATCAGCGGCTTTAAAACAAAACAGGAGACAGGGAGGTGTGTAAGTTAACCTGTACCCTCAAAAGCAATAAGGTTGATGTGCTACCGGCTAATTTCTAAATTCACATGACCCTAGTTTTTAATTTCGTTAAATCATACTATCCTGGCGTGGGCAGCCAACACCAAATTTTTGTTTGTTTGTGGCGGTTCGTTAAAATTTCAAACTATTGCATGTGAGGCGCTAACTATTGACCGTTCGTTATGGTTT
The DNA here is from genome assembly GCA_028280565.1 of Fulvivirga sp. GTDB lineage: Bacteria > Bacteroidota > Bacteroidia > Cytophagales > Cyclobacteriaceae > Fulvivirga. The sequence goes on from JANQLQ010000255.1 coordinate 47,194, forward strand.
TCTTCCAAAAGAGCGGGAAATAGAAAAGTACAATACTTATTTAAAGGGTTAGACCAACAAAAATTGCCGGTTACAGGTCATTTTGCCGAAGGTAGGTTTGATTTTATTGTAACGATTTCAAATATTTCAGGGAAATTAACTAAATTTTGTATTAGGAGAGGCGGCCTGTATGAATCGACTATACTCATTGCTTATAGTTTGTGTTGCATTATTGTGTATTAATTTACCTTCTTTCGGTCAAACCCAAACCTTGGGATTCCACATCGTGGGGCAGGCGAAAAAGGTAAAGATCCCTTTCGAGATCTACAGTAACCTTATCGTAGTTCCGGTGATCTTGAACGATCAACTCCCATTGAGATTTGTTCTGGATACCGGTGTGCGGACCACTATTCTCACCGAAAAAGCATTTAGTGATATTCTCAACCTTAGCTACAATAAAAAGTATACCATCGCGGGCTTAGGGGGCGATAAAATTGTAGAAGCCTATGTAACGAGCGGGGTGTCCTTGACATTACCCCCAGGAATTAAAGGCCGTGGGCACTCTATGCTCGTGCTAGAGGAAGATTACCTGGAACTAAGGAATTACCTCGGCACAGAAGTACAGGGTATATTAGGCTACGAGCTTTTTAGCCGATTTATCGTGCAGGTAAATTATGATACTAAAATTTTGACCCTTACTACACCGGAACACTTTAAGCCCAAAAAGTCTTACCAAGTTATCCCGATCAACGTGGAGGATACCAAACCCTATATAACCGGGCACTTGTCGTATTGCGACCAGGAAAAACTGGAATTAAAATTAATGGTGGATTCAGGCGCCAGCCATGGTCTATTCTTGGATGAAAGCTCTGATTCAGCCTTGTACATCCCTGAAAAACACATTAGCAGCTCATTGGGGAGAGGGCTTGGAGGTGTGCTTAGGGGTAAAATAGCACGACTGAAGCGATTTGAGCTGGGCAAGCGGTCGTGGGAAAACCTTATCGTCACATTCCCCCAAGAAAATGACCTCTTGGATAGTCTCAAAAGCTCCAGCAGCTTTAGACATGGTTCTATTGGAGGAGAAATTTTGAACCGTTTCAAAGTGATCTTTGATTTCCCGGGAGAGCGGATCTTTTTAAAAAAGGGAAAAGCATTCAAAAAACCCTTTTCGTATAACATGAGCGGGCTCACCGTAAAAGCTAAGGGAAGCCGGTTGAACTCCTACGAGATCGTGGAAGTGCGAGAGAACTCATCAGGGGAAAAGGCGGGTTTTAAGAAAGGAGATATCATCCTCTCCATTAACAACATAGATGCACGAAACCTATCATTATCTAATATTATCGCCTTCTTTAATTCTAAAGAAAACAAAAAAGTCCGCATCAGGGTGAGGCGAGGTGATGATTCTTATTCCAAAGCTTTTAGGCTTAAAAACCAGATATGAGTTATTCGTTGGTTATCACTCCCCTGTTGTCGAGTGCTTCTCATCGCTAAAGTTCGTCAATCCTTACTTCCTAGCATCGTCATTCCGGCGGGTGGCTATGCGGGAGCCCGCACGAGAGCCGGAATCTGCTGGGTCATTGATCGCTAACCGTTCTTTTGTGAGTGCACTGAGTCAGCGTCGTAAGACCAGCAATGAGACAACCCCGTACGGATGGCGGATAACACTTAATCTATATCGCGTGCCCCGACCAGAGCATTGCTTCTGGCCCCTATCATCGCCACGCAATGCACGTGTAAAAACTAATGGTTGTGGAAGTGTTTGACAACCCTGATACCGAGTTGAGATTAAGAATTTAGCAAACGGTTGATCTGGGTCTTCCTTTTGCGGTAAGTCCTGTAAATATAAACCTGCATCCTCTTGAAACGCATAGAGTTTAAAATGGACCGCTGCAAAGTCTCCGGGGTAATAGTGTCTTTTAGTATAAATTCCTGTGCTTCATCTACGTGAGCGTCGTGATAATTCGAGTTCTTGATGATCGTTATGGGGATATCCTTGGTCTTATCATCTGAACTCAGCTTTTTTACCAGCTTAGTCAGCCGTAGCTTTTCCAGGTTATCATCGATGAGGATACAAGCCGGGTTGAACTGGGTGATCTTTTTAAAAATACTGGCTAGGTCAAAGTCCATTTCCATTTTATAGGTCATGGTTTTGATGGACCGCAGTTTTTCATAGATACTACTCAGCTCAATAGGATTATTACCGATCAAGTAAACATTTAAAGTATCCGACGATTTGGTAGCTAAAGCCGACATAACAGTTAAATTTCTGGATAAATATAAACGTTAATGGATACGATTTGTTGAGTATAAGTGTCTATTCTTTTTACTTTTTTAGAAATTAATTTCAAGTGATTTGTCACAAGTAGTAATCATTGGAGGTGGGCTTGCAGGATTAGTGTCTTCCATTCTATTGAGTCGCAATGGATTAACCACAACGCTCATCGAGCGAAAGAAATATCCCTTCCACCGGGTATGCGGGGAATATATTTCTAACGAGGTGGTTCCTTTTTTAAAAAGCCATGACCTCTATCCCACGAAAACAGGACTAGGGCAGGTCTCAAGGTTTACTTTGACCTCGGTAAACGGTAAGGAAGCGCACCTCCCTTTGGACCTTGGTGGGTTTGGGATCAGTCGTTATGTGCTAGACCATTTTCTTTACCACCAAGCCGTAGCCGCCGGGGTAAAATTCATCCATACCACCGCTAATTCCGTTATCGCTAAAAAAGATCATTTTGAAGTGATCACCGACCAGGCCACGCTTGAGCCTAAAGTGGTGATAGGAGCATTTGGCAAGCGCTCTAAAATGGATAAAGCGCTTGACCGGGATTTTATCAAAAAAAGATCGCCCTACATCGGGGTTAAATACCATATCCGCTATGATCGTCACCCGGACGATACCGTGGCCCTGCATAACTTCAAGGGGGGATATTGTGGCATTAGCAGGATCGAGGATGGGAAATATAACCTGTGCTATTTGAGTGAACGGGATAACCTCAAGGACCACGGCCAGGTCCGTAAAATGGAGGAAGAAATATTGGCACAAAACCCATACCTCAGGGATATATTTGATAGGGCAGAGTTTCTCTTTGATAAACCCGAGGTGATCAACGAGATCTCCTTTGAAACAAAACGACCGGTAGAAAATCATATCCTCATGTGCGGCGATGCCGCAGGCATGATCACGCCATTATGTGGTAATGGTATGGCTATCGCCATACATAGTGCCAAGTTAGCCGCAGAAACGGTCACGCAGCATCTCACCAAGGGGAAATTCTCCCGTACCGCATTAGAAGAAGAATACAGCAGAAAGTGGAATACCTTGTTTAAGATCCGTCTTCGCACAGGCCGGCAGATCCAGCGGCTATTCGGCGCCGAATGGGTATCCAATACCGCCGTCGGGATCTGCAAAAATGCACGACCTGTAGCCCAGTATCTTATGAAGCAAACCCATGGGAAACCGTTTGCGTAGTGGAGGGAATGGCAACCTTGGTCAAATTAAATTAATTCAGTTTTAAAACCCATCTACTCCAGTACCATACCGTGCTGGCGATTCATGAATCGCCTCTACTGAGAAGAAGCTTATGGGTAATAAATTCCTGCTGTTTCAATGTCTTTCCCCAGGCTTACAAAAGGTTTTGCCATCCATTTCAGGCCCCATCACAAATTTGCTTTCAAACTACTATTTTGAGCATCATAAGATTATCCAAACCACCTTGAGCTCTGAAAAGTTCAATGTCCCTGGTTTTGTAATGAATTCATAAAATATCAATATTTTGTATTGTAATGAAGTGGAACTGCCATATTAATTACTTGCCTTTGACATTAAGGCAGTAACTTAGCATACCTCTCACAGCTTAAAAACCACCCGTATAATCAGCTGATAATGAGACTTGTATACCAAAGCTTGAAAGAGAGTATGCTGGTCACTATCCAAGCATCACCCAACGCCCTGTTTCTCATACTTTTATTGATAGCGATGTGTGCTTATCCCAATTTAAATTCACCTGAATTAAATCATCCCGTAAAGTTTAAGTTATACTTTTTATCCTATAAAATCACATCTTGTAATAGCCTGTGAAAATAATGAAGTAATGGTTCCCTGTTGAGTTTAACTTTAAGCACACCAAAAATTAAACCAACATGAAAACCAAAAAACTACTTCTATCCCTGCTTTTATCCGGGCTATGCCTGGCGACAGTACAAGCACAAGAATTCTGGTTTCCCAATGCTCCCAAAAACTCAAGCACAACGGTAGTGCGCCCGGGCCGTACGGGGATTGGCATCCCTACCGCCAGTTTCAATGCCTTTAACACTAGCACCGGCCGCTATACCGTAGCGAACCGGGTGGGTTTCTTGGTACAAGGCAGCAACTTTACCGACGTATTCAACATAGGCCACCTCCTTACCGGGGATTACGGTGAGGAAAAGGTGGGAGACGTATGGACTTCCGTTGGCGGACCGGGCAGCCCGGGCATCTCGGGGTTGCCGCTGTATGGTACACGCCACCAGTTTGACCGGTATTCGGTGAATATGGCATTGACAGACCGGAATATTATTACTGGCGCTTCCGGTACCAGTGGAATCCGGGACGCAATCCTTTTTTGGGACGCGAGTCCAACCAATGATAGTCGTATGTACATAGGTAAAACACTTGGACAAGGAAGGATAAGCCCCGATATTGTAATAAGCCCTAGAGGGAATGTAGGAATTGGAACGGATTCACCAAGTAGTAAACTCCAGGTTCAGGGAGGGGATATAAATTTGGATCAGGGTAGAGCGCTACGGTTCGGGTCATCATCATTCGTTTCGGAAAGTAATGGACGTCTAGTTTTGGGTAGTGGTATTTCTAGAGTTTTTCTCAGTTCCAATAGCTTTGAAACAGGAGGAGTAACAATCAATCGAGGAACATCTGCACCTAGAATTATTGGTGATAACGCATTAGACTTGCTACTGGATACACCAACAGGTACATTTACAGCAATACGTATTCGCGATTGGACGCCTAAGGCTTTGGCACCAATTAATATTGATGGCGATAATATCGACATAAACCTTAGGATCGGGCGCAGGCTTGTGCCTGTAACAGGTGTGTCTATACCTATAGACCTCGGGGCTTCATTCGCTCCATGGGACGATGTATTTGCCGATAATTTCGTTAACACATCCGACCTTCGAGCCAAACAAAAGGTACAATCATTGGATTATGGATTGGAACAGATCAATGCGTTAAATCCTGTTTCCTACCAATGGAAAGACCGCGAAAAACAAGGAACCCACGTGGGGTTAATCGCTCAAGAAGTCATGGAAGTTATCCCGGAAGTGATCTATGATCCGGCGAAAAATATGGAATACGACGAAGAAGGGAAAGCCATCCCTACGGACCCTGGTGCTCGTTACGGCATCCGCTACCACGAACTCATCCCTGTCATGATCAAAGCCATGCAGGAAATGAGCCAAGCCATGGAAAAGCAGGAGACCAAGATCCAAGAACAAGAAAGCCGGATCGAGGAACAGGATAAGATCATCGCTAGTCTCTTGGGTGAGAATACTAGGGCGATCGATGAGGGTATTGGTAAGAGCATGGGTTCCGCTACCTTGGAATTGTTCCAGAACACCCCGAACCCATTTGACCAGTCCACTACGATCCGCTATTCCCTGCCCGAAGGCACACAGAAAGCAGAATTATTCGTGTATGACATCAACGGCCAGCAGGTAAGAAGCATGGAGATCACCGAAACAGGCGAAGGAGCTATGACCCTCACCGCAGGCGAGCTAGGCGCGGGGATCTATTTCTATACCCTATATGCCGATGGCGAGGTGAGCCAGACACGAAAGATGATTTTGACCGAATAACAAACAAACCTGGACCTGCAAGAGATCCAATTGGATATCAAACCTGGAAAGAGGGGGTGGTCATACATCACCCCCTTTTTTAACAGTTGCTTTAAAATCTCAAATTGACATTCCTGCCCACCTTGCCGACCTTACCGTCATCCCGGAATTTTCGGAGAGCAGCGGAGAAAATATCCGGGATCTGCTATGTCGTTTACAGTGAACGATTTTCTTTATGGGTTTACGGGTTCCCGTTCCGCGACTTCGCAGATTCCTTGTCGCGCACAGCCTGTCACACAGGCCGCAAGGAATGACGGTGAAATAAATAGGGGATGGGGATGGGAACGGGGAAAAGAAAGTTGTTAAAAATGCAACCACTGCTCCCCATCGTCATTCCGACCGGTGGCACGAGCGTGGGGCTATAGGAGAGCCACCCGTTGGGATGCCTTTGGTAGAATCTGCCGCGTCGTTGTTGGTGTAGCGTCCACTTTGTAAGCATAGCGGGTTCTCGTTCGGCGACTTCGCAGATTCCTGGTCACGCGTTTGCCTCCCCATCAGCTGCCAGGAATGACGACATAGAGAGGGAAGAGTGGATGAAGGTTGTTAAAAAATATAAAACTAACCTCCTATCGTCATTCCGGCCGATGGCAGGAGCGTGGGGCATGTGTGAGAGCCGGAATCTGCTGTGTCGTTTAAAGTGCAACACTCTCTTTGAGCATGTACTGGGTTCCGCTCCCTTTGACCATGCATCCCAGGCCCTAACACTTGGGCTCTTAAAAAGTAAGAAAATCCTTCTTATTGCAACATTTCAACGCCAGTTTTCAAAAAATCACTTCATTCATTACTTGCCTTAATCACAGGCTTCATCGTAAATGGCGGCTTTAAACACACAATCCCGGAAAAACCCCCTAACTTCTTTGTAATCAACCCTATCAACAACGCTCGAAAAGAATAAACACGTCATAGTCCTTGTGAACGATTGACCCAAATTCCTATCCGACAAGACCTTAGAACAAAGCAAACAAATGCAGCTTCCTGGGACGACAATTTGGGGAATTATCTAAAATACAACAGTAGGAAGACCTATCCAATATCTTATTTATACAAAAAAGTACATATTGGAGAAAAGCGGTGATCTCGATAAAGGCCGGGCGCCTAAGCCGGTTTAATTTTGATGACAACGAAAACCAACACTATCATGAGAACCAAAAAATTTCTACTATCACTCCTATTATCGGGCTTATGCCTCACGGTGACGCAGGCCCAAGAGTTCTGGTTTCCCAACACCCCAAAAGACCCGAATACGACGATCCTTCGCCCGGGCCGTACGGGGATTGGTATTCCTACCACGAGTTTCAACGCCTTTAACACCAGCACCGGCCGCTATACCGTAGCTGACCAAGTAGGCTTCCTGGTGCAAGGCAGCAATTTTACCGATGTATTCAACATGGGCCATCTTCTTACCGGGGATTATGGTGAAGAAAAGGTGGGTGATGTTTGGACGGCGATAGGTGGACCGGGCAACCCGAATATTGCTGGACTTCCGCTTTATGGTACACGGCACCAGTTTGATCGGTATTCGGTGAATATGGCGCTGACGGACCGGAATATTATTACAGGGGCTTCCGGGACCAGCGGGATTCGCGATGCAATAATGTTTTGGGATGCAAGCCCGGCGAATAATAGCCGTATGTATATTGGAAAAACGTTAGGGCAAGGTAGGATCAGCCCGGATATTGTGATTAATCCGAATGGGAATGTTGGGATTGGGACGGATGCTCCAATTTCGAAGTTAGATATTCGAGGTGAACTACGGGCTAGTGTAGGAATATTCGGTAGAATAGGTTTTACAAGTCAGGTTGGAGATCCACCAGGTCCAAAACTTGAGGTGAGTGGTACTTCTGCCGGTGATTTAGAACCATTAGTGAACTTCAGTGATTCTCGTAGTTCTTCAGGTTCTTCACCGAATTTTGTACTTAGCATGGGAGGTACTTTTAACCGAGAATTACTTTTAGGTACCACCTCTTCCTCGGGCGTAATTGCAAGTACTGACGGCAATTTGCAACTTGGATCTATTACTTCGGGAGCGTTTGATCGAGCAATATCAATTGGTCGAAATGTTATCACTTTCGATAATTCACTTATAATTCTAGGAGGAATAAGCAGTACAGTGTCCCCTACAAGTTCAATCTTAGATTTTGGCACTTCTTCCCGTCCATGGGATGACATATTTGCGGACAACTTCATCAATGTTTCAGATCAAAGAGAAAAAGATCAAATAAAAGAGTTATCATACGGTTTGGACCATTTGATGAAACTCAAACCAGTTAGTTATAAATGGAAAAAGCAACCGGAAAAAGGAATGAAACACGGCCTAATTGCCCAAGAAGTCCAAAAAGTGCTCCCTGAAGTAGTTTACGATCCCGAAAAAGATATAGACTACGATGAGTCAGGCAAAGCACTGCCTGTAGATCCCGAGGCAAGGATGGGGATAGCCTACAGCGAATTGATCCCGCTTCTCATCAAATCCATCCAAGAATTAAACACAAAAGTGCAAGAACAGGAAAAGATCATCGCAGACTTGACAGATGAAAACGGCAGGACTTCAGCGGACGAACTCGAAGAAAGCCTAGATTCTCCTGGGAGCTCTTCAAAACTTGAGCTATTACAAAACACCCCCAACCCGTTCGATCAGTCCACCACCATCCGCTACTACCTGCCCGAGGGCACTGAAAAAGCCCAGTTGTTCATCTACAACATCGATGGCCAGCAGGTCAGGAGCATGGAGCTCACCAAAACCGGCGAGGGCGCCATGACGATCACGGCCGGTGAATTAGGCGCGGGGATCTATTTCTATACCCTGTATGCAGATGGTGAGGTGAGCCAAACGCGGAAGATGATCTTGACGGAGTAACAAGGAAGGCCTTGATCATTGAGTGGTCCAAAATGGTTTTGATCTTTGAGAGGAGGGGTGGTCGTGGATCACCCCTTATTTTTGTTGTTGCTGTCTAAAACTACCTTCAAATTAACCTGTTACTTGTCCTCGTTTGTAACGAGGATACCCGGGCAGTGCGTTTGTAACGCACGTTTCGCCACAAAAGCAAGATTGTTCATTTTCGCGGACATGTTTATGTATGTAGTCATGAAAAGTCGCATTGCAAATGCTTCGGTTCCGTCCCGCGTGACATCAGCATCCTCGTTGCAAACAAGGACGAGTTTCGTGGTTTATGAAAGGGACTAAATATAAGGAATTATAACGTCATCCCTACCCAACTTGCCGTCATTCCGGAATTTTCGGAGAGCAACGGAGAGAATATCTGGAATCTATTATCTCGTTTAACGCTCATGGTGAAAAGAAAGGGTGTAACGATTACCATCCTGCAAAGCTGGTAGAATGATGATCAAAAGTTAGTAAAAAAATGACGGACCCTTTTACTTGCCCCCGTTTGTAACGAGGATACCCGGGCAGTGCGTTTGTAACGCACGTTTCGCTACAAAAGCAAGATTGTTCATTTTCGCGGACATGTTTATGTATGTAGTCATGAAAAGTCGTATTGCAAATGCTTCGGTTCCGTCCCGCGTGACACCAGCATCCTCGTTGCAAACGAGGACGAGTTTCGGGTTCTCGTCCAGCGACTTCGCAGATTCCTGGTCACGCGCTTGCCCGGCACACAAGCTGCCAGGAATGACGTTAAAGAAAGTAGGAGAAAGGAAAAGAGGTGTAATGATTCCCACCCTGCAGAGCGGGCAGGATAATGATCAAAAGGGGAAGTGAAAAATGACAGGCCCGTTAAAAACCCCAATCAATCATTCAACCAATTCTTAAAATCCGTGACACGGCCACGGCTGACCACGAGCTTGTCTTCGTAGGGAATGTTTAAGACCAGCTCCAGGCGGTTGTTGTGGAAGCTTTTTACTTCTTGGATGGTGTCGATGTTGATAATATGCTGGCGGCTGATGCGGAAGAATTGCTGGGGGTCCAGCAGGTCGTTTGATAGCTCTTCCAGGGTATGGTCGATCATGTATTTTTTGCCACCCGGTTTGGTGACGAGGTAGCAGATCTTGTCTTCGGCGTAGAAACAAGCCGCTTCAGTACAGCTTTTGAATTGGATCCTACTCCCAAACTTCACCAGGAAACGTTGTTTGTACCGTTTTCCGCCCTGGGATAAGATAGCGCTGATCAATTCTTTGTCGATTATTGGCGTAGGTTCGGGCTCGTTGCCGAGATTTTTGAACTTGTTGAGGGCGTTTTCCAGCTCGTCGTATTTTATAGGCTTGAGCAGGTAATCAATGCTGTTCAGCTTAAACGCTTGTAGGGCGTATTCATCATACGCCGTGGTAAATATCACCGGCTTAGGGTAATCTATCTTGTTGAAGATCTCGAAGCTCTTGCCATCGGCCAGTTGTATGTCTAAAAAGACGAGGTCGATGTTATCCCGGTGGCTCTGCATAAAGGCCACCGCGTCTTTGACCGTATCAATGTTATAGAGCACATTAATACCCGGATCATAGTCCGTCAGCATTTTTTCCAGCCGCTCGTAGGCCAAAGCTTCGTCTTCAACGATCAGTACATTCATAGATCACCTTTAATGATCGGGATCTTCACAGTAAATACCCCGTTGGAATTGATCACCATCGTATCTTTCCCACAAAGATAGTCGTACCGGCTTTTAATATTATTCAGCCCGATATTGGTGGATTCTTCCTTCACCTCTTTCAACTGGATGGAATTCTCCACGACCAGGTAGTGCCCATTCGAGAAAATAGTGATGGACAGTGGGTTGGCTTTAGAAACCACGTTGTGCTTAATGGCATTTTCAATAAGCAACTGCAAAGTAGCTGGGGCAATGTACGTATCCCTAAGATCATCGGCGATGTCCTTCCGGATGGCCAAGTTCTCTTGGAACCGGATCTTAAGCAAATAAATATACGATTCGATAAAGGCCATCTCCTCGCTCAGCTTCACCAGCTTATTTTGCTGGTTGTAAAGCAGGTAGCGGTATACATTGCTCAGCTGGTCTATGAACTTAGACGAGGTATCTGCGTCTTTGTACACTAGCGAAGACAGCACGTTAAAGCTATTGAATAAAAAATGCGGGTTGATCTGGTTGCGCAGCGCTTCAAATCTTGCCTCCGCATTTTGTTTCTTTAACTTTTCCGCCTCGAGCTGGACGTTCTTGTAGCGGTCGATAAAGAAATAGATCGCATTCAGCGAATGCAAAAACAAATTGATCCGGAAAGCAAAGCCCAATGCCAGCTTGAACGTGATGAGGCTGTGCGATTCGTCTTTAAAATACAGGCTGAGCCCGGCCGTTACCGCTAATGAAATGAGCGTAACAGAAACAATACTGAACAGGAAAAAAATGATCAATGGATGCACTTTATCCTGCTTCTCAAAAATGGCTATTTTAGTCTCCAAATAATGGTTCCCCTCCCACACTGCTATCACCATGACCAATAAGGTAGAAAAAAATAGGATAGGGTTGATGTCGTAGCCAAAGAGACGGTCCCCTTCCGTGAACAATATATTCAAATACGAATATATCGCTAGGAGAAGGATGAATAGGTATCGGTATTTGACTTTGAACATAACGTTAAAAATAATAAGAAAATACACAAACCTGCTTCGCAGGTTTGTGTATTTAGATATAACAATTATTAAGGCAATAATACTTCGTTAACCACGTGTATTACTCCATTCGTTCCTTGAATATCAGTGATGATCACCGTTGCTGTTGAAGAATTTGCAGTAACGGCCAGTGAAGTGCCGTTCAATGTAAAAGTTTGAAATCCGCCATCGTCCAAACGTGTAGTGACTGTATTGTCGCCCGCAGCCAGATCACCTGCTACGATGTTGCCATTGGAAACATGGTATAACAGTGTATTTGCTAAATCCTGTCCGGTAGGAATAGTTATGTTGCCAAAAGCATCATCCGTTGGAGCAAATACCGTAAAAGGCCCTGCACTATTTAGTGTTTCTACCAAATTTGCATCACCTAAAGCTGTGGCCAATGTGGCAAATCTACCATCTCCCACTGCTAAATCCACTATTGTCGGAGGCACAAGAACTCCATTCAATACATGAACAATACCATTATCAGCATCTATGTCGACTAAGTCGGCATTTATTGCTACATCCCCTGTTAAAAGAGCGCCATCCTTAATCTGCAGGGATACGAAGGTATCATCACCTGTTAAATCCGTTGGTCCAGGACTTAAAGTTGGTTCATACATAGTAGTGGTAGGATTACCATTTAGACCTGGCAGATCCATTGAAGCTACCTCGCTGCCTAGAACATGGTACAATAATATATCAGCAAGGCCTGCAAAGTTCAATAAATCATCTGCTGAATTGAAGTCAGGAGAATTGGCAATGAAATCATCAAAAGCAGTATTAGTTGGTGCAAAAACAGTCAACGTGGTACCATTTATCAGATTATCGACTAATTCAGCTCTCTCTAATGCTGTCACCAGGGTTGTGAAATTCACATTGAAATAAGCGGGTTCAACAACAGTGTTTACAATAGAAAGCTCCAACTCAGGGACTAAGACACCCTCTACGACATGCACTACCCCGTTCGTAACACTAACATCAGGACCTGTAACGTTAATACCGTTGATCTGTACACCGTTGGTCGTACTTACCGTTAACTGCTCAGGGGATGTTTCTCCTTCATCAGTTAGTAGAGTATTTAATGACTCGTTGTTATCCAGGTCCGTAGAAAGCTCAGTTCCTGCTACTACATGATATTGTAAAACCCTTAGCAGAACATCTTCCGGTATGTCATCTAATTCGTTTTGACCAATTACGCCTAAAAGGGCTACGAAAGCATCATTCGTCGGCGCAAATACAGTGTAATTGGTTGTTCCTGAAAGCTCAGTTACTAGCTCAGGGAATTTAAGTAGGGCTTCTTCCAGTACGGATAGGTTAGGATTTAACCGTGCTGTGGTAGCAATAGGCAGTGGCGGCAACACAACCCCATCGATGACGTGTACTACACCATCATTGGCCACGGCGATGTCAGCCATAGTAACATTGAAAGTATTCCCCTGCGAATCGGTTACGGTTACAGCGTTACCTGACCTGGCGATCGTGAGTTCCTCCCCAGCAAGGGTTGTTACGTCCTGCGTTGCTTCCAATTCATCAGAGAAAAATGCATCCACATCAATTACGTGGAAATTCAGTACTGTTGCTAAGTTATCCCCGAGGATACCTACCAATTCAGTGAGGTCTGCTGCACCGGAGTTCTGCACTAAGCTAGTAAAAGCGGCATCCGTAGGAGCAAATACAGTGAATGACTCTAAACCGTCAAGGGCAGCGCCCAAGCCATCCACTAACCCAATAGCCGTCTCTAGGCTACTCAAGTTAGGATCGGCTGCTACAGCAGTTGTTACCGTAGGTACAGTCAAATTAGGCAATAACACCCCATTGATCACGTGCACCACACCATTTTCAATGGCTACATCTGCTTGTGTTACTTGATAGGTGTTGCCAGCGGCATCCGTAACGGTAACATTCCCCCCAGTCCTAGTCACTGTGATCTGCTGAACAGGATCGGTCAATGTATTAAAGGTTTGCTCTCCCTCGGCCAGGTCATTAGCAAATGCCACGGCTGGGACCACGTGAAAACCTAACACCTCTTGTAAATTGCCTACTCCACCGATCCTAGCTACTAACTGGTCTAACGTTTGTACACCCTCGTCCTCCAAAAGGTCTCCGAACGCTTCGTTCGTGGGAGCAAATACCGTGATTGCATCCGCATTTAGCAATGTATTGCCTAAGTCAGCTGCCGTTACTGCATCCAATAGGGTAGTTAATCCTGCAGTTTGAGCGGCTTCAACGAGCGTTGGGTTCATTGGTCCGGAATCACCATCATCATCATCCCCGCAGCTGGACAGCGCTGCCATTATAAAAGCCATTAAGACTACAAGCAGGTATACTTTAATCCTGCTCATAAGTACTACACTTGTTTCTTGCATTTTTGTCAAAATTTTGGTTAGTAATTTGTCGATATAACAGGGTTTTAACCCGCCCGGATACGGTTTATCCCTGTGAAACGGAGTGAGTGGGGGTTTTTAAAGCGTGAGTTGCACATTTACAGGAGGAGGTGATAAGGGGAAATAGGAAGTTAGAAAGCTGGAACCGGGGATGGGAATATTCAAACCCCTCCAAAACCATACATTTTTACCCGGTCATTGTAAAATGGTGATAGGTCCGCACAAATGCTCGTCATAACGAGTGGTACCATTTTCGCAAAAATGCTTGGAGTTGGGATGACAAAATAAAAAACGGATCGTCTTGGCGAGGCTGGCGGTGAGGGTGCTGGGGGCTACGAAGCCATCCCC
>JANQLQ010000280.1 GCA_028280565.1 Fulvivirga sp.
ATCTTTTTTGAAAAGACGGCATTGACGAGACCGATCGAGCGGACGCTCTACCCCATCGTAGGTCTTAGGACCGCTACGCTTAACCTACGACCAATATGCTACATCTTAAAATATAGCTCAACTTGCCAAAATTGAGCGTTCTCCTATCAATGCCAATTTTCAAAGATGCTTTTTTATATGATCATGAGTCACAAACGAGAACGCCCGGATTACAAATCCTATGGCCTCGATAAGTACGCATTACGCTGCGCTAAATGCGCACTAGATGATTTTCAAGAAGGCTAAATAAGCTAAGAATAACAGGGATAGGAATCTTATCCTAGCTGGAAAACCCGGTTTCCCCATCCAGCTTACTTATCTCTCCGGTATTGCTGGTGTTTCACCTTTCTCTTCTTCCAGTAAAAGTTTGACAGAACCCAGAACGTATCGAAACCCGCTTTTTTGATGGCTTCAAGCGCCTGTTCGAATCCTAAAGAAAGCTCATTGGGATGGTGCGCATCAGAGTCGATCGTGACCGGTATCCCCATTTCGGCCGCTTGCTGCAATATCCATTGCGAAGGGTAGAGATCGCTGGTCTTATTCTTGTAAAAGCCCCGCGTATTCACCTCCAGGATAGTGGGTGTCGCGGAAAGCACTTCCAGCGTATGAAGTACCTCTTCCTGGTACCAAGCTGCCTTTTCATCGAAAAAACGTTTATCCCGGTTGTGAATTTTGATCTTATCGATATGGCCCAATATGTCGGGTGGCGCTCGCTCCAGCATTTTACGGATCAAGCTATAGTAGCGCTTGATGAGCAGCCGGATGTCCCCGTGAAATATCTCTCCCAACCCGCGTTGGAACACTGTTGTGGATCCATCGATTTCAAAATGAGCGCCATCACGGAACTTGTCAACAAAATGGACCGAGCCAATGGTATAGTCGAGTGGCAAACTACGTATAAAGCGACTTTGTGGTGATGATATCCTCGGTATGTAATCTACCTCTAGCCCGGCATAGATCTCCATTTTGCCCGCGTAGTTACTTTTTAGATCTTCGATGTCCCGGAAATATGTCTCCAGGTCTTTCTTTTTCATGGCCCATTCCGCTTTGAACGGCAACGGCGCATGGGATGAAAAGCCAATAGTTTTCATCCCCCCATCAAAGGCGATCTGCGCGTACTTTCCTGGCCTTTTTTTACCATCACAGTAACTGCTGTGGCAATGATAATTGGAATCGAACCTAATACTATTTCTGAATCTCATCTTACTGGCTCCTGTAAAAACATGAAGGCGATGACTACACCTTATAGTATCCAAGTGTCCAGTTAAGTGTAATTGGACGATTGGCCATTTTTTCCAGTCCCGTTCTTAAAGCCGGCAGTAGGCAATGAACAATCGGCAGCCCCCTATTTTTTGCCTACTGCCCCTTGCCGATTGCCAACGGGTCGAAAACCTCCAATACCTCGAACACACTCACCCGCTACCCGGTACGTTATTTGAGGCTTAACCTAACACTAGGGGCTCCTCTTAAGACCAAGACATGCTGGTCTTTACTTGTTCCATCAAATTTTCTATATCCCCGGGAAATACATGGCCAATTGTACCGATCCTAAAGGTATCCGCCACTGACACTTTTCCCGGGTAGATCACAAATCCTTTACTTTTAAGTGACTCATAAAATGTATTGAAATCATATCCCGGTTCATCCGGGTTATAAAATGAGGTAATAATGGGTGACCTGTAATTGGCCGGTAGCAAACAAGTGAACCCAAGGTTGCTCATCCCTGTTACCAAAATTTCATAATTGGATTGGTAGCGTTGATTTCGCTGGGCTACGCCTCCCTCCTCTGCAAGCTCGGTCAACGCTTGCTGAAAAGCCCTGACTGTATGTGTAGGAGAAGTGTAGCGCCATTTCCCCGGAAAATCTTCCATAGTTTTCCACTGGTCGAACAGATCCAATGAAAGTGACCGGGCATACCACTTTGTTTTTTCAATCTCATTCCGCTTGGCCAGCACAAAACCAAAACCGGGAACTCCCTGGATACACTTATTGGCACTACTCACTAAAAAATCGATACCGAGTGCATCCATGTCTAAGGGTATACCTCCAAAGCTGCTCATGGCATCCACTATGTATATCTTGCCATAAGCCTTTATGATTTTCCCTAATTCATCAATGGGATTGAGCATGCCGGTTGTCGTTTCGCAATGTACCACTGCTACATGACTGATCTTCCGGTCCTTTTTAAGCGTACTTTCCAACCTATCCAGGTCAGGTCTTTCTATTTCTCCACTGTCATGTACAAGGGTATCAATCCCGAGCCGGTTGGATATCATGGCCAGGCGCTTACCATAAGCCCCGTTGGCAAGCACCAATAATCTGCCCCTTGGTGGCAGTACACTGCCTATGGTGGCCTCTACACTGAATGTGCCGCTACCCTGCATGAGTACAGAAGTGTAACCACTGGCCGTAGTAGCCAAAGACACTAATTGCTGCCGTATGTCCTGTACAACATCTAAGTTGTAATCGTCATCCCAGGTACACCAGTCACGCATCATTACGGCCTTTACCGTTTGTGAAGTACTCAAAGGTCCGGGAGTCAGGAGGAAATAGGGATTTGCAGGAAAAGATTGATCCATTTGAATCGTTTTTTACACGACAAATATATTTACTTATACTCAATAATGGAAAGTATTTTTTAATATAAGTAAATAATATTTTAGCCGAATTCTCCAAGCCAAATACATAACGGTATGGAGGAAGCGGCTTACTGGTATGCATTTTTGCCAATTATAGGTTGTATACAAACCATTCTCGATAAAGGTTACTTTAAACCTGCACTCGCTAACCATTGATCACTTTGAGGTTACCCAGGGTAGTTTTGGCTCATAAGCTTAGTGAGCCTTAGTGCATTTGTGCCTTAGTGGCCTAAAAATCTTCGCTACCAAGGGCACTAAAGCTCAAAGAATCGCAAAGGGATCTTCTTTACTACTCAATCTAGCCCCGATAATTCCATCTAAACATAGCCAAAAGGGCAGCCAGGAGGGCCAATATTACAAAGAGGTAAAAGAGTGAATCCCAGCCGTATTTGTCCGTTACAAAGGCCACTACTATGGGAGATAAGAGCTGCCCCATGGAGCCGACGCCGTTTATAAACCCTGCGGCTGTGGCGGCTCCTTCCTTGCCCCCTATATCCATTGCCACTGCCCCCGAGAGAATACTGTCCGGCCCGTACGTAGCCAGGCCGATCAAGCCAATCCCCAGGATATTGGCCCACAAGCCCAATGGGGATAGCAGGGGCTGGGCCAGGCACACTAAGGCTAACGCAAACAACATAATGACTGTGATGGGAAAGCGCCGGGAGGCATACAGTTTATCTGATACATAACCTGCTACCAATACGCCAATGAAACCGGCCAATTCATAGGAAGAAGAAGTATAGCCTGCCTTTTGCTGGCTATATTGAAGCGCCTCTGTCATATAAAGCGGAAGCCAGAACAAGAACGCGTAGCGCGTTAATTTCAAGATAAAGTAGATCACACCTGCTATCCAGAGTGTAGATTGGGAAAGCAAACCCTTTACCTTAGCCCAGTCAAATTTAGACGTGGTAGTCTCCTCCACAATAGGTGGTAACCCTACCTCTA
Organism: Fulvivirga sp.; assembly: GCA_028280565.1. Lineage (GTDB taxonomy): Bacteria > Bacteroidota > Bacteroidia > Cytophagales > Cyclobacteriaceae > Fulvivirga. The sequence goes on from JANQLQ010000280.1 coordinate 3,624, forward strand.
CGGGCCTGTTGCGTGTTATGAAATAGTACAATATTGAATAGGCCAGCATAACCAGCGACGGCATCCAAAAGCCTCTTTGCCAATCCCATGCAGGTAAGATATCTTCATTAGTGGCCCAGTAAGTGGCAAATAGTGTCGCTGCAAAGCCTCCCACTACATAGCAAGTCGTCCACCAGGACATGATCACACCCCTTTCCGTGGCCCGGAACCAGGGAGTCATATTTTTGACCAGCCCCGACCACCCTGTGGATTGCCCCAGGCCGTTGAATCCCATTAAAACAAAAAGTACTCCTATTGACCCGGCAAACCCCATGAAAAAATTGGCCACCGCAGAAATGAATAATCCTAATGTAACGATTTTCCTGGGACCTAGTTTATCGGAGTTGTATCCACTCAAGAACTGGCCTATCATATACAATAAACTGTAGGTGGTGATGAGCGCGGCCAATGAGTCCTTAGAGTACCCTAAGTCACCAGATAAGGAAGGCATTAATACACTGAAATTTTTCCTGCCAAAGTAATAAAAAGCATAAGCTCCCCAGGTAATGATAAATATCCTGGCACGCCAATAGTTGGTCGATTTACTACCCATAACCTTCAATGTGTTTCTTGGATGAAACGCGAAGGTAAAGATTATAAAATTTACTTATATTAAATAAAAGTTAACTATAAGTAATATTTAGTATTCTGAACCATTTTTGGCTAGGACGAAAGAAGAAAAAAATAAAGCGCCTTGCGTCGTCTACTCAATCTGCATCAGGTAGATCTTAAACAAGATCGCCTCTTTATCTCCTGTATTTAAAACGGAGTGTGGTATTTTTCCATCAAAAAAAAGAGCATCTCCTTTGACCAGGGGGACTTCTGTATCATTAAGTCCATATACTATCTCCCCGGAAGCTACATAAATGAGCTCAAAACTGTCATTAGATATCGGCTCTCTATTGGCATAAGGCTTCACTCTTACGATGTAAGCACTAATATTCTGGTTTTTGATCGTCTCAGAGAACAGTTTGATGTATTCCAGGTCTTCTGAATCTTCACGCTCCTGGATCTCACCTTCCCCACTTTTTATCAAGACATAGTCCGTATCTATATCTCCTTTTACCGCCTGGACAACATCAGCCATCGTCACTTCAAGGGCCATGGATATTTCATAAAGCACAGGCAGAGAAGGGATGGTGCGGAAGTTCTCAATTCGGGATAGCAACCCCGCGGTGATACCGGCCTTATCAGCCACATCTTTTAAATTAAGACCTTTGGCCTTTCTAATTTCCCTAAGCTTCTTCCCAACCTCGCTTAAGTTATCTCTTCTCATTCATTTGTGCTTTTTATAATTTATCAGATCGCAATTTAGAACAAGCCTGCTAATTTTTGACATATGCACGATCTAATTGCTAACAAGCTGTGTTAACACCAAATCATTTTTACGTAATTTTTTTACTATTTGTAAATTACTTTTCATAATATTCAAAAACACATTTACCTTTACAGGATCAAAATTTCTCTTCAACATGAGCAACTCAACAACAGTGAACCAGCTTTCTTATCGACATCGTAAGAGGCCTGTAGTAGCTATTTGTATGGATGGTACATCCTGGGACTATTACGAAGCCGCAAAGGACAAAATGCCCCATCTCCAACGATTTATCCGGGAAGGTGAATCCGGCACTGTGCATTCTGTAGTTCCCTCGTTTACCAACCCCAATAACATGGCCATTGCTACCGGTGTCACCCCGGATGTAAATGGTATTTGCGGCAACTTTTATTATGATAAGGCGCTGGATGAGGAGGTCATGATGAATGACCCCAAATACATGACGGCCGATACCATTTTCGCAAAGTTTGCAGAAGCGGGCAAAAAAGTGGCGGTGGTGACCACCAAGGACAAGCTACGCAAAATGCTAAGCAAAGACCTTGCAAACGGGATCTGCTTTTCTGCGGAGTTTTCTGCCAGCGCCGGCATCGAGGAAAACGGGATCGACAATGTATTTGAACTAATGGGAAAACCGAACCCAGGCATCTATGATCCTAACATTTCAGTATACTGTGTAGAGGCCGGGGCGAAACTTCTGGAAAAGGAGTATTTTGACCTTATCTACCTGACTACTACAGACTTTGTTCAACACAAATATGCCCCGAATGATGCCGTAGCCATAGCGTTTATGGCTAACATGGATCAGTGGTTTGGTGAGCTTGACCGGCTTGGGGCTATTGTAGGTATTACCGCTGATCATGGTATGAGTGCCAAGACCCGCCCTGATGGCAGTCCTAAGGTCCAGTTTGTAGAGACCATACTGAAAAATGCTGGTATTGGCTCCCGTGTAATACTTCCCATTACTGATCCCTACGTGGTCCATCATGGCGCCCTGGGGTCTTATGGCACGATATACCTGGAAGAAGCTGACATTACCGGGGCCAAAGAAATATTGTCTGCCCTTGATGGCATCGAGCTCGTACTGTCCAATGCGGAAGCAGCACAGAGTTTTAATTTACCAGCAGAAAAGATCGGTGAGCTAGTGGTACTTTCCGATGAGACCACCGTTATCGGCAGGTCCGAAGACTGGCACGACCTGGAAAAGGTAAAAACCGGCCTCCGTTCTCACGGAGGGCTCCACGAGAGTGAAGTTCCCATGATATTCAATAAAAAGCTGAACGCCGAATACAGCAGTAAGCTTGCTACAAGTACAGCACGTAACTTCCACATTTACGATTTTCTTTTTAACGGAACCATAGACTAAACCAATTAAGATGAACGAGCATAACACCGTCCGTCAATTCGGAAGTATCATTGGCGGTAAGGAGGTTTTCTCGGGAGAATGGATCAAAGTATTTAATCCTTATTCTGGTAAGCAGGTAGGCAAGGTAGCTTCGATTGCACCGGGATCATTAAATGAAATATTGCAGGTCTCCTATGATACTAAACTGACCCTCTCACGTCATGAACGTTACACTATACTTAACCGGATGGCCGATCACATAGAAAGCAAGGCAGATGAAATAAGCTACCTGGTCACTGGCGAAACGGGATTATCCTTAAAAGATACTCGCTATGAAGCCAGCCGGGTGGTGGACGTTCTCAGGTTTTCAGCTATTAAAGCGCTTGACGATGATTCAAAGGTCTTTCCATGTGACGTTTCCGCAAATGGTAAAAACCGGAGAATCTACACGATGAGAGAGCCATTGAAGCTTATCTCGGCCATTACGCCGTTTAATCATCCCATGAACCAGGTAGTCCATAAAATTGCTCCTGCAATCGCCACCAACAACACGGTGATCCTGAAACCGTCAGAACGCACCCCCATGTCGGCCTATTACCTGGCCCAGGTAGCGCTGGAGTGTGGTTTACCGCCCCATGCGCTTAACGTGATCAACGGGCCTCTCGAGGAGGTAGCCAATGTCCTGGTCACTGATGAAAGGATCAGCCTGGTATCGTTTACGGGAAGTAGCGCCATCGGCAAGCATATCGCCATGCACTCAGGATATAAAAAGCTGGTACTTGAGCTGGGGGGCAGCTCGGCATTACTGGTATTGGATGATGCGGATATTGGGGAGGCTGTGGACATCACAATTGCCGGTACTTTTAAAAATTCAGCGCAACGGTGCTCTGCGATAAGAAGGATATTGGTCCATGAAAGTATTGCCGATCAATTTGCCAAAGCGCTGGCGGAGAAAGTAAGTACCATAACCTACGGCAACCCTTATGACCCGGGAAATGACATGGGCACCGTGATCAGCGAAGACGCCGCCAAGGAAATGGAGGCGAGGGTAGCGGATGCCGTGAAAAACGGGGCCGACTGCCTGGTAGGAGGAACACGTGAAGGCGCTGTGTTTGCTCCTACTGTCTTGGATCATGTTCAAAATAGTTTTGAAGTGGTGGACAAAGAAACCTTTGGCCCTGTGGCGCCGATCCTCCGTTTCAAAACTTTGGATGAGGCCATAGAAATTGCCAATGACACCGACTACGGCTTATCGGGTGGTGTGGTGAGTAACCACTGGCCTTCCATACAAAGGGTCATCTGTGAATTGGAAACCGGCACGGTCAATGTAAATGAAGCTCCCAGTTATCGTTTGGAATGGACTCCCTTTGGTGGAGTGAAAGATTCCGGCTTGGGATACAAAGAAGGTGTAATCGAGGCAATGAAGGCTTACACTTACGTAAAAACGTACTCATTGCCCTGGCAAATGCCATAGATAAATTAGGGGACATTGCGGGCGCATTGACTGGATTTCATACCGTTTGGATAAGGCCAAAGCTCACCCCTGTCGCCCGAAAGGCGAATCAACAGCAAGCGATGAATTGCCCCACCAGGGGTGCGATGGGGTTGCTTAACCAAACGGTATTGTAACTGGGGTATACAAATCGCCTAAGGGATTGACTGTAAATACAAATAAATGAGTTCTAAAAAGGGGATACGGACCACGGAAGCAGTAGTCATCGGGGCCGGGACGATAGGCTGTGCCACTGCCTACCACCTGGCCAGGTCCGGTATTAAAACCATCCTTACAGACAGGAATACGGTGGGTTCCGGCAACACTAGCCTGGCGGCGTCACTTCTTACGAGGATACGGGGCAAAGAGCCTATCATCCCGTTGGTGAAAGAAACCTACGCAAATATCGAGGTTTTACATGATGAAATTGAAAGCCGTCTCGATATCTCTGACTGGGGCAGCCTTCATATTGCCGCATCGGCGGAAAGCAGCTCAGAACTGCAAAAGCTCGTCAAAATAGCCCAAACACATCACATCGGCCACGATCACCTGGGACAAGGTGAGGTAAAGAAAATGGTGCCCTGGCTGGCCGTCGACGAGGTACAGCAGGCACTTTTCATCCCCGGGGATGCCCACCTGGATGCTTATGTACTGACACAGGGCTTTGCCGCAGGCGCCAAAATGTATGGGGCAGAAATAGCTCAATATACCCACGTAACAGGACTTATCATGGAACAAGATAAGGTGAAAGGGGTCGAAAGTGAGCAGGGTCCCATCTATGCCGATTATGTGGTCGATGCCGCGGGAGCATGGTCAAACCTTATCTCTTTAAAAGCGGGCGTGGCCCTGCCTATGACCCCGGTAAGAAGCAATTATTGGATCACAGCGAAAGACAAGGAATTATTCAACGCTGACCAGCCTATCGTAATACTCCCGGATGCTTCAGCTTATACCCGGCCGGAATCCGGGGGGCTTTTATTTGGTTTAAGAGAATCCAACTCGATCCACTTTGACCCCAGGAATTTACCCGCAGACCTTACCGGCTATACCTTTGGCAATCCTGGTGATCAATGGAACATTTTGATGGAGCAGGGCGAGAAACTGCGCAGGTTTTTCCCTATGTTCGACCAGGTCAGCATACCCCATTACATCTCGGGGGTGTCCACCTATACCCCGGATGGTATGTTCGTGATAGGCGGAGTTCCCGGGGTAAAAGGATTCCTGGCAGCCACAGGTTGTTCAGGAGCCGGTGTGGCAGTGTCAGGAGGTATGGGAAGGATCATCGCCGAAATGGCCAACGGGCAGGAGCCGTTTTGCGACACCCAGCCTTTCCGGCCGGATAGGTTCGGGATGATTGACCCTTTTAGCGAAGAGTTCATGGTAAGGTGTGCCAAAGCCAGGTCCAGGAAAACATCGGGCTAACCGGCCCGTATAGCGGCAAAATGTTAAAGGTACCTTACTGCTTATATCTCCAGTAATTTGATCAAATTCTATAAGTATAACCTAATGAATAAACCCAACTGTTCTATGAAACCAAGTCTATGCACTTACACATACATAATGCTCCTGGCCATACTGCCGGGAGCGTGCCAGCAATCCTCCCAGCGAGGTATTCTCGGTACAGAACATGTCGTGATGATCGGCCTGGACGGCTTTAGTCCGGACGGTATCCGCAACGCCAACACACCGGTGCTGGATCAGCTAATGGCTACCGGGGCCTATACCCTCCGGGCCCGGGGTGTCATGCCTACGAGCTCAGGGCCGAACTGGGCCTCCATACTGATGGGGGCAGGCCCCGAACAGCATGGAGTTACGGGAAATTCCTACACTCCCCTGGCACCGGCTTTGCCACCTATCGTTAGTGGTGAAGGCGAAAGAGGACTTTTCCCAACCATTTTTGAGATCATCAGGACAGCCGAGCCACAAGCAGAGCTGGGTGCCATCTATCATTGGAATCCCATTGCCAACTATTTTGAAGCTGAACATGTGACCTATAACATCAGCCCCGACACGGATGACGAGGTATTGGAGACGGTACTGCAATACCTTTCTAAAAGCGCACCGCGTTACCTGTTTATCCATTTCGACGATGCAGACCATGCCGGCCACACCAAGGGACACGGCACCGAGTCTTATTATCAAACCATTGAAATGCTTGATGCCAAAGTAGGCGAAGTGATCAAGGGTATTGAAGCAGCTGGGTTAAGGGGATCAACGCTCATAGTCGTAACGGCTGACCACGGAGGCAACGGCTTCGGACATAATGAAAATATACCCGAGGTTATCAACATTCCTTTTATCCTCAACGGGCCTGGCGTAAAAAAAGGATATGAGATCCACGAGACTGTAAATATCATTGACAATGCCCCTACCGTTGCTTTTGCGCTGGGGATAGAAGTACCTGCAGCTTGGACCGGCAGGCCGGTCAAAACGGCTTTTGAAGGATTCGAACGTTCACCCTCCCGTTTTCAAACCAAAGTATTTTATCGTAAACCCAGGATACTTCCCCAAGGTAGCGGCTTTAGACATGCCGGGGGCCTTTACCTCGACGAGCTCCCCGAGGTAGAGATCAAAACGGGCATCCCCGGGGCTGAAATACGGTATACCCTCGATGGCTCCGAGCCGGGCATCACATCTCCACTTTACGAAAAGCCCTTTACGCTATCTGCCAGCGCCCCGGTGAAGGCCGCTGTATTTAAAGACAGCGAAAAAATTACGAAAAGCGAAATCGCTTATTTCAGGGTGGTCCACAGGTCTGCTCAAACGGGCACCAGGGCAAAGCTTTATCAAGGCAATGAAATGGAAAGGCTTCCCGGCTTTCAACACCTTGAAGAGGTGAGTCAATTCACCACCTATGAATTTACCTCGGAAGGGATCACCTACCCCAACGGGCCCGACCAAACCGCGGTACGATTCGAGGCTTGGCTGAAAATAGAAGTTACCGGGGATTATACGTTTTATACGGCCTCAGACGATGGCAGTAATCTCTACATCAATAATGAAAAGGTAGTAGACAATGACGGCAACCATGGTGTACAAGAACGTAGCGGAACTGTGAGACTGACCAAGGGCTACCATAAAATAGAGGTAGCGTGGTTCAATAGCGGCGGTGGACTGTGGCTTAACACCTACTTTGAAGGACCGGGTATTCCCAAACAAATCCTAAGCGCTGACCGGCTGTATATCGAAAAGCCTTTAAAACAAGGCATTTGATCGATATAGCGCGGCCTGTTTGAGTACATAACACAAGCATTTACAGTCGGATTCCAGCCACCCCGTGTGAATCCCAACGGCAGAGCATATTATTTTGTCTAAACCTGGGCTCGATTAAAAAAATGACCGTCATTCCGCACCGGTGGTTGTGGGAGGGCTCATTGGGAGAGCCGGGATTTGCTGTGTCGTAGAACGGAAGCTAGTTCCCAGTTTAAAGACTGTGAAAGTATGCTAAACCTCACGTTAAGCCTAGGCCTAGGCTACTATGATTTTAAATCGAACGGAGGTTTGTTTAACAAATTGTTTTTAATGCCAAGTCACGTTTTTGCTATGACACCAAGCCACACAGAAAAACTAAAAGATGGCTGTAATGAAGAAAATGGTAAAGATGTCCTAATTATGCCAAATATTAGGTGCTTATGGATTTCACCTCCTACCTAAAAGAAATATTCCGTTCGGTAATCGTAGGGTGCATTTCGTCGGCCCAAGGAACACCGATTTCATGGGGTGTAGGCGCTACAAATTCAGTACTTCTCCCTTCAAGCTGCAGGACCTGCTTGCCGGGATCAATGGTAAGTACTGTGTAAAGCGGATCTTTATACAGGCAGGTCGATCTTAAGTGCGGATAAGCTTGCTCGATATGTTCCGCAAAACGTTTCCTGGCATATTTACCACCCACCCACTTGTAAGACATGCTGTTGACCTGTACGTAATGAATACCATTGATCTCTTTAATAAAGTCAATATGATGATGACCACTGAAACAAGCCATTACTTTGCTTCTTCCAGCACTTGACCTGGCATTTTCCAGGATCTGCCTTACCTCGTCTTTATTGGCCACACCATCTTCATCTTCCAAGCCCTGGTGGGAAAAGACGATAACAGGCAGCTTAGTGCCGTCAAGGTCTGCCTTTAACCATTGTTGTTGCGTGGTGTTGATGTACCGGTCATACCCGGACCAGGGTTTGGGATTGGGATCGTTGCCATCAAGCACAATAAAATGAAAGCCTTCATAGTCGAAGGAATAGTAACGTTTCTCCATGCCCCACCACTCCATGGTAAGCTCCCGGGTATAGCCATGATCCCGCATATCATGATTACCCAGGACATGGTATCGCGGGCCGTTAAACTCATTCCAAATATCCAGGAACGGCTGGTTGTAATTATGTGGGAGGGAGAAATCTCCCAGTTGAATGATAAAGTCCGGTTTGCGCTGCTTCATGTCTTCCATAAAAAAACGAAGCCGGGCTACACCGTCGTGGACGACATCCTGGTGCACATCGGCCACCATGCCTATACGGATGGGTTTTACTGGCAGATTTTCAAATGCTGATAAAGAAAAAGGGAGGTTGACCGCTACCCCAGCCCCTATTGCCTGTTTTACGAACTTTCTTCTTTCCATAAGTTTTTAATGATTACCATCCATAATTTCTTCAATGATCACGTCTAACGCTTAATAATTATGTTCATCGTTTCTCCTGCTTCCATGGATTGCTGGTTCATATCAAGTACGAGCATACCCTTATCCATCGAATAGCCTGCTTGGATCTTTTCGCCATTTACCCTGGCCTCAACACTACCGGGGGCTTCGATGTCCGTGTTTAGCGTCACCTGGCGCAGCCTGAGCAGGCCATGTTTCACCTGCAGGCTGTTTTCCTGCTTTTGGCCATCTCTTTTTTGTGTGAAAGTACCCCAGCCTTCAGCCGTAGAGAAGAAGGAGACATGATCTTCGGGCTTCCATTTTGGATCAAACCCTATTGACTGCGCCGGGCCATTGTATTCAAACCCCTGGGCGGCCAGTAGCACGGACCAAATGGACAGGGCTCTTGCATAGAACTGCCCGCATTCATCATCACCAAAGGGGTTCCCGCTAAAACCGAAATTGCCCCAGTCACCTATGTATCCTGTTCTCAACTTGCCGTCGTACCGGTCGTAGCCCGACCGTAAAAGGGTGAGGGCGTCCCTTACTCTATGGTGCTTGAGCAAAGCTGCGCCGATGGTGTACTCAAAAGTGGTCCATACTTCCCCTGAATAACCTGAAGCATACGGAGTACGGTCATTCCCCGGCCAGGTAGTCACCACCATACCTGCCTCGGTTGGTAAGGCAAAGGTCCTGTGCCCTTGGTCATGATATGCCAGCGTACTTTTAAAATTGTACTCTAAAATGGCCTCTGCGGCAGATTTCAATTTATACCCGGGATAAAGGTTGCCCAGGCCGAGCTGGTCTGCCCACCATTGGCCTAATAACTGGTCAGCGTGACAGCCATTTTCATAATCCGTATTGGGTTTTGCTCCCCTTATCTGCATGAAGTATTCTCCGTTCCAGAGGCTGTCATTATGCAAGGCTGCGGCCTTTTCAGCGATGCTCTTCCATTCGCTGGCCTGCTGTGGATCATCCATGGCAAGGGCCATTTTTTCACTGGCCCGCAGGGCGGCAAGATATAATGAGGCCAGGAATGATGGGTTTCCTGTCATGGAAGCATCATAGGTGGTATGCTTTGAAGCATCTGACAGCCAACCATCTTTATCATCGTCATGTGTATTGACCAGGTAGTTCATGGCCTTTTTGATGGCCGGGTACCGGGTTTTAAGCCAGGCATTGCTCGAAGACATGAGATGTTCGCGATAAGCCCCCAAAATATCACCACACTGACCGTCAAAGGCAGGGGTTCCGGCAGGTTGCCGGTATGGGATCTGCCCATTGTCTTTGATCGCATCCAGGGCTTGGTTACGGATCAGCCTTCCCACCTCGGGGAAAAGGCGCGCATGCGCCTGGGCATAATGCCACACGTGATTACAATTGCCCGCACATGAGCCATCTACACCCCCCGTGCCCTCCCAAAGGCCTATGTAATTGTCTTGATCATGGAAGACCGTACGGCTTTTAAGAATAGATAGCTGGTTTCCCAGCCGCTCCACAAGCCAATGCGGTAAATTGGTTTCGTAAAGTGTTTCGGTAAATTTTTCAGTTTCAGTAGCCAGTCTTTTATGGTGGGTTACAATGTACCGGGTCAGTTCTTTGACATCTTTCCAATGATGAGCATAGCGATTACCATTGCCCTCCCAGTCACCATGCCCCCAAGCATCCCATTTGTCCATAAAACCGCCATTTTTACCATTTGGAAAATACCAGGCCAATACAAAATTGACCGTACGCTTTTCCCCGGGTTCCAAACGGATAGGCACATTCAATGCACCGGAATAAGTGGTGCCATCAGCGCTTGATCCCGCTTTGGATTTACCTTTCAGCTCGCCTTTTTTAGTGAACTGGTTCAATAGCGTCTTTTGGTCTTTCCAGTGGGCAATCCCCTGCGAAGCATTGATCAATGCCTTGTCCCCGACTACGAAGAGTGCCATCTGTCCAAAGTGCTCATGTGTCGGCGGCTGGTTGCCTTCCATATATAGAACTTTGGCTCCTTCTTCGTCGACCATGGTATTGGTGTTCCCCTGGTAATAATCAGCGTTATTTCCTTCAACAGGATTTCGGTTAACACTGAAATTGAAATTGTCGGCAAATGATTTTTCACGATTGATGAGCGGAAGCCTGGTAAAACCTACAGCGTTTTGCTGTGCGGAAAGTAGGTTGATCTCAAGCGGCCTAGCCGTTGGGTTTTCTACCGTGATTCGGTAAAAAACAGCCGGGATACCTGAGTCTTGCAGGTTATTGGGAATAAAAGGATTGTATACCTCCATACTCACTATGGCCGGGATATCGTCACTGAACCGGTATTCTAGGAATGGAAATGAGGACACAGCCTCCAGTGATCTCATGTTCTTGAAGATGCCCGTGCTTTTGGTCTGAAGGGCCCTGACCTCCACATCACCCTGGTCTTTCACTCGTATGGCAAAGAAACTGTTAGGGATGAAATCATGGCCCATATTGTTAAATATCTGCCAATAGCGAGGAACTGCGCTACCATCGTACTGAATACAGCCTGTGCCAATCCCCCCTACAGGAAACTGGATAGCTGAGAGGTGTTCACCTTTGTATACCCTATTGAGCCCCCTGCCGGTAAGGCCCGGGGCATTATAGAGCGCATGGTATCTTTGGAGCAATTCTTCTTTATCTTCTTGTTGATTTACCGCCACGGTTTTCTTTTCGAGTTCCCGGGCTACCTGCGCCCTCACCATTGGGGTCAAAGGTAAGGTAGCTGCAAAAATGATCAGTAAATTCTTCATTAGTGGTAATTTAGATTTCACACCTGTTTTTTGAAAACGGGATAAGCAAGCTGTCATTGAGCACCCTGTTAACATCATTTCGTCAAAACCATATCTTTCCCGTTCCCGCCTATTTGACGGTACGGTCTTGGTCAGTTAAGCTGTAGTTCTATTTTGTCTCCTTTGTCTAAAGTGGCGCCTGGCCATGTCACCTCATAGTAGGCACCGCTTTTCTTGAGGGCGACCTTCCGTGTCTCACCATTAATGGTAAAAGCCTGCAATCTCATGTTTTCGCGCATCCCCTTTACTTTAAGCTTTGAAAGCTTTAGCTTACCGTAATCAACGGTCAACGTATAATCCTGTCCTTGTCCTTGTCTTTTTTGGCTGAATGTGCCCCAGGCATTGCCCGTGATAAAAGCGGAGCTAAAATTCCCGGGGGTGATTTTAGGATCAAAGCCTATTTCACCTTTTGGCCCATGGTGAGTAAAGCCCGAAGCGGCCACAAAGGCCCCGTAGCTCGACATGGCCCGGGTGTAGTGATTGCCGTACTCGATCTCATTATAAGGGTTTCTTTTCCCGGGCGCATAGCGGTCATGGATGGCTTTGATCATTTCCATTCCTTCATCCACCAATCCTTCGCTGATCATATGGGCAGCCGCCTGGTAGGTAAAACCGGTCATGGACTCACTGAAATAACCCACTACGAGTTGGTCCCAATCGGCTGCCTTTGTGCCTTTGGACTCCAGCGCACCACCCTTGGGAAAGGTACACATAATGGTGCCGGCTTCACCGGGCAAGGCATAAAAACGCACGTTTTTGATCGTAGCAGAATCCAAGTATTTACCGACATCACGCTGAAAATTGTACTTGTGAATAGCTTTCAGCGCGCTCACCGTTTCTTTCCCGGGCAACACCCTGGGTAGCCCCACCTGTGCTGCCCACCCCTGGCCGATCACCTGGTCTATATGACAGCCCTTGTTGGTGTTGGGGTTTTCGGCCTGTTTCTCATCGGGTATATTAATGAAATACTCCCCGTCAAAAAGTTGTCCGACCATGTTTTTTTGACCGTTGTTGGCGATCGTGGCGCATTTCCTGGCAAATCTTTTGTCACCCATCTCGGTGGCCATGGCCTCTCCAGCCCTTAAAGCGGCATTATAAAGACTGCTGTGCCATGCATTTTTGCCATACCACATTTTGTCCAGCGTATTGTATTGTATGCCTTCCAGTATACCGTCCGGTCTTTTGGAACCTTCGGTATCATGGGCGATCATATACTCGATGCTTTTCCTGATCTTCGGCCAGTAGCGCTTTAAATATTGCATACTAGGGGCCGTGGTATGCTCGCGATAAGCCCTGAGTATGGTACCTGCATGGCCATCTACCGCATAGCCCCGGCCATCGTGCTGGCCCATCTCGGACAATTCTCCACGGTATGAGATGATCCCATTATCTTGGAAGGAAAGGCCGTAGTCTACTTGCGTCCTGAGCTGCCGGGCAAGCCCGGGAAATACCCTGCCTAAGGCCTGTTCGTAGTGAAACACGTGGGTGCAGGTGCCATGCCCCAGGTAGACGCCTTCCATAGTATAGAAACGACCTTCATTATCGGGATCATCCCCCAGGTCGTCCAGCCGGTAACATGAGGTGGTAGCCAGTGTACTGGTATTGACAAACGTGCGGTCTAAAAACCAGGTGGGGAGCGTAGAATTGTACCAGGTCGTGTTCCAAGTCTTGGTGGTAGCAATGTACTTCTCCATGTCCCCGGCTATTTTCTTGGCAACTTCTGCCGAGGAATCAAATTTTTTACTGTAATAGTGCCTTAAATTCTGCCGGTTTTTAAGATTGTGGAAGCCACTTTCCTGCCGGTGCACATTGGGAAAATACCAGGAAAGGATAAAAGTCACCGTTTTGCCCTCGCCAGCATCCAGTACTACTTCCTTACCCAGCGCCCCGGTCAGTTTCTGACCTAATGGAGCCGAAGCATTCTTTTCTCCTGATCCCCTGGTCTCCGGTAAGTTAAAATCGATATCTGCCGGTGTTACCGGGGTAGCCCATGACGCCTCACTGTCTAATAATGTGAGCGTCATATTACCAGCGTCGGGCAGATCCATGTTGGTACCCTTGGCACTACAAACCAACTGCAAAAGACCATTTTCAGAGGATACCCGGTTAACATGGGTCCCGGAAGTTTGCCGGGCCGTTTTAAAATTAACCATATTTTGAAGCCAGCCGAAGATCTCGGCGGTAACCGGTTCATCCGTCTCGTTCACCAGGGTGTATTCCATCACCACTGCAGGGAAATCGGAAGACTCATGATCAGTGGGAATAAACGGTGAAAATGCATTGAGCTTCACGGATACCGGGAAAGCAGGATCTGAATAGCTTACCTTACCCAAGGGGTAATCTCCTCTAAAAGTAATGTCTGAAAAACCTCCCTGGCGTAAGGGTTTTACACTTGGCGTAATGGTGGTAGGCAAAAGCTTTTTGACACGAATGGCAAACCCCTGGTCAAATTGCCGATCTTGTACCATAGGGTTAAGGTAGAACTTATCCCCGGGGCCACCGGGGTTAATACGTTGTATATTGAAAATGTCCCAGTACCAGAGCTGGCCGTCTCCGCCGAGATACACTTGCCCTGCCGTAATGCCTCCTATGGGCATACCTATGTAGGGGGAGAATTCGAACACTTCAGAACTTCCATTCACATTTTGGGAAAAGCTCGTGAAGCTAAACGATGAGAACCATAAGAAAAGGATGCTCGCTGTCTTACTTAAAAATACATGTACCTTCATAGAAATTTCTTTTTGTAAAAAGTGCCTCTACTTGCCTTAGAAACAAGTCGAGTTTAAGAATGTAATTGAATGCAAAGAATTGCTTGATCATGATCTAATACCATTGTACCTGGACTCGACAACTGTTTGTCACTTTGATGCTATCCAGGGTAGTTTTGGCTCGTAAGCTTGGTGAACCTTAGTGCATTTGCGACCCGGTGGCGAAGCTTCCCCGGCCACCACAACACTAAAGCGCAAAGAACCACAAAGGGATCTTCTTGATTATTTAGCCTAGCCCTATTTTTATATCCAACTCACCTCATCAAGTGAGCGCTACCTATCTAAATCGTATTGAACCATGATCTAACATATTCATGATTTTATGACAAAACCCCTTGACCAATACAGACTATTTAATTACCTCTATAGTCATTGACAAACCGACTGGGTCAGTCTGCATTAGCCCTTCCTAATTAATCTTGGAATATATGCCTGGCATAATTCACCTCCATGGCATCCAGGTGCTTTCTAAAACTTCCCATTCGTTCTACAAAATGGTTATAATCCTTTTTGTCCCCTGGGCTCCAAAGCACCTCGGCAAGCGCCGACATACGCGGCAAAGCCATATACTCTACCCTTTTACTGGTTTTCATGTATTCCGTCCATACATTACCTTGACCTCCCAGGATATATTTCGCCTGGTCAGTATCAAGTTCGGCCGGTATGGGTTCATAGCCATATACTTTTTCCACCGGGAGAAAACCTCCGATGGAGAGTTCCTCGGTCTCGGGATCGGCCTGGTAATAATCGAAGTAGCAATAGGTGGTGGGGCTCATGATCACTTCATGTCCTTGCTTTGCAGCCTCTATCCCTCCTTTTTCCCCTCTCCAGGACATAACAGTGGCGTTAGGGCTAAGTCCCCCTTCCAGTATTTCATCCCAGCCTACGAGTTTACGATCGTTGGCATTGAGAAATTTCTCGATCCTGCGCACAAAGTAGCTTTGAAGTTCGTGCTCATCTTTAAGGCCTTCCCTCTTGACCAGGTCCTGGGCGTACTGGCTTTCTTTCCAGCGATCTTTCGGGCATTCATCTGCCCCAATATGAATGTATTCACTAGGAAAAAGGGCCATCACCTCCGTGAGTACGTCTTGCAGGAAACTGAAAGTTTCTTCGGTAGGGCACAATACATCTTTCATCACCCCCCAGGTAGTAGCTACTTCGTAAGGTCCCGGCTTGCAGGCAAACTCGGGATAGGCCGCCAGCACGGCTTGTGAGTGTCCTGGCATTTCTATTTCGGGTAGCACTGTGATGAAGCGATCCCCGGCATATTTCACAATTTCTTTTACCTGCTGCTGGGTATAAAATCCTCCATAAGGTATGCCGTCATACGCTTTGGAATTACTGGCATGCCCCACCACCGTTTCCTTACGGTAAGCACCGATCTCTGTTAGTTTCGGGTATTTTTTGATCTCTATTCTCCAGCCCTGGTCCTCGGTAAGGTGCCAGTGAAAGGTGTTCATCTT
Source organism: Fulvivirga sp. (assembly GCA_028280565.1). Lineage (GTDB taxonomy): Bacteria > Bacteroidota > Bacteroidia > Cytophagales > Cyclobacteriaceae > Fulvivirga. The sequence goes on from JANQLQ010000280.1 coordinate 19,495, forward strand.
ATGCAGGGCTATGAGATCAATGTATTTTTTGATGAAATCCACCGGGTAAAAATGCCTGCCCACATCCAAGTGCATACCCCTGTAACCGAAGCGTGGCGCATCTTTGATCATCACCGCGGGGATGACATAATTGCCTTTACTATCCTGTTGGACCAGTTGTTTAATGGTCTGCAGGCCATAAAACAGCCCATGAGCCGTAGAAGCTTTTACCGAAACTCCCTTGCGGCTTGATGAGATCTCATAGGCTTCTTTTCCTTCCACAGCGCCGGCCAGCTCCAGCTTGATGTAACCTTTGCTTATACTTTCACCGTACTGGATCGTTAGATCCTTGCCTGTAAGTCCATCAAAATATTCTTTGACATAACCCGGGACGGGGCCCAGGTCGGCACCCACCGTATGGATGACCGTATTCCCGCCGACCTGGAAATAACCTTTGTCTACGGTCATTTCCAAGGGGATGGGCACAATATGGATCGGCCCTGGTAGTTCCTCTTGTGGGGATTCGCATGCCATCACTACAAAAATAACCAGTACGATGGTCAATATTTTCAACATTGTCATTCTTAGTGTTTTCATTTTAATTTTATTCATAATTCTTTATCCTGAATACCCAGGCATGGTCGGCCTTTACTTCACTGGTCTTGATGTCACCGGTATGAACGATCAGCTTTTTGCTTTCGTACTTCCACGACAGTTTTCCGTCATATCCAAGTAGGGAGATCTCTGTGCCCTTACCAGGCCTCGGGATGTTCAGTTCTAGTGTTTCATCCGGCCACTCCATAGTGATCGCATATACATTGCCATGGTTTTGAGTGAACGCAAGGTGCTGTTGCATAGAGCTGTACCGGGCATTAAGACCATGTTGCTCCCCTGTAGCGCTGGTGTAAAAGACAGGCGAGGGCACAATTACTCGCGGGTGGTTGTCTCTTTTCCAATACAACTTAATGCTGGCATTCTGCTTTTTTTCAAAATACTCTACCCTAACAGGGTAGCGCTGACCTTGAAGAAGGGGTATGCTACCGGACGCCTTTTGTTCCAGCGCATCCCGGACATTCCCATCGGCAGTTTCCTTTGTTTCTTTCCATTGATTGATCAGCAACCGGTCGTTTATCCAAACGCGAACACCATCGTCTGCTTCCGCCTCAAAAATATAGGTACCGGGATGATCTGCTTCGATGTATCCCTCCCATTCAGCGGTGAATTCATCTTCTTTCACCGGGTTCGCCGGTGTGTTACGTACCCAGTTAAAATTAATGTTAGGATCAATGCGCCGGACCGATACGGGCTTTTCCTCCCCGGTTATTTTCCATGACGAAGAGCCGTAAATAGCCTCTCCGTTTACTTCCAGCCACTCTCCCAACTGGAGCAAACGATCTTGCTGCAACAGGGGGATCTGCCCATCAGCCGTTGGGCCCACGTTAATGATGATCCCCCCGCCATTAGCTACGGCTTTTACAAAAAACCGGGTCAACTCGCGGCCCGTCATATAAGCACCGAGTTTTTCATTTCGGTTGAGGCCAAAAGAACGTCCCAGTCCCCTGGCTTCTGCCCAGGGCCTGTCCGTAGCCTGTATCCCACTGCTGTATTCCGGTGTCAGGAACCCGATATCGCTGCCGGCTCCCCAGCGATTGTTCACCACGGCATCCTTCCCTACTAAATTGAAGTACCATGCAATAAGTTCTGCCGAGTGCCATTGTGCCGCACTATTGAACCACTCCCCGTCAGCGAATATGAGCGAAGGCTTGTAAGCGCCTACCAATTCCTTAAACTGCGGGATCATATGACGCTCCACGTACTGACCGATGCTATCGTGTGGATCAGTATACCATCTATGCAAAGGGTGATTCCATTCAGGCAGTGAATAATACAGCCCCATTCGAAGGCCGGCTTGTCTTACAGCGTTGGCCAGGTCTCCGACCAGGTCCCTTTTGGGACCTACTTCCATGCTGTTCCAGTTACGCGCATATTGGCTCGGCCAAAGTGCATAGCCATCATGATGCTTAGCGGTGAGCACCACATACCGGGCTCCAGATCTTTTAAAGATCTCCGACCATTCCACCGGGTCGAACAAACGGGCTTTAAAAAGAGGCGCAAAGTCGTTGTATTCAAAGTCACTCCCGTAATGCTGCTCCATAAACCGGGTACGAATCGAATCCCCCAACTGAAGCCCCCTCAGGTACCACTCGGCATAACTTTCCTTACCCCCATAGGCCGGTACGGAATAAACTCCCCAATGTATAAAAATACCTAGCTTTGCATCTTTAAACCATTGAGGATAAGGACGCTGGGATAGAGATTTCCAGGTAGCCTTGTAAGATACATGCTGGGAATCAGCGAAGAATGGGACCAGTAAAAAAACAAAACCAAAGAAAAGACACCGGCCGTTTAAAACTGGGAAATAGGAAATGGATGTACGCTTATTAACTCGTTCCAAGGGCTTTGGCATTTTGAAGCTTTGTAAAATTGACGATAAGTACAAGTTTTCTCTAAGCTTGGCTTGACTTAATTAGACACTATATTTGCAGCGCTATAAAACATTGATTATCAACATATGTATACCCGAAAGAGCTATCGATAGGCTGTATCCTGCGGCAAATGAATTCTTTACAGTGATACCTGGTCGAATGACTAGTGTTAAGTTAAGTGTGATTGGACGGTTAGCTATTTTTTCCAATCCCGTTCTTAAAGTCGGCGGTCAGCAAAGGGCAATCGGCTACCCTAAGTTTTTTTGCCTACTGTCCTTTGCCGATTGCCAACTTGTCGAAAACTCCTCAAGGGGTAAACATAACCCATTATCTACATCGCTATTCGTCATTTGAGGCTTGACACGGTGAGCGACGCGGGAGAGCACGGACCTGCTTTGCTGAAAAATGCTGGTAAGTATCATTTCAGACATACTGCTCATGAGGACACAGACCCCCGTAGGATCCGGTGGACTGTTCACACCCTTTTCCTACTTGCTGGCACCCAGGATGACGTTATCACTATCACGATATTTATATAAGTTATTATAATTTATCGTATGCAATAGCTTCAATTGCCGGCTTGGTGTTTCTTTATATTTGGGATTTGTTTAGGCCATCAAGACCCAAATCCTATCCTGCATGACCAGGTTCAACCAAACGGGAAACTACTTATGAAAATTTTTCGCTATTTATTTTTAGGCATCGTATTCGTTGGCGCACCTTTCGTAACGCCCCGGCTTGTGGCTTTCCAAAACATGGCCAAAGGAGTTGTATTTGAAGATATCAACCAGGATGGCTTCCAAGATGCAGGGGAAGCGGGGCTGGCAGGTACCCTGGTCACCGATGGATACGATATTGCAAAAACCGATACCGAGGGTCGCTTTAGTTTTACCTTACATGAAAACGCTCGCTTTGTCTACCTTCATCGCCCGGCGAATTATAAATCTACCGGAAGTTTTTATAAAGCAACAGGTTCATCTGCTGCCTACCATTTTGGACTGACTGCCAAACCCAAAAAGAAAACCTTTTCATTCGTCCATATTTCTGATACGGAGACTTACGAGTTTAGAGACTGGCTCAACATAGTGAAAGACTATACCCGGGATCAAGACCCCGCTTTTATCATGCACACCGGGGACATCTGCTACAAAAGAGGCTTGAGGTTCCATGCCGATCATGTTTCTTCCCAGGCACTGGGCGCGGATGTTCATTACGCCATAGGCAATCACGACCTGGTGGCAGGGCCATATGGAGAAAAGATGTACGAAAACCTTTTTGGCCCAGTCTATTATTCTTTCGAGGAAGGCAACGTGCTGTTTGTCTCTACTCCCATGTTAAGCGGTGACCACCGTCCATCGTATACCAAGGCACAGGTCTATCATTGGTTGAAGAAGCTCTTCAGCATGCTGCCCAAGGAACAGCCCAAAGTAATGTATAACCACGACCTGCTGAGCTATAAGGACACCCTGGACTACGGCATCAGTGAAAGTGAAAACCTTAATTTAAACGAGTATAATGTAAAAGCATGGGTGTATGGCCACTGGCATAACAACCATATCCATCGACACGGTAAGAGTGGCATTCTTTCGATTGGCACGGGCCCTGTGCCGAAAGGAGGCATAGACCATAGTCCTTCCTGCTTTAGGGTGATCACCATAGATGAAGCGGGCAACATCAGTACCGAGTTGCGTTATACTTCCGTCAACCGTCATATCAACATCATAACTCCTAATCCAGGGCAACTAGTGTACACCGAGGATAACAGCCTCCTAGTTTCTGTAAATGCATATCATAGCGCGTCTCCCACGGATAGTGTCCGTGTGGATGTAAGGCCAGCCGGTAAAACACCCAGCTGGCACGACTTGGATGAAAAGGAGACCTGGCAGGGTATGAAAGCCCAAACCGACTGGAACTGGACATATTCATGGCCATTGCAAAAAATGGAGCCGGGCCGTTATGTTGTGGAGGTGGAGGCCTTCCTGGAAAACGGTAGGATGACCAGGAAAAGGGAAGAATTTGACCTTGAGCCAAAGAGCAGGTCCAGAGTTCTTAAGACAGGCAGTGACTGGCCTAACCTGGCCTTTGATGCAGCTCATGCGAGCTTTCATGCGCACGAACCGGGTTTACCTCTTCGGCTGCAATGGCTGCAAAACACCGGGGCTAATATATTTATGAGCTCTCCTATAGTCGGTAACGGTATCGTGTACGTTGCCGCGATAGACAACAGCAATTACAAAAACTGCTTCGTGGTGGCTTACGATGGCACCACGGGTGAGGAGATTTGGCGTTATCGCACGGGCAGTTCCGTTAAAAACACCATTACTTTTACCCAGGGCAAGGTATTTGCCACGGATGCCGAAGGTATAACTTACGCATTGGATGGCAGCAATGGTAGCCTTGCGTGGAAGAAAGACCTGGGCATATCCGGGTTACCCGCTTTTGTTTCTGGTATGGCTTCCGAGGGGAACATGGTATATACCGGCATAAAAAAGGGGCTAAGCGCTCTTGATGCCAACACCGGCAAGTTCACCTGGCGAAACACGCATAACGATAGCGGTGAAGGCACCGTTTCCACCCTGACGGTAGGTCCTAAAATGCTCATCGCTTCAGCGCACTGGAACGCACTTTTCGGGCATGATAAAAAAACCGGTGAAAGGTTATGGACCCGAAAAGACGATGGTCTGCGCTTTCGCGATGGCTCTGCCACCATCAAAGATGGTAAGCTTTTTATTGCAGCCCGTAAGAAGATATTTATACTTGACCCTGCAACAGGCAAGACGCTCAACTCCTCCGAGACGGGCTTTAGCCATGCTGCTAACACAACTCCTCTCGTAACGGAAGACCTGGTCATTGTAGGGACCGCCGATAAAGGCCTGGCCGCTTTTGACAGGTCAACACTCAAAGAAGCATGGAACTACCCAACCGGACGGGCACTGGTATTTACCGCTCCTTATACCCAAACGGAAGAACGTACGGTGGAAACCAGCCCTGTACGGGTCGGAAATACGGTCTATTTTGGTGCTTCGGACGGTTTTTTCTATGCGTTGGATGTAAACTCGGGAAAGGAAAAATGGAAGTTTGAATTGGGGGCACCAATACTCACGAGTCCTGCTATTTCGGGAGATATGCTCTATATTGCCGACTTCTCAGGCAACGTCTATGCTTTTAGTAGCAAACAAGTAAATTGACGTTATTCCGAATACGCTTGAGGGAGCGCTTTCCAATTGTTTCCCTGTGTGACATCACTATTACAAAAAGCTCATCAAGGAACGCCGAGTAGGCAAAGGGGAGTTTCACCCCTAAGCCTCTCACAGAACCGTACGTGAGCCTCTCGGCTCATACGGCTCGTGTTGTTTAATCGTAGCTCTA
>JANQLQ010000318.1 GCA_028280565.1 Fulvivirga sp.
GCTACGATTAAACAACACGAGCCGTATGAGCCGAGAGGCTCACGTACGGTTCTGTGAGAGGCTTAGGGGTGAAACTCCCCTTTGCCTACTCGGCGGCCTCCTCAGCGTTCTTTGCGGTTAGACGTTGCACTACCTATCAAACAAACCAAGCCTGGAACAATTAATCCAGACATCAGCATGTTGCGGGTTGGGTCATACTACGTCATTCAAGACCAACGCTCTTAAAAAAATAGGTTTCCTTCCCGGTCCAGCGCTTCAGGTGCTAGGTCCAGGTATTTTTTTCTCAAGTGATCCCACGGTTCAAGTTTCGACCAGTCGGGCTGCTCATATTTTACAAACGGAGAATGCTGGTAAAAAGGCGACGGCAGAAAAATAGTCACCTGTTGAACCCCAACCCCGTTAAACGTTCGGAATCCCCAACTGGTAGGGATCATCTCTTTATTGAGGCGGCGGTAAAATTCTGCACGGGACGTTCTGCGTTCTTGTTTCAAGGCTTCGGGGGTAGGGTTTTTCTCGGTGCCTTTATTTTTCCCGATGCAAATATGAAAATGCCAGGGCCCGAAATCTACCGTCAGGTAGCCGTCGTACAGCGATACCCGGGTAGGTTTATTCGGCGCTGCCACCTCCCATGCCGCCCCTTCGATCAAGGGACCGAAATGGATCTTATCGTAAAAATTCTGAAAGATGTCTTCGAAAATGGTAAAAAGGGTTTCTTCCTGCGTGGACACCGGGAATATTTCTTCCTGGGCGCCGGACGTACCGGTTATGATCTCGCCCCTTTTAATTGCGCTCATCGTATATATGTTTTATTGAATGGATTGGAAATACTTCAGCTTATGATGGGGTAATACACCGGGATGGAAGACCCGGACCAGGTCGGCCAGCAAAATGTGCGGCTCTACCATGCCTTCCTCCCAGTAGTGATTGCGTCCTTCCTCGGAAAGCCATCGGTTATTATTATATACCCCTTGCTGCCTTACACTTTTAAAATCAAGATATCGCTCATCTTCCGCCAATAACGTTTCCAGTTCTTTGACCTGGTGGCCGGGGTTTAACCAAAAATCCGCCTGTTGGCCCTTGGTAAATGCATGTTCGAAGCTGATCCTATTTTCCTCGTATTGTGTGCTGTCTTCAAGGATGTAGCGTCCACCGGCGTCGTGGATGAGTTGGATAAAAAAGTTGCTTGATCCATGGGTAGACCACATCCCCCGGCTACTGTGCCCTACGATAACCGTAGGCCTATGCTTGATGTCTTTTACGAGGTAGGCCAGCGAGTCATACCGGGAGGCTACGCTGTCGAATACGACTTGGGCCAGCTCTTCTTTTTTGAGTAAAACACCAAAGTATTTGATCCACTCCGCTACCCCCAAAGGATGGTCTTCCAGGTGCACGCAATTCATCATGGGGGTGAGCCCCAACTCGATGAGCTGCCGTGTGATATCGTACTTATTCCCGGAAGCATTCTCAAAAATGGCTTCGGGTTGTAGCTTCAAAACTAGCTCCGTATTGATCGTATTTCCCCTGCCGATCACACTTATCTCGCCGGAGGCTGCTTTTTCCAGCAGGTACGGGTTGGCGATCCATTTGGGGTCGGCAATGGCCACTACGTCGTGCAGGTTGCCCAATAAGCTGACCATAGCGGCTTCCACCGGGCTGCGGAGGGTGAAGCGTTGCAAGGGAATGGCCAACGCGTGTGCCCCGGGAAATGGGCCTGGCACGGGTGTACCTTTCTCAAAAAGCACATATTGATAGTCCACACCCTTTAGTTTCCCCTTCGGTTTGATGATCGAAAGGATCTTATACGCTCCGCTATCGATGATATCGAACCTTGTGGCGTAACGGATGGACTTTCCCGGTGATTTAGAAGCTACTTTTTGATTTTCCTTTTCATCTTTACCCGGGTGACAACTTATGAAACATACACCCAGCAGAAACAACATAGCGAGACGATTCATTACTTGTTTCATCGATCAAATAGGTTTTCTGAAATATACTAGTGAGTCAGTAAGGACCGAGCCAGTGTCTAAAGCCATGACCAGGTCTTTTAAGATCACATGTGGGGCTAAAAATCCTTTCCCCCAGTAATCGTTACCCCCTTGTGCGTTGATGGACCCATCGTTGCTGAATACATTTCCCTGCGTTACGCTTGGCCATTCGTTGATCAGCGGCTCTCTATCGCGGACTAATTCCCATTTAACAGGTCCCATGCTAATAAAAAATAAGTAGTCAGCCTGCTGACCTATCTCGTGGGCGCGCTCGAAGCTGAGGGTGATGTTCCCACTGTCACCATTTTCAGCAAATACATAATCCGCCCCGGCGTCTTCCAGCAGCCGGGCAAAATAACTTTTGCCACCCGGGGCGATCCAGCTCCCTCTCCTGGCATAGCCAGCCATCACTTTTGGTTTGTCATGTCGGCGCTGATAACGCTCTTTGGTTTGCAGATAACTCGTTTCTATGCCCCGGAAAATAGAATCAGCCTTTGGCGCCCGGTCAAATAATACCCCGAAAAACTTGAGCCATTCTGCCTTGCCCAAAGGATGGGCCTCTTGATGCGAGGTAATAGACAGAAGGGGTATGGACAATTCGATCAATTTATCGTGGAGGTCCAGCACTGCCTGGGTGTAAGGAACGAACAGGGCGCCGGGGTCCAGGGCCACCAGTTGCTCTTGATCAAGGTTTTTTGTACTTCCCAGGACAGTAATATCCCCATTTTCGTTGAGATGGGTCAACGTGGCGTTGTATAGGTTCAATACGGACGAGACAGCACGTACAGACCGTGTTTCTCCCAGCGCTTCGATAATGGCCAGGTAAGGGGTAGTCATTGCCACTGTATTTTGTAAAGGTGTTTCAAAACAGTCGCTGACGCCATGGCAGGAATAGGGCGGAGTAGTGGCCCAATACTGTTGTAATACCTGCTGCCGGTCATCCATGACAGCCAGCAGGGTGGCAGTGTCGTAGTCGACCATGCGGAACCTTTCGGCATACGACAGCCGTAAGGTATCTCCTGCAGAGGTGATAACATCACTTTCGCCCCGCTTACACCCTGCAAAGTGGATGATGATCAAGATGCTCCAAAATGAAATCAGCCCGTTGAAGGACCGGTACTTTTGGCATGACCACCACGCTGTATTGGTGTTTTTCATATACTTTCTTTAGTTCTGTTCCGAGTGCCTGCGCTTCCGGGAAGCGTTGGGGCCTTTCCGGGTCGTTCTTGTAGATCTCCTCCCATGGGGGGCACCAAAACACTACGGGATGGTATCGTTTCTGTGCAATAACCTCAAGCAGCTCCATATGGGGTTCGATATTTTTTAATTTGAGATAAGCGATAATGTCCGGTATGCCCCTGTCGTAGAATACCTTACCGCTACGATCGGCAGCCTTTTCCCAATCTTTGATCATTAACTTTAGGCATAGCCGGGCAAAACCGCTCATATCATTCCAAGGGAGTATTCCCCCGGGCTTTTGTTTTTCCTGTTGGATCAGCTGGCGGCTTACCTCGGGGCAGACATCGAAGTTTTTGGACATCATCACCTCGATCAAGCTGGTCTTGCCACTGCCCGGACCACCGGTCACTATGATCCTGCTTACCCTATCCATAACACGATCAAGGTTACAGTGAGAATGAGCATTAGGGTACAGAGATGGTTAAGCCGTACTACCTTGGCAAGGTCCTGGTCGGTGATCCTTCGTTGCCCGTCCCCGATGTAGGGCTTTTCTATCAATACACCGCCATAATAGTTCGGTCCGCCAAAACGGCACCCCACGATACCAGCTACTGCCGCTTCAGGATACCCGGCATTGGGGCTTTTGTGGTAATGACCAAATTTCGCTGCATAGCGGATCGCTTTTCCACTCCACGAAGCTATGCCCAGCAGCAGCACCGTCAACCTTGCCGGGATATAATTGGCCATGTCATCCAAACGAGCGGCAAACTTACCGAACTCTTCGTACCTTTCGTTGCGATACCCGATCATGGAGTCTAGCGTGCTGATCATTTTAAACGCCATCATCCCGGGCACACCCAAAAGGGCGTAGTAGAAAATGGGAGCGATCACCCCGTCGCTAAGGTTTTCTGCCATAGTTTCCAGGGTGGCGATCCTGATCTCTTGCTCATTCAGCGCTTTGGTATCACGCCCAACGATCCGGGCAAGCTGTTGACGCCCTGCTTCTAATCCTTCCCCTAGTTTTTTAAAGACTTGTGAAGATTCGTTGATCAGTGATTGATTTGCCAGCCCCCAATAGGCAAAAAGAGTGGTGAAAGCCAGCCGACCCGGTGGGCTGAGCTGCCATAACCAGCGATCGACAAAAAAGAAGATCAAAAAAGTACCTGCGACAAGGAACGTTGACAACAGTGCTCCTTTTAAAAAACGGTGTTTCCCCTGGTTCAAGGCGTTGTCTCCATTGGCAATGGCCTTTCCAAACCATCTTACAGGGTGGGGCCAGTGCTCAGGATCCGCCAGCCATAGGTCCAGCAGGTAAGCGATGATCAAAGGCAGGATCAAGATCAGCTTTTCCATAGGGCCAGGGCGTTGATGAGCAATTCATTTTTCGACCGGGTTTGCGTGGCCACCCGGAATACATTCGTGTCCAGTCCCCTGAAATTATCGGCGTTCCTGGTCAACAATCGATGATGCTCGATCAAATACGCTTTCAGGTCCGCTGCGTTCCCTCGTTGGCCTTCAACCAGGAAAAAAGTGGTGTGCGAGGGTATGCATTGGTACCCGGGCAACTGATCTATTTGGTGGCACAGCCACCTGGTCTCTTCTAAAAGCTCATCAATCGGAGGGGTCAGCTCGGCATAATGCTTTGTGATGTACAGACCGGCTTGCAAGGCCAATGCGTTGACCGACCAGGGTATCTTAAACGCCCGTAACTTTTTGATCATTGACCTGGAAGCGATGATATATCCTAACCGTAAGCCGGGGATAGCGAATAATTTGGTGAGGGAACGGAGGATGACCAGGTTATCGTGCTTTTGCAGCAGGGGTAGAACACTTTGAGCCTCACGTGTAAAGGCGTAATAGGCCTCGTCAATGACGAAGGTGGTCCCGGGATTTTCAGTAAGCCAGTGATCGAAAGTGTCTTGGTTCAAAAGATCCCCCGTAGGGTTATTGGGATTACAGATGAAGGCTAGCCCAGTGGAAAAGGATAACGATTGTTTTATCTCGCGCCATGGAATGTAATGACAAGAGATACCATTGATCCGGGCAGCGTCCTCATATTCAGAGAAAGTAGGCACAATGATGGTAGCGCTGGTGTCTCGAAAGCATTGACAAATAAGATAGATAGATTCCGCAGTGCCATTACTGGCCATAAAGTGTTCTGCCATCAAACCATGATGAATGGCCAAGGATCGTTTTAAGGGTTCCGCATCCGGTTCGGGATAATTGGCAATACTAGCGGCACTATTGGCCACCGCTTCCACCAGTTTTTCATGGGGCCCTTCTCTCCAAACATTACTGCTAAAATTGGCTTTTAGCGTGTGTTTTACTGCGTGAATATCGTCACCGTGGCCATAGATCATGATCGTAAAAATTTGTATACGGCCGGGACATCTATTTTTTCTCTCACTAATGCGGCCAGCCGGTCATACTGCTGGGCTTTATAATGATGAAAATCAAAACCGGGCTCCTTAAGGTCAAAATCTTTTAAAAGGTCTTGCAATACGGCTTTGTTATCGAAAATACCATGCATATAAGAGCCCCAGCAGTGCGCTTTATGCCAGCAGCCTTCGGAACCCCCGTCTGTATAATGGTTCAGGGGTGAAAAGGCTTCTAAAGCATGGGTTTCCCCCATGTGTATCTCATAGCCCTGGCAAACTTCCTCCCCGTGGTCTTTAAAAATGAATTTCCTTTGCAAGGTGGTTTTATCCTTTAAAATGCGTGTATGGATGGGAAAGATCCCGAGCCCTTCGGTGGAGGGAACGGTCGATTCCACCCCGTCGGGATCCTCCACGCGCTCGCCCATCATCTGGTAGCCCCCACAGATCCCTATGATCCTTTTTTGGGCCCGGTAGGCTGCCAGCAAAGCTTCGGCTATGCCGTTTTTCCGGATCTCTATAAGGTCTTCTATGGTATTTTTGCTGCCCGGTAAGAGGATCACATCGGCTTGCCTGATCAAGCCCGGTACATCGGAGTAGAAAAGGTTTACCCCTTTAATGTGTTCAAACACGCTGAAATCCGTGTAGTTAGCCATACGGGGTAGCCGCACCACACAGATATTGACCTTACCGGCCTGTGGGTGTTTGGCTTTGCTATCCACGGCAACGGAATCTTCTTCATCAATGGTGATGTCCGTGAAGTAGGGCATAACGCCGAGTACCGGTTTGCCCGTAATTTGCTGCAGGATCTCCTTTCCCTCGTCAAAAAGCCTCTCATCTCCCCGGAATTTGTTGATGATCACTCCTTTTACCAGGGCTTGCTCTGCCGGGGGCAGGAGTTTTACCGAACCGTAAACGCTAGCAAAGACCCCGCCCCGGTCGATGTCTGCTACGAGTATTACGCGCGCTCCGGCATGGGTCGCCATCCGCATATTGACGATATCCCGGCTTTTCAGGTTGAGCTCGGCAATGCTGCCGGCCCCTTCCATAACGATAGGGTTATGGCGTTCTGACAGGCGGTTGTACGCCGATTTTACCTCGCCGAAAAGGTGCTCCCGGTTGGGATCGTTGAAATAACTGTAGGCAGACTGGTTTCCGTTGGGCTTCCCGTTGAGGACCACTTGCGACGAAGTATTGCCGGTGGGCTTGAGTAAAACAGGGTTCATATCCGTATGACAAGGGATACCGGCCGCCTCTGCCTGTACCGCCTGTGCGCGGCCAATTTCAAAGCCCCCCGGGGTAGCAAAGCTGTTGAGCGACATGTTCTGAGCTTTAAAGGGCGCCGGTGTATACCCGTCCTGCTTGAAAATGCGGCAAAATGCCGTGCAAAGGATACTTTTACCTACGTCCGAGGCCGTACCGACAAACATCAAAGGCTTTAACGACTGTATCACTCGTTTACGGTTTCGGTGAAGATGAATTGCTGTAGAAAGTCCTCTTGTTCTGCCCAATAAAAGTGTACATACGAAGCCATCACATTGCCTTTGCGATAGACTTTCGACCCCACAGGTTCTTGTTTCGCATTGAACAAGCCGCCAACGGAAGGTAAATTATCTGCCCCGGTCAGCGTGGAATAATGAAATTCGTGCCCCTTCCATGTAATGTGTTCCCATGAAAACGCCCGGTAGCCCAGGGTTAGCTTTTTATCCACCATAGAAGTCGTGGAGGGAAAGAAATTGACCATTTCATGAGCCTGCCCTTCGGCATCGATAACTTGGCGGCCAAGATACATAAAACCGCCACACTCGGCCAAAAGATGCCCTCCTTGCAAGCAGTATTGACGAATGGCATGGAGCATGTCCTTGTTTTTGGCCAGGGCTCGTACGTGCAACTCCGGGTAGCCACCGGCCAAGTAGATGAAATCAGCCTTAGGAAGCTCTGTATCATGCATGGGACTAAAATAAACGACCTGTCCCAGCCTTTTGAGCGTTTCTATATTCTCATGATAGGTGAAACGGAACGCTTCATCCCTGGCAATGGCAATGACCTTTTCCGGGTTAACTGCTTCACTGTTGTGTTGCCCCAGCTTTCCCGGTAGCGGCCGCCTGGTGATCTTTGCCAATTGATCGAGATCAAGGTGTTGTTCCAGGTGATCAGCCGTTCGATCGATGATCATGTCAAAATCGATGGTAGCATCGATATTCAAGCCCAGGTAGCGGGAAGGGATCTTGATCTTTTCTTCGGGCGGAAGATAGCCCAATGGGGTCACGCCTATTTTTTTGCAAGCGTCACGTAAGAAACGATAGTGAGAGGCTGACCTGACAAAGTTAAAGATCACCCCGGCCAGGTTGATCTCAGGGTCAAAGTGCTTAAAACCGTACACCAATGCCCCTGCCGAATACGCCATCGCCCGGGCGTCGACGACCAGGATAACAGGGAGTTGTAGCAATTTGGCGATTGCTGCGGAGCTGTCCCGGTCATCAACTGCGCCATCATAAAGACCCATGACACTTTCTACCACCACTACCTCTTTGTTCTCGCAATATTTTTGGTACAGGTACTTTACATGGTGGGGTGAACTCATGAAAAGGTCAAGGTTGATGCCTTTTTGCCCGGCGGCTAATGTATGATGTGTTGTATCGAGATAATCCGGTCCACATTTAAAAGGTTGTACTGCCCTCCCTTTCCGCTGGAAAGCGCGGAGTAATCCCAGGGTAACGGTCGTTTTACCCGAGTGGCTGGAAGGCGCAGCTACCATAAATTGCGGTGTTGAGATCACTTGTCTTTTTTTATTCTTTTGTAAAGGAACAGTTGCCATCGTTCTTCTTTCACCCCGGCATGGTGCATTTCATGGCGTGCCAGGATAAAGAAAAGGTCCGACAGCCGGTTAAGATAAGCCGCGATATAGTCTTCCACACAATCGGGATCTTCGTGGGCTAGCGATACTAGCCTGCGCTCTCCTCTCCGGACCTGGGTGCGGATCATGTGACACAGGGCCGAGATCTCTGTGCCCCCGGGCAACAGGAAATAATCGGAAGGCTCGTCGATCTCCGCTTCGAGCTGGTCCATCCACTGTTCGCAAAACTCAGCGCCGTCCACAGGCTTGGGGTTCTGGTTTTCTTTGTTGGAGTCGGAGGGCCGTGCCAGGTGTGACATCATGTCCATCAAATCTTTTTGGATACGATGCAGGTTAGGCTGCCAGGCATGGTCAACTCCTAGCTTGGCCCGTAGATAGCCGAGGGTGGAGTTAGCTTCGTCTATGGCACCATTGCACTCAATGCGGGGGGAGTCTTTGTATTCCCGCTTTCCCCCGAACACCCCGGTTTTTCCCTGGTCTCCTTTACGTGTATATATTTTCATAGTATATGTTTTGTGGTTATCATGAATTTCTACGTCCTATTATTCTGCGGCTAAATAAATGGCTTCTAATTTTTCTCTTGTGGCGGGGTCAGGGTGTTTCCACATTCCCCTTTGGATGGCTTCCAGGAGCCGCTCGCTCATGTCCCTTAATGCCCACGGGTTTACTTTGTCCAAGAATTCCCGGTTATCCGGGTTCATGAGGTATGACCGGGCAATGTTCTCGTACATGAAATCTTCCACTAAACCTGTGGTAGCATCATAAGCGAAAAGATAGTCCAAGGTGGCGGCCATTTCAAAAGCGCCTTTGTAGCCATGCCGTTTTACCCCTTCGATCCATTTAGGGTTAACTACCCGCGACCGGAATACTTTGAGTAGCTCTTGCTTTAAGGTTTTTACTTTCGGCTGATGAGGGCGTGAATGATCTCCAAAATAGGTAGCCGGCTGTTTTCCACTCACTGATTCTACGGCATTGGCTAACCCGCCTTGGAATTGGTAATAGTCATCTGAGTCCAGTAGGTCATGCTCCCGGTTGTCCTGGTTTTGCACCACCATCTGTAGCTTGCCTACCCTGTGGCGGAACACATCGGGTACGGTCACTCCTTTGCCAGCGGCGTTATAGGCATAATGGCTCCATTGCAGGTAGGTTTCAGCAAGTTCATCGCGATGTTCCCATGATTGGCTTTCGATCAGCGCTTGCAAGCCTGCACCATAAGCCCCGGGTTTCGAACCAAAGACCCGGTACAGCGATTTATGTTCTGCTTCTTCAGCGGGCATTCCACCCGCTTCAAAACTCTTTTTGTCTTCCAAAAACCTTTTACGGATAAAGTTATCTGCGACTGGTTCTTCCAAATGCGCCAGTTTAGCTACGATAGCATTAAAAAGGCGAATGATATCTGGAAAAGCGTCCCGGAAAAACCCTGAGATCCGTAACGTGACATCGATCCGGGGTCTTGCTAATTGGAACAGGGGGATCACTTCAAAATCGACCATCCGCCGGCCGTTCTTTTGCCATACGGGCTTTACTCCCATCAGGGCCATGGCTTGGGCAAGGTCATCGCCGCCGGTGCGCATGGTAGCCGTGCCCCACACGGAGATGCCGATATTTTCCGGGTATTCCCCGTGCTCTTGCAGGTACAGGTCGATGAGGGCTGCGGCACTTTTTTGACCGACCTGGTAAGCGGTAGCAGTAGGAATGGTCCTCACATCCACGGCATAGAAATTACGCCCGGTAGGTAAGATGTTGCGTTTCCCGCGGGTAGGTGCTCCCGATCCCCCGGCGGGTACATATTGCCCCTCTAACCCGGCTAATAAGTTGTGGATCTCTAATTGGGTGCCCTTCAATGCGGGAAGTGTATGATGAAGAATATGGGTGATTACGTTACTCGTGGCAGGTAGCTTTTGCCCGGTCTTTGGTACACTTTGAAGCTCAATGGCCAACTTTACCAACGCTTTGGCACGCTCTTCCAGGTGCTCAACCACATCACCGGTATGACGACAATGCACTCCTTCAACCTGTTCACCGAAAGGTTGCTCATACGCCACCTCCAGCGGATCAAAGGGGAGTTCAAGGTCTTTGGCCAGGGCCTGTGTGATCCCCGGCAACTCGTCGCCAGGCATGCGATGCAATGCGACAGTGAGGTCCACCAATGGTCCGTTGGCCGGGGTTTCCCCTAAAATGTGCAACCCGTCCCTGATCTGGGCCTCTTTCAGCTCACACAGGTATCCGTCAAGCTTCAGGAGCCATTCCTCCATTTCCACGGATTCGATCCCCAGGTCAACTTGCAGGTTTTGTTGCTCTATGGCTTCCCTGATCCGGGTTTCTAAAAGTTGGGTCCGTTTAGGGTCCAGGTTAGCGGCTTCGTAGTATTCATCGGCCAGGTTTTCAAGGTCCTCTAAGGCACCATACGTTTCCGCGCGCGTCATCGGGGGCACCAGGTGGTCTATGATCACCGCCTGGTTCCTTCGTTTGGCCTGGGTACCTTCCCCCGGGTCATTGATGATAAAAGGATAAAAGTGAGGTAGGGTGTCCAACACGGCCGCAGGGTAGCAGTTTTTTTCATCTAACGCAATACTCTTCCCGGGGAGCCATTCGAGATTCCCGTGTTTACCCAGGTGGATGACTGCATGGGCTTTGAATTTATGTTTCATCCAAAAGTAAAAAGCCAGGTAATAATAAGGAGGCGGCAGGTCGGGGGAATGGTATGTTTGCTGGATATCGATATGGTAGCCCCGCGAAGGTTGGATGCTGACGAAGACATGACCAAAACAAAGGCCGGGAATAGCAAATACTTCTCCATCGAAATAGGGATCGTTCTCTACAGCCCCCCATTGTTCCTCCATTTTCTTTTTGGCGGCTTCGCCTAATAATGAAAAGTGCCGGTCAAAAACCTCCCGGGATAAGGAAAACTGGTAAGGCCGGGCAAGCAAGGTGCCCGTTTCGTTAGTGATCCTGCTGGTGATGGCTTCCATCAGTTCACTGGAGTTGGTGGGATAACCTTTGCCAAGTTTGTAACCCTCGCCTTCCAGTGCGTGTAATATTTTTACGGCGCTTTCCGGGGTATCCAGTCCTACACCATTGGCCAGGCGGCTGTCTTTATTAGGGTAATTGGGGAGTAGCAAGGCAATTTTCTTATCACGGTTTTCCGATTCCTGCAATTGTACGAACTGGCGTGCAAGCCGGGCCACAAATTCACACCCAGGTGGGTAGGCCTTATACAGCGTGATCTTCGAGTCTGTTAAGGGGTCTTTTTCTCTTTCTTCTTTAAAGGAGATGATGCTCGTATTGATCCTTCCGTCCAGTTCGGGTAAGGCTATGTTCATAGCAACATCAGTAGGGGAGAGGCCGAAATCTCCCTCTGCCCAGGCCTCTTGGGTGGTGGAAGAATGGACAGCCTGTAACACCGGTAGCCCAAGCCGGTTGAAAATGAAATTTTGATCCGTTTCGCGGAACTGCCGGATGGAAAAGCTCGTGGTGTTGATGATGATCTTTAGGGATTGCTTTTTCAACGCCTCCAGTTGCGTTGCCAGTTCGTCTACCTGGCCTTTTTCCCTCAGGCTGTGAACAAAAATGACCAGGGCAGGAATGTGCTGCTTTGTTAATTTCTGCTCCAGCATGACCAGGGGGTCCAGGTTATGAGACAGGTAGTGTGCCCGGTAAGCGATGATCACGGCCTGGGTCTTGCTTGTGAACGATTCTGCCGGGTTGATCTTCCCGGTACCCGGATGGTACCAAAAAATATCGGGCACTTTTTCGGGAGGGGCTATGGTGAATTCCCGGTGAAAAAAATGCTGTGCGATCAGCTGTAGTACGTTTTGGTAGTTCTTTACTCCACCGGCCAGGCAATATTCCCAAAGCCGTTGGACAAAGGATGGCGGAACATTGGAACGCTCTATAAGCTCGCGGTCCAACGTGTCGTACCCGGGCAATAGTATTATTTTTATCCCCTTTTCTTCGGCCAGCGCTGTGGCTTGCTGAATGAGATAGGGAAAATAGCTGAGCCCGCCCAAGGGCCGTATGATGCACACTTTGGCATGGGATAAAACCTCGTCTAGGTAGGTATCGATGGTAAGCTCTTGTTTGAAATAGACCAGGTTGGCCAACCGGAGAGAGGGGAGATCTGGGTGCTCTTTTTGCAAAGACCGGTAGGCTTCAAAGACCGTAGCCAGTTCTGTATCAGCGGCAGAAAGGAATACAATATCTCCCGGCTGTTGCTCAATGTGGATCACGCCTTCCTGGTTGGGGTTCCATCCGCCAGGTATGGAGGCTATTAGATGCATGGCCTTAGGTTTTTAATCTCCTATCTTTTATTTTTCAACTTATGCGATGAGTAGCAAATTTCAGACGTACCAGGTTTCAAAAACCTGGTACGTCTTCTTGCTGTATCGATCACTTGGGTCAAACCGCCAGCTTACTTTCCAGCTTTTGATGTATTCGAGAAGTAATGTTCTTGTCTTCTATATTGTTCCCGATCACTACGAGCTGGGTCGTTCGTTTTTCGCCTTCTTTCCATTGGCGATCGAAGTATTTGTCAAAACGGTCTCCTACGCCCTGGATGACCATACGCATAGGCTTGCCAGGAATATGAATGAACCCTTTGATTCGGTATATTTCTAATTCCTGTACCAGTTGATCCAGTGCCTGCACGAGCTGACCAGGGGTATGAGGCAGGTCTACTTCCAGCGAGATGGATTGAAAGCCTTCATCGTGGTGATGGTGATGTGCCCCGCTCTCATGGGCGGCTTCATGATGTGAATACCGGGTGTCCAGGTCATCTTCAGCAGCTATTTCTAAGCCTAATAGCAGGTCTGCATCAACTTGCCCCTTGATCGAGGGGATGATCTTGATCGAATCGTTGCGGAGTTTGCTGGTAATGATGTCGTAAATGCCCTGGTAGGTGCCTTCTTCTACGAGGTCTTTTTTACTCATCACTACCAGGTCTGCCGCATTCAGTTGGTCCTCAAAAAGTTCTTCGATAGGGGTTTCATGATCCAGCGAATCGTCTGCTTCACGCTGCTGTTGTACCTTGGCGCGGTCACAGATCTCACCGGTGGCCTGTCCTACGGCATCTACTACGGTGATCACTGCATCGATCGTAAAGTGTGGTTTCAGGTCCGGCCAGTTGATGGCCCTAAGCAAAGGCTTGGGCAGGGCCAGCCCGGAGGTTTCGATAACAATATGATCTATGTTATCCTTTCTTTCCAGCATCTGTTGCAAGGTGGGGAGGAACTCTTCCTGCACGGTGCAGCAGAGGCAGCCATTGTTCAGCTCTATTAAGCCATCTTCATCGCAACCGCAGTCTGAAGATTTTAGTAATTCACCGTCTACACCTACTTCTCCGAATTCATTCATGATGACGGCGATCTTCCGCTGGCCGGGGTATTTGAGTAAATGATGCAATAGGGTGGTCTTCCCAGAACCTAGGAAGCCTGTAATGATAGTGATCGGTATTTTCTTCATTATTTATAGTTTGTTTTATTAAATTTTAGATAATCGTTATCATTTTGAGCTGCATCAGTCGTATTTCTTACTTTCTAAGATGTGAATAAATGACTTCAAAATGAAGCTACCACATCCCTAACCAAAAAACGGTAATTCTGGATTAACATTTCTATTTTGGTTAAGGACGCGCTAGCTTTCATCGAATAACGTTATACAAGCCTCATAAAATACCTTGTCTAAAAGGTTTAAATTTCTATTATTTCAACAGGTATTTTGTTAAATACAACGTCACCATTGGGATATTCTAATCGAATAGCAACATGACTTGGAAATTCGATAGTCCCTACACCTGTTCCATCCCAAAAAACCGTTGCTTCTTGTGACATCCTTGTGTTCTGAAAGGATGACAATGAAGTGAATTGTGTAGTATTGACATTTCGATAAACCCACCCTGCACGTATAGATGCAATTTCGTTTTGAATAGCTGGGTTTATAGACAAGACATTGTTAAAAAAACCATTGTTAGTATACATGTGTAATTCAAACATAGGACTGTCTTCGGAAAATGGGGGGAAACTGGTTCTTCTGTAGTATACTTTCACTATTTCATTGTAATTCATTACACCCCATGGAATATCATTTAACGCTTTATATTGCCCCGAATTGTTGGCAGTGTTGTCAAGATATACTGAAATAGTTCTTCGTGGGCTAGATAAAGTCATTGTTCCGGTTAAAGAAAAGGTCCCTTCCAATGAGATATTGTAACTAGGAGATTTCCCAGAACTTGTGAAACTCTTGATAATACCAGCGGCTCCAGCTGTAATTGCGAAAGGGTTCTTTTTCAGCGCTCCTAACACTACTTTAAAAACGCTACCTTTACCTAAGTCCGGTAGTTTGTCCCACAGTTTTGACGCGATGCTACCCACTTCGTAAATTGTGCCCAAAGGTTTTACATTTGGTTGGGCCTTTCCACTTAGGCTTATGTCCCCATTCCCCTTGATATCATAGTTAACTGCATCCATAACTTCAATGCGAAACCGAGCTTGTCTATTTATAACCGGATCATAACCCTGGAGGTTGAATTCACCTACGATCCACTGCTGATCACCTGTTTCCGCTGTGGCGATCTGTTTGGTTACATCAGTAAATACAAAAGCATCAGGAGCGGCTACGGAGTTATCAAATGACAAGGAAATGCTTTGATGAGACGAGAGCAAGATTGCCGTTTTTAGTACACATACCCGCATAAGGCCTCTGTACCTATTATAAAGCATGATCCAGGGATTTTTAGGTGCTGCGGTGGCAGTACCAAAATCTCTTGCCACTAGCATCCATCCATCGGCAGCCCTTATATCTATTTGACTTGGATCTGCATGGCTAAATATCGGATCATTATTATAAAATGGACTTTCCGTGGGAATTGGCTGGCTCACAAACCCTGCATCATTAGAAAAATAAACTATCCATTCAGAGCCTTCCCAGTTCCAGTTTGGATCTAAATTAGGATCACCGGGGTGTACAATTCTTGCATTTGTACGTTTACGATGTTCAGTAGTATTATCGTTAGGATCTAGTTGTTCTTCTATTTCACTTGCAGGGTCAGAGTACTCACAACTGTTGAATAAGAAAGTAACGAATGCGATCAAACAAATTCCTAGAAAGTGCTTGGTTCTTCTTACGGGATTTTTCATTGATTTACTATTTAGTTGTTATAACATATTGGATTCATATTTAAAAATTCAAAGCATATCTAACCATATAATTCCTACCCATGAGGTTAAACCCTCTCTTTTCGTAGTAGTTTTCGTCTGTAATGTTGCCCACTTGAATTGATAATTGGCTGTTGCCTAGCTGTACTGTACCTACAAAGTCCATAACCATGAATGATGGATAATGAACATCGGCATAGTCGCCCCGTCCTTCAATACCAAAACCATTATCAGGCCCCAAATAATACGACCAATCCGTATCATACCGTCTCCCTACATACCGTCCTGTCAGTCTACTTGTAAACCATGAGGTAATTTGATAATCGACACCATAATTCAGTGTAAAGTCCGCCACATTGTGCATGTCTAACCTTAGTCTTCTTTGTGTGGATTCAAAATCTTCAGTAAAGGCAAACACATCTCTAACTTCATCTGCCTGTAGGATGTAGACCCCATTTGCAAATAAATTAATACCTGATTCAAAAACGTAATTAACATCAAGTTCCAACCCACTAAGTGTCGTTTCTTCCGCATTGACGTACCGATTAAGGTTTCTAACGGCGATACCAGTGTTGGATAACTCACCAGGGAATTGCTGTACGCTAACGACTACATTATTCTCAAAATTTGTATTGAAATAAGTGATGTCAATAGAAAATCGATTGTTTGAGTTTGCATATCTAACCCCGACATCAAACGTGCTGCTTTCTTGGTTTTCCAGGTCTGGGTTACCGATCCATACATCTACTGTGTCCACGCCATCCCGCGTATTACTATCCACGAATCGTTCATCATATCCTGCAATCTGAAAGGCTCCAACGGGAGTAAAGGCCGTGCCGAATGTGGCGTGAACGAAGAGATTAGGAACTACCTGGTAGTTTACTCCAACACTTGGGTTGATCACGTTATTGGATTCTGACCTGGAAGGGAATAGATCAGTGCCGGTGATATCGTAATCGATGATCTCGTTCCTGGCACCGGCCGTAATATTGAGTTGATCGTCAAACAAGTTTATTTCTGTTTGTAGGTAAAAGCCGATATTTTGCTGCACGAAATTCGGTCTTTGTGCAGAAGTTGGGTTGGCTTCCCCCCGGTCATTGAAAGACACGTTGTCCTGCTCTACCCTGTTGTAGTCAATACCTGCTGTAATGAAGTGGTTGCCAAGGCGGTAGCGGTCCATCAGTTGGCCCCCGATCCAATTGAGTTGGTTTTCACCACTTACGAAGCTGGTACGTACCGTTGTGGTATCATTTACGCTTGTCCGGTAATTTGTATTGCTTTCACTGGCGGCAAAGAATTTGGCCGTTAATTCATTGTTTCTCCCGGTGGTTCCATTCAGGATGATGTCCCCTCCATAGCGATCTACATCTTTAATATTGGGACGTTGATCCCCATTTTCTATATCACCCGGTAAGTTCACATCTTCCGCGAAGAAACGGTCTGCTTTGGCGTCTATTCTCCAGTTGTCGTTGAGGTCATAGCCTAACCTAAAAGCCCCCGTGTACATGGAGTAGCTGGTATTTGGCCTAATGTCGCCATCTCCCCGGTCATCTGCTATGGTGACTTCTTCTTGCCCGGTGTCTGTCCATAAAATGCGTGTGGCATCGTCCCATCCAAATGCGTCCCTGGAAAGGTTATCTCCCCCCATTCGGAAATCATCTCCTTGTGTGAAACTTTTAAAGCTCAAGTCAAAATCCAGCCGATCGGTGATGTTTCCTCCAGTGTTGAACCCTCCTTCTACACGACCGAAATTACCGATGCCGCCGAATACCTGGCCGCCCACACTGCCTTTGGTCTTTTTGGTGATCAGGTTGATCACACCGCCCATGGCTTGGGCACCGTATAATGCTGACGCAGGCCCTTTTAGTACTTCCACGCGCTCCACGTTATTCATATCGATCGTGGCTAGGTTCGTAGCGCCTGCCGGGCGACCGTCTATCAACAGTAAGGTTCTTTGGTTGATCCCTGAAAACTGGGGCCGAAAACCCCGGATCCCTACTCCGGCTAGCAAGCCCGGGTACTGGATCACGTCTACGCCGGCTGTCTTTTTCAATACGTCGGTCACATCGTTGGCGATGGTTTTGTCAATTTCTTTTCGGGAGATCACCTTAACTTGCTGGGGCACATTTTCGATATCACGGGCAGACCGGGTGGCGGTGATCACCATATTATCCAATTCCATGGTATTCTCTTTCATAGTAACCTCCAAGTCGGCAAGCCCCCTAGTCTCCACTTCTTGGGTATAAAACCCTTGATAGGAGATCCGTAGTTTTGCCCCGGGGTTTATCCTATTGATCGTGAATTTTCCATTCGCATCGGTGATCGTTCCATTCGAAGTACTTATCCCCAGACCCCCTATTTCCAGCACCGTAGCGCCAACCAGGGGATTACCATTTGCATCTTTGACCAGGCCGGTTAACGCTGACTGGGAGAAGACGCTTGTACTACATAATACCAGCGTGAGCATTAAAAGAATGGATCTTAAGCTAGTAAAGTTGTTTCTCATGTTATTTAAAGGTTAATGATATAGTGTTAGCTACTTATTTTTGCATAGTTGTTGACCAGGTGCTCCCACAGCCCGTTACCTTTTTCCCAGTACACCTTTAAGATCACCCCGTCCTTGGGGTTGGAGAAATGTAGACCGAGCTGTTTTTCTCCTTCCGTATGAAATAGTTTGATCCCACTGATCTTATTAGGGAATTCTTTCGATTCCCGGTCGGCCTTCATTATAATTTCCAATGATATGTCTTTTGCAGGGTGATGGATAAACGCTTTGCCTTGCTGGTACTCTACCAAGAACTTTCCCTCAACGACTCCATACGCTTTGGTGAAAAGAGAAAGTCCTTCCCACCGCTGGGTAAAGCACTCTTTGAGTAGGGGATAGATATTAAACTCCCAGGGGTATATTTGAATGGCCTTGATCCGGCCAAGCGACGGGTCATCTTGCCATTGAAATTCACCACTGGTTTTTGGAGTAAGCACTTTAGCAGGTTGCATCCGTTCCCAACCTCTTTTAAAGAGCTCGTTGCTTTGCAAGGATATATCCGGGTTTACTTGCAGGCTCACCAGCGCATCTATCGTATCGAGGGTCATTTTTTTATACCATGTATTGCTGCTTTCTACAAACATCACGGGAGCGTTCTCACATTGCCCCATACACAAGGTTTTGATGGTATGCGTAGTTTCGTGCAGTCCGGCCATTTTCAAAGCGCACCGGAGTTCTCTGACATTATCTTCAGCCGCCTGCTTTTTACAAGACCCGCCATTGCAGATAAAAATGGTGTTGTTGACTTTTGTCAGATCTTTTCCCATGCTAATGTCTTGGTATAGTTGGTCTTGTTACTTGTAGTTAATTTCCCATGATCCTTTTGTCGCAAAAATTTAATGACGTGCTCCAACAAGGCAAACTCATGTCTTTCTCCTCCATATTCGATCTGCCATCGTGTATGCGTTTTGTTCTCATGGATCATGATATGAAGATCTCCCCCGGGAGCCACGGCATATCCTTCTCGTTCCAGCGCCCTGGCCGTCCAGGTACGAGTGGTTTGCCCTCCTTCGAGGGTGACCGTTTTCTTTCCATCCCATTCATGGAATTTGAAGGTGCCCGACTGGCCGTCAAACTTCAGCCCCTCTTTTTGGAAGGCAGTGGCAAAGGTTCCATTGATCACTAAGTCCTCGGGAACGCCTGTTACCAGCGATTGATCCGGCATCATGAGCCAAATAACATCTGCAGCCTGTAGGGCAAGGTCCAGCTCGTGGGTGGAGAGTAAGATGGCTTTTCCCGTATCTTTTGCCATTTTTTTCAATAACCGCATGATCCCGATCCGGTTGGGCAGGTCCAGGTGGGCGGTAGGCTCGTCCAGGATAATTACGGGGGTTTCCTGTATCAATGCCCGGGCAACCATCACTTTTTGCTTTTCCCCATCACTCAGTTTATCGATGTGGCTATTGATGAATGGAGCAATGCCCGTTTCCCGGATGGCCCATTTGATAATGCTTTTGTCTTTTTCTTGCAGCTGCCCAAACCAGTTTAAATAAGGGTACCTGCCTAGCGTTAGAATGCTGTAGACACTCAGGTTACCGGTATGTTTTCTTTCGGTAAGCACCAGGCTCATTTCTTTGGCCAGCTTTTTCTTGCTATATGCCGTTACAGGATGATTTTTGAGGAAAACTTGTCCATCTAATGAAGGTTGTATCCCTGCCAGTGTTCTCATCAGCGTGGATTTGCCCGACCCGTTAGGTCCCAGCAAGCAAACCAGCTCCCCCGGATGTAAGGCCAGGTCTATATGCCGGCCTATCACCTTGTGCTGCTTTTTACGCCGGTAGCCTATGGACAGGTCTTGTGTGCTGATCAATGGTTCTGCAAGGCTTTGCTTGCCGTGGTTTTTGAAGTCTTTTTCTTTTCGATTATCGCTGTTCATCATCACTCCACGGGATTAGAAGGCCGCTTTAAGGTTCCTATTTTTCAGGATCACCCAGATCACCACGGGGGAGCCGACCAACGAGGTGACGGAATTGATCGGCAGCATACTTTGGCTACCCGGTAATTGGGAGATGATATCACACCCCAGCATCAGTGCAGCGCCTACCAGGCAGCTCATGGGGATCAGCACGCGATGATCAGAGGTATTAAAAATAGACCGGCTGAGGTGAGGCACGGCGATGCCTATAAAGCCAATAGGGCCGCAAAACCCGGTAATGGCCCCGGCCATCAGGCTAGTGGAAAAAATGACGAGCGCTTTGACCAGCCGTACGTTCAACCCCATGCTCCTGGCATAATTTTCACCCAGCAGCAAGAGATTAAGGTATTTCGAAGAGAGAAAGGTGAGTAAAATACCTGCCGAAACTGCTATAGACATCACCTTAAGATGCTGGTGCGTTACCCCGCTAAGGCTACCGAACGTCCAGATCAAGTAATCTTGGATCTGTTCCGGCCCGCTGAAATATTGCCAGATGCTAACCATCGCTATCGTGACATTGGCGATCATAATGCCTACGATCAGCAGCACTACGTTATCATGGATATGCATCGACACCCCTATAATGATGAGAAATATCAATGCAGAACCTAAGGTTGAAGCAGTTATGATCAACCAGCTGCCATTAATGCCGAACTGCTGGAGGGCATAGCTCGTGGTGACGTAGCCTGAGCCGAGCATGACAATGGCTACCCCCAAGCTGGCCCCGGCGGTGATCCCGAGTACGGAAGGTCCGGCCAGGGGATTGCGGAACAAGGTCTGCATTTGCAAACCACTCAAGGATAAGGCAATCCCGGCTAAGATGGCAGTCATAGCTTTCGGCAAGCGTATGCTTTCTACTATTTTCTGCCAGGCAATATTTTCAGACCCCTTACCGGTCAAAATATTGAATACTTCATGGAACGGGATATGCACTGACCCTAGCGCCAAGTCGAGGATGAGCAAGACGAAAACCACCGCGATCAAGGCCACCATTAAGGTGAGTTTAGGTAATAACCGGGGCAGTTTGATCTCTTCTATGGCGACGGCTTCCTGCATTTTATTCGATCTTTTGGTAAAAAAACAGGTCGTGCCCGGGCAAAAGCCCCGGGTGAAGAATATGGATGAGGTCCGCCAGCACGAGGTGGGGCATAACTGTGCCGGATTCCCAATAATCATTCCCTTTGCTTGGGTCCCAGCGTTTCGTATTTACATAGATCTCACCGGTTTTGTAGGGGTTGAAATCCACCAGTCGCCCATCTACAGCTACAATTTCTTCCTTGCTTTGGACTAACCCGGCATTGAGCCAGGTATCCGCCTTGATCCCAACGCGGTAGATCTCCTCGAAACCCATTGAAACGCTTCCCGTATTTTTGTCATCCGGCCAGGGGTATTGCCCACCGGCATCACGGATCAGCTCTACCACATAACTGTCTCCCCCGGGCACATACCAAGTGCCTCGCCGAGGAAGATTGTTGACCACCAGCGGTTTTTCGATCACGCTGCTGGTAAGCTGTTTGAGCGAATCGTAGGTTTTTACGGTTTGACTGAAAAACGTTTCACACCTTTCTTCTTCATTGAGCAGAATGGCGGCTACCTTTATCCATTCTGCCCGCCCTAAAATGGATCGCTCCTGCCATTCGGCATTGTAAATCACCGGGATGCCGGAATTTTCCAATATACCGTAGGCCTGGTACTGTAATTCTGGAAAACCGACCGCCATGACCACATCCGGGTTTATCTTGAACATCTGCTCCAGGTTCAAATTATTTGCCCTGCCGACTTTTGCTATTTTACCTTCTTTGACCAGGTCCTGTACTTTTTCGCTCCAGAGGTATTCGGGGTTAGGCAGCCCGGCAATCATATCTTCAGCACCCAACGTTTCAAAAAGGGCCACCTGGGTAGTGGACATCAACACAACCTTTTGGACAGGGGTCCGAATTACCGGTAAATGATCATACTTGGCAGGGACTTCTCCCTGCTTGGGAAGAAGCAGGTAAGTAGCGGTATCTTTTTGAGGTTTGTAATGATAAAGGATATGTAGCAGCTTAAACCCGTCGTAATATTCAAAGGCAAATCCTAGGGCATAGGAACTCCTTAGTTTTTTTAATGGTTTGGAGGTACCGATCTCATGGGTAACTGGCTTTTCCTGCTCTTGTTTAATACAGGAGTACAGCCCAGCGAGAAGGCACAGGCATATAGATACGGGTATGAGTTTATGGTGTTCTTGCATAGTACTCACTGCTTTTGATCCCGAAAGCGTTAAGTTTAATAATTAAGGCAGGTCTTCTGACTTTCCCGGTTTTCGAAAGCCTTCCCATCCCGATAATTACTAGGACAGTGGCTAAAAGAAGCTCGAAAACACTGTAGTTGTAAAGACAACTACGGGATTACAGCAGCGGGTACTGTTCCGGATTCTCACCGGATTCCCTTTTAACGTACCTTATACTCAAATGATAAGTATACGACCCTAATCTGCCGTGAAGGTATTTATTAAATGATCAAGATGACAAGGAAATGTAGAAAAAATATGTATCTATGACAATTGTCATGTTCAATACTATCCTGTTAAATAATTGATAATTAGTATGTTATATTGATAAATATCTTCGTGGAGCTGCTAAAGGTCATAATGGCTACTTTTCTATTGTTTTGTCAATGGGCAAAATGGCAAAGCCTACACCAAGGTGATCTTTGCACTCCCGGCCCTGTCAATGACCCGGTAAGTCTTGGTGTTAATCAAAAAAGCTACTTAAGGTTATGGATGGATCACCCGGTACCTGGCATGGAGTTTATTTGCTAATTCTTCTGCTTTACCCAGTTTCACAAAACCTTTTTCCGTGTCAATTACGCAGACGTCATCGAAGTTTTTGAGGTAGCGCCGAAAGTAAGTGGCGGCTTCTTCCATTGGGTCAAGCTGTTTATCTATGCTTTGGTTTATCCTGCCATCGGTCAGGATAAACAGGTTATAATGCTTTTCCCGGGATGGATGGTGTTTGAGGAGGTAGCTGACCTGCCGAAACCCATGGGTGAGGTTAGTCCTGCCCCCGGTACGAAATTCTTCCAGGGTCTGGATCAATTGATCGGTATTTTGGGTTTCTGGGTGTACGATCTCTGCCGAGCCGTTGATCATCCCGACAGCAGCAAAGGCGATATGCTTCCCTTTATTCCCAGAGATCGTGTTGCTGATAACTCCTTTAACAAAACTTACCTGGTGGTGTCGTGCCATGGAACCGCTGGAGTCCACCAGGAAGTAGATGGCCGTTTTTGATCTCTGCTCATGGGTTTTGTAGATCACTTCGAACTCTTCTTTTACCAGGTAGTTTTTTATCGATGCCCGGTAATCGACTTCCCGAACGGGCCGGCCCGTGCTACCAGCCTTGACCTTACTACTTATGACAGGAGCTTTTTGACCTTTACGACTGGGGCCACCTGTCTTTTTGTTAAAAAATTGTAAGCTTTGATCGGTTGAGTGGGTTTGAAAATGTCGGGCCTCGTTTGCGTTGCTTTCTATGTTTAATTCTTCCCGATCTTCTTGTGAGGGGTGATCATGGGAAGCATTTTCCTTAGGATCTGGGTCTTGTTCGCTGTTTGAAGGGTCCTGGCCATTGTTCATATCCCCGTGGGTTGGTGGGTCCTTAGCGCGATGCCTTAAAACCAACGGGGCTACTTTGTCAATGTCGGCTTGTTCGGGTTTGGTTTTTCCTTGCAATGCTGCATAGGCTTTACCAGCTTTTATAAGCAGGATATCTGCCCTCATTCCTTCTACCTGGTATTTTATGCTAAGCTTGCAGGCATATTCGTAGAGTTCATCACTCGTCTCCATTTCCAATGCCTTGGTTTTGGCATTTATAATGCTTTCCCTGTACTGGGTTTCATTTTCCTGGTATTCGTCGTAGAATTTTTTTGGATCCCGGTCGAAAAGTACCCTCCTTTTCACGATCATTTTTCGCGAGGACAAGTCTCCCGGTGTTTCAATATCGACGCATAGTCCAAAGCGATCTAGCAACTGGGGACGAAGCTCACCTTCTTCCGGGTTCATCGTGCCCACGAGGCAGAACCGGCTGGGCTGCCATAATGAAAGCCCTTCCCGCTCCAGGTAGTAACCACCTGCGGCGGCGGCATCGAGTAGAATATCCGTCAAATAATCATTGAGCAGGTTGATCTCATCAATGTACAGGATACCTCCGTGTGCCTGGGCCAGCAACCCTTCCTGCACCTCCTGTTTTTTTTCGTTGATCAACTTTTCCAGGTCCACTGAGCCCAATACGCGGTCTTCCGAAGCGCCAATAGGTAAGTTAATAAAACGGAAACCTTCACCTGCTGTGGTCATTAATTGACTAAGTGAACGCACAATGGTCGTTTTCCCGGTCCCTTTATCGCCCAAAGCAAGTACACCCCCGATGCTTGGATCCACAAGGTTCAACTCAAGCGCTAGTTTAAGGTCTTCTTGCCCTACGGTAGCCGAATATGGAAAGATTATTTTGCTGATGATCGTTGTACTCTTAAAACTACTACTGCGAAGGCAAAACTATATAAAAAATACCAGCTATGCGGTTGCCCGCCCGGTGATTGAGGTTTACGCTATGTGTAAAGCTTTTTTAATGGAAGGGAGGTGTGAAGTTCAATGTTTTGATAATCAGTCATTAATGTCTATATATTTACGGCCTAATCCTTACCAAAAGAGAAGTTGCCAGGTATTTGCTCCCACCCTTTCTTACCAGTGTCCAGCCTTGGTTCTTCAAATTTTTGACCAGGCTGCGGTTGAGAAGACCATGAGCCACCAATATTGCTTTCTTTTGTTTAGTAGCATGGTCTATTAGCTTTTGGGCGGCTTGTTGTGCACGCTGGTTGGCTTCTTTCTTACTTTCAATATCTTTTTTATTAGTTCCCATCAACCATAAAACACGTGAAGTCACTAGCCAAAATTTTAACGGCATTTTAAGGTTAGGAAAGCCGAATATTTTTCTTTCAAATTCCCTGAATAAGGGATCTTCTTGGTAATGGACCGCTGCCCCGAAAGCGAGCTTTCCTGTATACTTTGCACGATTTATAGTACTGGTATATACCGTGTCGATCTCACCGGGAGCTAATAGCACTGGTTGGTAGGGTAGGGGTTCAACCCCTACCGAGTCGTAGTCTTTGATGAATTGCATTGCCTCTTTCCGGGTAAACCATCCCCTTTTGTTGAGTGCAGGCTCTCCATGCCGGATAAGAATGATCTGTTCCAGCGTATCATAAGGATCGACTAAGTCCATGCCAGGCTGTACAAATGAAACCGAAAAAGGTTGCCCGGCTTTTTCGGCCTCTTCTTCCGCTAACTTGTAGAATGTCTTGATGTTTTTTACTTGGGCCGTGGCCACTTGGATAAAAAACATCCCTACTATAAAGACCAAAAATCGAGGCATTTCTCTTTTGTAATAAATGATATGTGAATTTACATAAGAGCCTCGTTACCTGGGCTTGATTGTCACAGATTATGGCCAGGTATACAGGGTTATTTAGCGAACCTGCATGTATTCGTACCTTAGCGTCAGATCATCATGAGTACCGTACCTGCCTAATGAAACAAAATGGCATATGCCTACTACTACTCGGTAAGGTTCTCAAGACTAAAGACTCACGACTCAATACTATTAACTGGTTATCGGGGACTTAAATCTGAAAAGAAGGACTACGATCAGCCAAGCCTAAACAAATTCAGTTGATACTGATCCAAGCGTTTGTGGTCAAACAGGCCCAACAGCTTGACCATTACCAAGTAGATCCAGGGTATTTTCTTTTTGAGCTGCTGTGGGGGATCTCTGAAGAAGTTAACGGTTTTGATCAGCTTATATTTTTCACTCCATTTTTCTACCTCTTGCGGAGTATTCACGCGCCATTTTATCCTAGCGTCAAAATACTTTAGCACATCATGTTTGTCTTGGTTTTCAATAAAGAAGTCCGTGGCAGTATCAAATATGTAGTGGCTTCCCGGGAAAAATTGGGAGATAATAGAGAATAGCGTCTTGTTATCTTCCTCGCCAAAATAGATGGTAGAAGCTTCGGAAACAAATATGTACGGGGGTTTAGCGGACTGGCTTACTATTTCGGCCCATTTCTTGTCGAATGCGGAGTAAGGGAGGAACCTCCTTTGATCATTTTCTTCGAAAAAGTGCTGCCATAGTTTATAAACATCGGGCATATCGAGGTCAAACCAAGTGATGCCGGACCGACCTACCCGGTCATAGCGTGTGTTGAGACCACAGCCTAGCTCTACTACTGTAGCGGTTTCATAGCGTTCCAAAAGTTCGTTTAAAAGAATGTCGTAGGCCAAAGTGCGCAGTGCAGCTCCTTTTAATGAGGGTTTTCCTTTGATCAAGGAAAAGTCATAATCAAGTCGCTCGACGATCTCTACAGCCTTTGGATCAGAAATGATCCCTTTTTTTTGGGTTTCTTCGGCCCTGCCGAATAGGGGGATGAGTAAGGTTTTTTGTACCTCACCAAGATTTACGTTGATTGGGTTCATCTTTTTTTTAAGAGTTAGTGCCTGCACTCGCCCGTTTTATTCGTAACCTAATGAGCTGTATGAGTATGGGGGCTAAGTGCAGGACTTAAATTTTCAGATAGTTTCATTTATCAAAACACTTAAACTTTGATATTGTGTCTTGAAGGAGCCCTTATTTGATATTTTTTACTTTTCACGATATAGGGGTGCATCGATCTATACATGTTTTCTTGGAGACTATTTGCGCCTGGCTATTGAACTCTTTGAAGGGCAAAATCCCATTCTCCTTCTAAGGCCATAGCCCGCGCGCCGAGTACGTCATCGTCACTTGATAGGCGAAAGGTCAACTGCAACCTGTCATTGGTCATGGTCATCGAGGCGGTTTCTGTGCTAGATTCATTGAACACAAGCCGGAAATCATTCACATTTTCTCCCTCGATAGAAAAGGTGTTTAGGTCAAAGACCCCAGCCTCTTGGGGGCTGCCCTCGGTAACCACCTGCCCATTGTCCCGGAAATTGATCTCGAAACCGGACCAGTCACCGGGAGCATCTGCTCCATTTTGGTAAGTGACATCGGCGTCGCTATTCACCGCCCAGGTGCCTTGTAAGGCTTGCAACTGCTGCTCTGCCAAGGAGGGGCCATCATCATCGTTATTACAGCTGGCAAAAGTTATGATCGCCAGGGCTAAGGAAAAGCCCAGCAGTCTAAACATATTTTTCATGATGTATGTGTTTGAGGTTCATTTTTATTGTTTGATCAATCGAAAGATCGCGCGCTCGTCACCCGAAGTTACCTCGATAAAATAAATGCCGGGTTGGCCGTCGAGCTGGTAGGTAATCCTGTCCGTATGGGCTAGCTCCAGTTCATCGATCACTTTTCCCGCTGAAGAGGTGATGTTCACTTCTATTTGTGCGTAGGTTTCTCCCAGGTCAATGTGCACTTCCGAAGAAGTTGGATTAGGGTAGAGATACACCAAACGTGCGAAAGAGCTTTCTTCTATGCTTAGCACCACATCAACCGTAGTACAGGCAGAGGTTTGGACACAACCCTGTGCAGTGGTGATCTCGACTGCATAGCTGCCCCCTGTGCCGGGTGTAAAAGATTGACTCGTGGCGCCCTCTACTGGGGCATTTGCATTATTACAATCCAGCCATTGGTAAGTAGCATTGTCTTGCTGGCTGGTGAGTGTACTCTCACTCTCTATTACCTCCGTATCAACGGTGTGAATGACAAGGTTTAACGTGAGCAGGCTATCGCAGCCCGCAGCATT
Source organism: Fulvivirga sp. (assembly GCA_028280565.1). GTDB lineage: Bacteria > Bacteroidota > Bacteroidia > Cytophagales > Cyclobacteriaceae > Fulvivirga. The sequence continues at coordinate 27,763 of JANQLQ010000318.1, forward strand.
GGGAATGGTCGCCGTGTACGTTCCCGATTCCGTATATTCTGTGCCCAACCAGGTGTAGCTATCGCAGGCCTCTGCCGTGGCGGTGGAAGAGGAGTTACAGGCTTCTACATCTACAAACGTACAAGCTGAGGTCACTTCGCAATCTTGGGTAGTGATAATTACGGCGTAGTTCCCGGTTGCCTGTGCTACAAAAGATCGTTCGTTAGCACCGTCAATGGGCGCATTTCCATTATCGCAGTCAACCCATTGGTAGGACCCCCCTTGTTCGGATACCCTGAGGGTTTTGTTGGTAAGCATAACGGTGTTGTCAATAGAGCCACACGGATCTACCCCAATGATAAACATGGAAAGTTGATCTAGCGGACCTGTTTCAATCCAATTTTCATCCGTATTCCTGTCCATAATAGGTACATTTACCCATTCCATACCTTCTTGTTGGAAGACTGCCAAGGATGACTCTTCATTCCCATTGAGTTCGCCGTCGAAATAATAGAATCGCAGGGTGGCCTGTAGATCCGTATTGTTGTCCGGGTTTATTTCAAAGGTCCTAGTGATGCCTTCACTGCCATTGATAATCCCGGGGGCGTGTCTTCGAATTATCTCAGTGTCTCCCAAATTACTCATGGATGATATTTCTACGCCAATATTGACAGGGTTTACAGCCACTGGTGCATCTAATGGCCCAAAGGTGAAGATGCTGCCATTTTCGCCTGTAACCCGGCTTTCTTCTGATTCTATGAGGGCGGCGCCTGGCAAAAATTGAGCAATGGTGAATGTAGCTCCCTCTTCCAGCACTAAGAGACCCCCATTAAAAATAGCTTCGCCAAAAACGGTAATGTTTGCTTTTAAACTCACACCTCCCCCTGGTTTATTCATCAAGAAATCTGTGATGGGGATATCGGTTTGCCCTGAAAAACTGTGATTTTCAAAATCAGAGTTTCCATACACAGCCATTGTTTTGGGTTCAAAATCGAGAAAAATGATATCCCCATTGTTGACTAAGGACGCATCGTCAAATGTCAAGGATACCTCGCCGGTTAAATTTATTTGCGTGGATTCATTCACTAAGGCGGGTTGCCCTTTTGCAGCAGGGAAAGGCAACCCCCATAACATGTAGACCAGCAGCACTTTTCCGAATAGTTTAGGAAAGAAGTCGCGTATATTGTTCTCCATAATTTTCAATGTTTAGATACTCGAGCGCTTCAGTCCGGGGATGCAGTGGTGTTTTTAACATGGGCATTCATCGATCTCCCGTTATGATTTTTTAAAGTTTCTACCTCGGCTTCCAGGGATATTATTTTCTCGTTTTGCCGATCGATCAATAGTTGTAGTTCCTGTACGGCTTTTGTAAGCGGGACAACCATTTTTGCATAGCTGAGCGTGTAATAGTCATCCTTATTTTGAGGTGGATTTACCGCGTCAAATTCAAATGCACTATCCCGGGCTGCTTTTTCAACTTCCTGTGCGATAAAACCGGTTTCTACTTTATCGGAGACACCACCGTTGGTATTATTAAATTTTTTGGAAAGCTTTGATTTATCGACGTTGTAGGTGACCGGGCGCAGGCGCATGATGAAGTCGAGGCCGGGCACATCCTCGGCTACGTTTACTTTATACCGTCCGTCGGATAGGGTAGACCAGTCTACCTGTCCCCCGATGCTGGTAACATCTGCATTACCAATACGCACTTGGTTATCTGCCGTGATGGTGGCTTGGTGGCCGATAGCAGTGCTGTTCGTGTACGAATTGACAGGGGCATCATTTTGAGCGAAAGCTCCTATGTAGGTGCAATTTTCGTTAGTTGTGCCGTTGAAGCCTGCGTCAAAGCCTATGGCCACGTTTGCATTACCTACAGTGTTTTCCTGCAGTGAACGGAAACCGGCAGTTACATTTTTGGAACCTGAAGTATTCTTATTTAGGGCATAGCTGCCAATACTGGTGTTGTCTGCGCCGATCGTGTTTCTCTGGTTTGCCTGGTATCCCATTGTTACATTATGTGCGCCTGTGGTATTTTGCTCCAAGGTGCGTGCGCCAACACTAACATTAGCGTAAGCAAGGAACGGAAATACGGACGGATTTCCCGGGGTATTTGGAGCCGAGAATGCTGCTTCGGTAGTTCGAGAAGCAGACCCCCACCCAACAGCTACATGGAATGCATTTCCACTTCCTGAAGCAGGCCCTTGAAAGTCTCTAAGAGCTTCAAAACCAATGGCTACATTAGCATTTCCTACAACTGTGTTATTTCCCATACTTTGGCCCGCACCTTCACCCGCGAGCACATTGCTCCCTGTAAATGATATTGGGAGCTCTTCGGCGGCTAAGTCATTCCATTCCGTACCTGTGTAGAACCAAAAAGACCCGGTTTCATTATCAAATACTAATAGTCCCGTGGCCGGGTCAGTTATAGCTTCCCGCTGTGCAGTGTTCATCCTAGGTACCAGCATCCCCTTGGTTGTTGAACTTACATCCAATATAGCAGAAGCATCTGCCGGCGAAGAGTCTTGATTGATGCCTACTCCCTGTCCAAAAGATAAATAGGCAAATCCTGTCAATAAGGCTATGATCGCATGAATTTTTAGTGTGGTTTTCATCGCATGTATAAATTTTTGATATATGAGTTATTAGTGTTATTGAATGATCATCCTAGCATGTGCCGTAGGGCCGGTACTACTTTGGATGGTGACCAGGTAAGCACCAGGGGGAACATCCAATTGTAGGTTGGCCTGGCGCATGTTGTTTCTTGTCATTGTCCAGTGGACTTTCCCTGGGAGGTCACTTACCGTAACCTCAACCCTAGGGTATGTTTTGGCCAGGTCGATATTGATCCGCCCGTCACTTGGATTGGGGTAAATGGCCAAGTTGTGACCGAAGGTATTTTCTTCGATACCCAGTATTACCTCTACCGCAACACATTCTGTGGTTCTTGTACAGCCGTCAGCTGTGGTGATCTCAACGGCATAACGACCGCTGTTCCCTGGTGTAAAAGAGGAGGAGGTGGCACCGTTTACAGGTGCATCGTCATTATCACAATCCAACCATTGGTAGGTGGAATTGGCCTGCTGGCTAGTAAGCGTACCCCCTGCTCGTGTGATCGCTGTATTTACGGTATCGATCGTCAAGTTAAGGGTTAATAGGCTATCACAGCCTAAGCTATTGGGTAAAGTGGCCGTGTAGGTACCTGTTTCGCTGTAGGGATTGCCAAGCCAAGTGTATTCGAAACAGGCTTGTACATTTTGAGTGGACGAACTATTGCATGAGTTAATATCCACAAACGTACAAGCTGATGTTTCTGAGCAAGAGCCGTTCGTTATAATTACTGCATAGTTTCCGTTGTCTTCTGCGCTAAAGGTGCGTTCAGTAGCTCCTTCGACAGGCGTATTGCCATTGTCACAATCGATCCATTGATAGCTATCCGCATTTTCATCATTGCTTGAAATTATCCGGGCGTTTATGCTAAGTGTATTGTCAATAGGTTCACAAAAGACAAATTCCACTTCATCCACATAGCTTTGGGCGTTGAAAAAGATGGGATTAGGACTTACAAAATAGGGAGAGTTTGACAGCACAAAGATCATGCTATCAGGCATGACGTCCTCCATTTTAATTTCTATCTCCGCATTAAATGCGGTGTATTCCGATACGTCATCGTAAACTTCGTTTACAAAGGCTATGGTATCTCTTTCACCGGAAATAACATTGTATTTAGTGAACAGTGCATAGACTGCAAAACCACCATCAAATGTTGTTTCTTGCTCTAAGGGTCCGTTTTCGGTACACGTGCCAGCGTCAAAAGTTTGAGAGGGACCGCTATTATGTTTATAGAAACCGGTTATTGCTACAGGAATAGCATCAAAAGGATAAGGAGATGGAAGTGCTTCTTGCACAAGCTCTTCAATTTCAAAAATACCTATTACACTTACACCAAATCCAAAGCCCGGATCATTAAGCGCCAGTGCGGAATTACCACTATAAACGTGTTCTGCTTCGGTCACTTGGGTTACAAATGAGGGTGGATTAAGAAAGAAAAAATCATCAAATGTTTTAAAACCCAAGGGTCGGCCCTCGCCTGTAAATGAATTAAAAAATGATAAAGTGCCGCCTTCATTTTGGCACGTTCCAGGGTTTATAGAAGATGTCCTGCGATATATATTGACGTTTTGGCTTCCAAAATTCTCAAAATCGCCATTAACAAGCTCCTGGGCCTCGATAGAGGTATAACCAAGACCTGGAATGATCAATAAATAGAGTATATACCTTTTCATGATTATGATTTTTATTCTTTTTCTAGTTCGTCTCTAGTATTTCATACAATCCATAAATAATACCTCCGGCTACTACATCAATGCGCTTTTCGGCAGTGTTGGTAGCAGGATCAGTTTCGTATATGGCATTAATGCCTTCCACTGAATTGTATACCGTCAGCTGAACTTTGTCATTGTAGTTGTAGGCCATACCCGCTGTTAACCCGGCATTCATAGGTATGCCTTCTACCAGTTCAGCAGTTTTGTTCACGAGGTCCAGCTTAGCCCATCGCATGAGTGGGAGGTTTACAAGATCAGCACCGTTGCTGGGTTCTTCCATCAAGACATTAGTGTAAGCGATACCGTCTCTTACATAAAGAAACCCGGCATTGATCACTGGAGTATTGGCTGCGCCTTCGATAGCATACTGGGGGATAAACTCGTAGCTAGTATCCACTTCATCAGCACCTGCCAGTACCCGGACTATCTTGGCCGGGGTAAATTCATCAGGGCCTTCAAGACCAAGGCCGCCCTGGGTGGGAATATAGAGGTTTCCCTCCTCGTCAACTGTATTGGACTTAAAGCGCATGAAAGGTTGACCTGCATATTTAGTCCCCGGGATAATTATGTTCTTTTCGAATGTCCCTGTATTCAAGTCGATCACAGCTAAAATAGACCCACCTTCATTCTGGTAAACAAAAGGTGGAAAGGTGAGGCCGGTGTAAAGGCAGGCAAACATCTTATCACCTCTTATGTACAAGTCATTATAATAGTTAGCCCCATTTTCCGGGATGGTCATAGCTTCTGACATGTCGATCTCACCGGTACGGTTAAAGGTAGAAGGGTTAAATACTTGGATGTTAGTTGTATTGAAGTCCACATAGTAGCCCCTAGAAGCGCTCGCGAAAACTACACTAGAGCCACCACGAAACGTTTCGATAATACTGCCATCACTAGGTTGAAATCCATCCAACAAGGTGACCTTTTGATAACCCGGGCCACTGAAAAGCTTTTGTTGGTTAACTACATAGTCTTGGAAGGCCACTCCCCCTGAAATTGCCGGATAAGCAATAGTAGTTGGTAGAGCCGGGGCATCCACAGTGGCCGGTGGAAATTCATCGAAGCCGGTTATAAACCCGTTAGATGAAGATCCACTTCGTGTGAATAACATATAATTGAACTCTTCACCGAGGTCAACGGTCCTACCAGGGTTGATCGGAATAGGATCGTTTGTGGCACAACTTGCCAATAGGATGGCACCGGTTATGCATTTCATCATTCTACAGACCCATTTCATATTACCCATCTTATTGTAATGCATACCTGAGTTTTATATTAAAATTTCTACCGGGTCGCTGTACACGCCAATTGTCGTAAACATCATCGTTGAAAGCATTGTTAAGTCGCCCGGAAAGGCTCCATTGGCCATCGCTGGCTGTGTAAGTCAACTCACAAGAATGAATATTTTGTACCGGTATGAAGTTCTCAATGTTCTTCCTCCCCCTTGCTTCACGGATGCTGGAAAAATCGTCGAAGAAATCGTAGTAATAGGTAAGAGCAAGCTTGTCGTTGGAAGCGATCAAATCTTTCAATTCATAGGTCACATCTGCATTCATAAAAAAACTAGGAATGTTAGGTAACCGCTCACCTACCTGGTCTTGGTCCGCGAAGGTAACTGCGCTGCGCATGCGTATATCTTGGAAAGTAGTAGCAAGGTTGGCGCGGAGGTTTTTATGAGGTTCAATGGAAACATAGGCATCAGTACCCGCAATCTCTACTTCTTCCTCATTAAAATACTGTGCTAGGTCAAAACCTGGTGCCAAAAGAATGATCCGGTCGCGTTGATAGCGATAGAAACCATTGAATTCAATAGCCATGGGCGTAGTGCCGAACAAAAGTGTTCGGTAAAAAAGACCTAGGTTATAGTTATCGCTTTGCTCTGGCCGTAAGTTTACATTTGACCGTATAGTGCTTTGATTTCCAAAAAGCTCAACTTCTTCCGGTAGCCGGTACGCATACTCGTAAGATGTACGGAGATAAAAATTGTTTGTAAAAGAATACTTTACTGCGGCGTTACCTCCGTTATAATTATTGTTGGCTGACCTTTTTTCAAAACCTTCTTCCCCTTGTCCCGGCTCTAGGCTTTCCAAACTGGTGGCATCAGCTTTTAAATGGTAGTTTTTGTAAGTAACCAGCGTTTCTAATTTTTTTTGCAGCCAGGTAGCTTTCCATTCCAGTCCAGCATAATTATGAAGCAGGTTGGCGGGAAAACGGAAAGGATCAAGCTCATTCTGTGGCACAAAGTCATTGCGGCCTTTGCGATCCTGGTTGATGATAAGATGACTGACCGTTAAAATATGGTCATCACTCATGGCATATTTAAGTGTAGTCCTGTTGAGTAGTATTTCCCGATCTAGGGCAATAGAAGCAGAACTGCCAAACAATTCGGCGCCGTTCGCATTTTCAACATCCACTCCATCACGTTGTACCGGTTCGCCATACCAATTGTAGAATACCCCGGTGGAATCCAGTACATTTTGTGTGTAATTGCCATAGTTGGATTTAAGTAGCACGCTAAGCTTATCATCCAATAGCGTTATTTTGTAGTCCAACATGGCTGTAAAGCCATTTTCTTCGTCTGTGGCTTCGCCAAAAGCAAAAATAGGATCGAAAGTGATGGGTGTTTGTATTTCACGATATATATCATTGTATAAGGCTGTGAGTTTAAGTTCGTCCGCCCAGGGTTTGTCCCTGGCGCCAAAAGTGATGTCGCCATAGTAGGATTGATAAGCGCTGTGGAACCTTCTTACCTCGATGATTCTCTCTGCCCTGCTCGTTTCAGCGTTAAGCTCATGTGCATCTATTTTATAATTGTTATCAGAATAGTTGTGAAAGAAATTACTACCTATAAAAAAGTCATTGTCGTTGATAAAGAAAAGATTGATAGATGGGCGGTGGGTATTAAAAGAACCATATTGATAGGTGACATCTACATACGTTTTGTCATATTTTTTAGGAACAATATTGATACCCCCACCTAGTGCATCCGTACCTACCTCAAGCGGCGTTACCCCGCGGTATACATCGATACGCTCCACTTGGTTAACAGGCATATTATTGACATCCAAACCACTGGACATGTATTTAATCGGTAAACCATCATAATACCTACGGATGGAAGTGCCCTGTGCACCTTGTATGGAGATATTAACATCACTGCCCAAACCGCCTGATTGCCTTACCCGCACACCACTCGTACGATTAAGCATTTCAACAGGGTCAGTGTTGATGGCTTGCACAGTTTTGGCATTTATGGAGGTAATGGATAATGGCTCCCGGCTTATTACCAGTACTTCAGACTCTCCTTCGACTATCACCTCTTGAAGTGTTTCTACAGCCGGGTTCAATATGATTTTCAAATAAACATTTTCATTATTGGCTAGGTCTATGGTTTCTACGATGGTTTTATAGGATGATGCAGACACTTGAACTTGGTATGCACGTTCGTTCAACCCTTCGAAGGTAAAGTGACCGTCTAAGTCTGTGGTGGTTGTGTATCCTGTAGATAACAACGCTATATTGGCAAAAGCTACGGGGTTTGCTGATCTATCTACCACAACCCCGGAGATCTCCTGTGAGTATGAGTAAGAACATATATTAACAATGGTTATGATAATAATTGATCTCAAATTCAATTAAATTTTAGTATCGCTATTGAATTGGAAAATTTGTGAACATGCAAAAGGAGTCAATCGCTATCACTGGTGCTTTTGTGGCGCCCTGTAAACAACATTAGAAACTTCAAGGCTTTTTCTACGGGGATACAAGTGGCTGGTGATTTCCCGGTTATCCATCGATGCCCTAAAACCGGTATTTATTTTGTATCCAAAAGCACTCGAACTTGGTGAAGGAAGAGGATTATTCTGCCATAGACCCTGTCTATGATGTATTGCTAAGCAGGTCATTTCATAGGTTTTTTGAAAATAAGGCCATCCAAATCCCCGGCAAACCGTTGAAGACATAAGACCTTATTACTATTTAGACTAATTCTAAATGCAATAATCGATACACAATTTGTGTTTGGAGTCCGAAAACAGGCACAATTCCGATTTTAGTACCTAGAGTTTATAGTAAACGGGAAGTTTTGAATGTAACGGTTACTAGCCAAGCTTCCTCCAGCGGATCAAGCTTTTGGAGGACTAAGAGATAAAAATGGATATATTACATTTAGTACTATTTGCCGCCGGCTTTCAATCTATAGTATTCGGTTTTTATCTCCTGTTACCGGGCAGAAAGGGCCAAAAGCAGAACTTTTTTTTAGCCATTTTTTTATTACAGTTGGGCATAGATCTTATCTACAGTTTTTTTGAACTGGAAAAGCTGTATTACAATGACCGCATTGTATTTTACCTTCCACTCTACATTACCACTCTGCCCACGGTGGCTTTTATGTTTTATTTTGTACAGGTTCTTGAACCTGGCGTATTAAAAAGGTGGCAGAAGATCTTTTTATGGTCTATTCCGGGTTTAGAGTTCTTTTCTTTGGCGATCATTTTGGTACTATTTCTCCATACAGGCGCCGACATGTGGTTGACGGGTGACCTGCGTTTTGCCAGGATTTTCAATGTGTATGCTATCCAATTGGTAAATATCATTTTAGGGATAATCGCTATACTCTTTATCTACAGGCTGATCCGAAAAACTTCGGATTACTTGGAAAGTAATGACAATTGGTCGATTGATGTTGTCAAAAGCTTACGTTCACTTAAAATATTCCTTACGGGTTTTTTTGTTTTTCATGTCTCTTGGTCAGTTATGACTGGACTAGACCTTTTCCTTAGAACGGATTTTGATGCTTATGACAATTTGCTCCCTTACGTTTATCTATTAGCAGCATTTCTCACCCAATGGATAAGTTTTAAAGTGTTAACCATACCGAAAGTCGCTGTTTCTCCCTGGACCGCTAGCCAGGCATCAAAACGCAACGGTGGTTTTTACGAAGCCATAAAAGAGCAGGAAATACCGCTTGTCATTGTTGATCATTGTTTAGCTATAATTTTTGCCAATCAAAAAATGCGTGACTTAGTGGGGTATTCTTTTAAGGAATTGGAAAGCAAGACGATTTCGGCTATTGTGAGTGCTGACGATTTGGATAGTATTACTAACGTTTTTTTACTTCAACAAAAGGAAGCAGCTACTTTTAGAAGTGAATTTGTACTTAAAACGAAAAAGGGCGGCCAGGTATGGTCTGAAATAGAGGCTGTGACCAACAAAAACCGTGATAAAACTTTATCGGCCATCTTTTATTTGACCAATTACAAGATTTTATTAGAAAACGATCCAAATACCACCGACACGCAAAATGTAATTAAGCGGAGAATACAGGAAATGCTCTACAATGATAAAGTCTATCTCGATCCTAACCTTTCTATACGATCCTTCGCAGATCGTTTGGAAATTTCGGACAGGTATGCTTCTATGATGATCAAGCAGCTCTTTGACAAAAATTTCAGAGAGATTGTCAACGAACTTAGAGTTAGTGCTGTAAAAGAGATGATGAACGATACGTCGTATTCAAATTACAGCATTTTATCGATAGGCCTTGAAGCTGGTTTTAATTCAAAATCTACTTTCCATTCTGTTTTTAGAAAGCTTACCGGCATCACCCCGGCAGAGTATCAGAAAAAACTAAATCAACTTGAAGATCCACACGAATATTTTGGGCTAAAACCTAATGATAGCTCTGAAATTTGATATGACACATAATAAACTACTTATCAAACAACTGGAAACATAGTTATTCATGAGAGAGCTCTATGACCTCATTGTGAGCTCAAGCAGGTTATGTGTTCTGATTGATACACCTATATTGTAATAGGAAATTAACGACTGCCCTTAATAATCCAGCGGCATAGTTTCCTTACGCGAAAGCTCGATCACCTTTTCGTATTCCTCGTTATCGAGATCCCGCTGGAAGAAATTGATCGGGTCTATGGCTTTGAACTTGTAAAGCACTTCGTAATGAAGGTGTGGTCCCTGTGACCGACCTGTATTTCCTACATAACCAATGACTTGCCCTCGCTTTACGGGCTCACCGTTGCGTATATTGAAATCATGGAGGTGTGCGTAGCGCGTTTGATATCCATACCCATGATTGATGAAGATAACATTGCCGTAAGTAGTGGACCGGTAAGCGGCAGTAACTGTACCATCACCGGTAGCATACACAGGGGTGCCAATATCTGCTGTAAAATCGATCCCTTCATGGGGCAGGATCTTTTTCAAAATGGGATGAAAACGTTTAGGATTAAAGCCACCGGCAATACGCTTTAGCTCTTTATTATTTACAGGTTGTATCGCTGGCCGGGACGCCCATATTTTCTCTTTTTCAGTTAATAGTTCCGATACCTGGTCGTAAGACTTACTTTGTATGTAGAGCTTCTTTTTTAGGTCATCGATCTTTTCGTAAGCAGTAAGCACCAAAGCAGGATCTTCCAGGTTTTGGTTCACCAAGGCGGCATATTGGTCATGACCCCCGGTACCTCCTTGCCGTATAGTGGAAGGGATGGGCTCGGTGTCTAGGATCACGCGGTAGATGTGGTCGTCTTTAAATTGTAATTCTTCTACATGATCATAAGCGGTTTGGAGTTCTTGGTTCAAAATGCCCCAATTTAGCTTCAGTTCATGGTTTTCAGCGCGTAGTGCAGATTCTTTTATGGGGGTAAAATTCGATCGATATACGTAAATGATACCTAATGCCATCGCCAAAGAAATGACCACGAACCCGAAAACATTCAGGAACAAGGCCTTTTTAGTGGCGCGTATAGGCTCATACTTACACGTCTCCGTATTATAGTAATACTTTATTTTAGCCATAATGGGGTTTCAAGCTTAAAAAATTTAATCGAATGATTGATTTTCTCGAGTAGCCAATTTCAACAGTTTTCTATAATCAGAATCATTCAATCCGTACATTAAAAAATTGATAGGGTCTATTTTTTGCCCATTTTTAATTACCTCATAATGAACATGGGGGGCTATCGATCCTCCGCTACTCCCTACCAGCGCAACCTGTTGTCCCCGTGTTACTTTATCTCCTTTTTTGACAAATATCTCGCCGAGGTGAGCATATTTGGTGATATATCCATAGCCATGATCTACCTCAATATAGTTGCCATACCCTGTTTCCAGGACACTATTATTTTTTACCATTTTCACTACCCCGTTGCCGGTAACATACACAGGAGTATTCCTGGGCGCTGCGAAATCTATTCCCTCGTGCATCACCCGGGCCTTATGGAATGGATTTATGCGCATCCCAAAGCCTGAAACCAATTTTGTCAATTCCGGGTTGTCGATCGGCTGAATAGCGGGTAATGATGTTAGCTCCATGTCTTTGTCCCTGGCAAGTTGCATGATCTTATCAAAAGATTGATTTAAGACCAACGCTTTTCTCGTCAGTTTGTCGATTTTATTTGCTATATATTCCACGAGGGGTCTACTATGTAAACCCTTTTCCATGATTTTTTTATACATTTCTGCTCCGCCGCGTCCCGGATCTCTTATTTCCAGCGGTAGAGGCTCGGCCTCGTAGATCTTCCGGTAGATGTTATTATCACGCTCCTCAAGGGCTTTAACCTCTCCCTGTACATCGTCTAATTCTTCCTGTAAGAGCTCATAATACTCTGCAAGTTCCTGGTTTTCTTTCTTCAGTTGTGTCTCTACAGGGGATTCAAAGTAGGTGTTATAAACAATTACGATCACTAAGGCCATGACCAGCGCCACAGACAAAAAACCAAGGAAATTGGTCAAAATGTCTGTTTTTGTCACCTTAGCACGTTCGTAGCGGCAAGTTTCAGTATCGTAGTAATATTTTATACGCGCCATGAATGTACTAAATTAAAAACTGCTATTTTTGTGCTCTTGCATCGATTTAAGTCTAAAAAATTAGCGCATCAATCCGTTTTTAGGCATAGGACAGGATGCAATATATTAAATTTCTGCAAAAAAACAGGTTTACCGCGAAATTATTAAATTTTTTCACAAGTAGATGGATTCCAAGTCTATAAGGAACAAATTCCTCGATTTTTTCAAAGCCAAAGAACATCAAATTGTAAGCTCCGCTCCTTTGGTAAACAAAGATGACCCCACATTGTTGTTCACAAATGCCGGGATGAACCAATTCAAGGACTATTTCTTAGGCCATAAGACTGCCAAATCACCTCGCGTGGCAGATACCCAAAAGTGTTTAAGGGTCTCCGGTAAGCACAACGACTTGGAAGAGGTGGGGATGGATACGTATCACCATACGCTATTTGAAATGCTGGGCAACTGGTCCTTTGGCGATTATTTCAAGAAAGAAGCGATCGCTTGGGCATGGGAGCTTTTAGTGCACGAATATAAGCTCCCGGCGGACCGGCTATATGTCACCGTTTTTGGCGGAGACCAAGGGGATGGCCTTCCTGTAGATCAAGAAGCGTATGACCATTGGAAAAGCATTATCGAGGAAGACCGGATATTGTACGGTTCTAAAAAAGATAACTTTTGGGAGATGGGAGATACCGGTCCTTGTGGACCATGCTCCGAGATACATATCGATTTAAGGCCGGAAGAAGAAGTCAATGACCTGCCTGGAAAAGCGTTGGTCAACCAGGATCATCCGCTGGTAGTAGAGGTATGGAACTTGGTTTTTATGGAGTTTAACCGCCTAGCCTCCGGTAAGCTGGAAAGCCTCCCTGCCAAACATGTGGACACGGGTATGGGCTTTGAGCGGTTATGTATGGCGGTCCAAAACAAAAGCTCCAATTATGATACCGACGTTTTCACCCCATTGATCGCTTTTATTGCGGATCATACGCGCAAAGTGTACGGGCAAGACGAAAAAACAAGCATAGCCATGCGGGTAATTGCGGACCACTGCCGGGCAATAGCATTTGCCATTACCGACGGGCAGCTACCTTCCAATACCGGGGCAGGGTATGTGATCAGGCGTATCCTGCGGCGAGGGGTTCGTTATGCGTTTACTTTTTTGGACATTAAGGAACCGTTCATTTACAAGCTGATCCCTCTTTTGACCGAACAGTTTGAAGAAGTTTTCCCGGAGATAAAAGCCCAGCAGGACTTTGTGATGAAGGTTATAGAACAAGAAGAGGCTTCTTTTTTACGCACATTAGATAAGGGGCTTCGTATCTTGAGCTCCATCAAGAAAGATCTCGATCATCGGGGAGAAAAAACTATTCCCGGGTCAGTAGCTTTTGAACTCTACGATACGTATGGTTTTCCATTGGACCTCACTTCGTTGATTGCGCGTGAAAGTGGTTTTGAGGTAGATGAAAAAGCTTTCCAAGAGGAAATGGAAAAGCAAAAAAGTCGCTCGAAGGCGGATGCGGCCAAAGAAACCGGCGATTGGAACATAGTAGTAGCGGCGGAGGAAACCGAGTTTATTGGGTATGACTCTTTACAGTCCCAATCCAACATACTTAAGTACCGGGGGCTAAAACAGAAAGGAAAAGAAGTGTTCCAAGTGGTGCTGGATCGCACTCCTTTTTATGCGGAAAGTGGCGGCCAAGTGGGCGATACGGGCACCCTAACTTCCGGGGAAGAGGAGATATATGTGCTGGATACGAAGAAGGAAAATAACCTAATTGTACATTTCGTTAATAAATTGCCTCAAAATAGGGAGTCCACTTTCACAGCAAAGGTGAATGCCGGCAGGCGATCCCTAACGATGAATAACCACACTGCTACCCACCTGCTACACGCGGCGCTGAGACAAGTGCTGGGAGAGCATGTGGAGCAAAAGGGGTCGTTGGTGAACGACAAACTTTTACGGTTTGACTTTTCTCACTTCCAAAAAATGACCCAACAAGAGATATCGGAGGTAGAAAAGATCGTAAATGGTAAGATCCGTGAAAATATTGCACTGGACGAGCAGCGTAATGTACCCATAGAGCAGGCTAAAAAAATGGGCGCTATGGCACTTTTTGGAGAAAAGTACGGAGATTTTGTTAGGGTGATCATATTTGATCGTGATTATTCCGTGGAGCTTTGCGGTGGAACGCATGTCCCTGCTACGGGAAACATCGGCTGGTTCAAGATCATTTCCGAAAGCTCCATAGCCGCCGGGGTGAGGAGGATCGAAGCGGTAACGGCTCAAACGGCAGAAGATTATATGAATGGCCACCAGGCGCTGGTGGAGGAGCTCAAGGAGCTTTTAAAAAAGCCCAAAGACCTCAAAAGCGCGGTAAGCACTCTCTTAGAACAGAAAACCACGCTTGAAAAGGAACTCGAAACTTTGCATAACGCTCAGGCGCAGGACTTAAAAAAAGACCTGATCGCTGCTGCCGTGGCGGATAATGGTGTGAAACGTATTATTGGTAAAGTAAAACTGCCGGGCACAGACGCCTTAAAACAACTTTCATTTGCCTTGAAAAACGAAGTAGAGGATCTTTTCATGGTACTGGCGGCCGACATAGGAGGTAAGCCCCAGATCGCCGTGGCTATTGCAGATAACGTTGTCAAAAACAAAGGGCTTAACGCAGGTAACATTGTGAAGGACCTGGCCAAAGAGATCCAGGGCGGCGGTGGCGGTCAGCCTTTCTTTGCCACGGCAGGGGGTAAAGATGTCAGTGGCTTGGACCGGGTGATTGAGAAGGCAAAAAATATCCTCTAACTTATGGATCCGTCGACCAGGGATAAATATGAAGTGGTCATTGGGCTGGAGGTGCATGCCCAATTGCTGACACAATCGAAAATCTATGCGCCGGACTCCACGCTTTTCGGCGAGCGACCGAATACTAACGTCAGTGTGATCTCGCTGGCGCACCCCGGTACGTTGCCCAAACTCAACAAAAAGGTAGTGGAACTCGCCATAAAAATGGGACTGGCCTGCGGGTCTGAGATCTCCCGTGCGCAGATATTTGATCGAAAAAACTATTTTTATCCCGACCTTCCGAAAGGGTACCAACTTACCCAAGACCGTACCCCCATTTGTGTAGGAGGACAAGTAGTAGTGCAAACCGAGGCAGGTGAAGAGAAATCGATCCCTTTAAATCGAGTACATATCGAAGAAGATGCAGGGAAGTCCATCCATACGGATGGTGAAGGGGATACTCTGGTGGACCTGAATAGGGCAGGGGTTCCCTTGATCGAGATTGTGACCGAGCCGGCGATACGTTCTGCTGCCGAGGCAGGGTCTTTTCTCACCGAGGTAAGGAGGCTGGTGCGCTACTTGGAAATTTGCGATGGCAATATGGAAGAAGGTTCGCTGCGTTGCGATGCCAACGTTTCCATGATGCTAGTAGGCTCCAAGGTGTACGGTAAAAAAGTGGAGATCAAAAACCTGAACTCTATTAAAAACGTTCAAAAGGCTATTTATGCCGAAGTGGACCGCCAAGTAGCGCTTCTTGAAGAGGGGCAAGAAGTGCTTTCTGAGACCCGGCTTTTCAACGTAGATGCAGGAAAAACGTATGCCATGCGTACAAAAGAAGAGCTGAATGACTACCGTTACTTCCCGGACCCTGACCTGAGCCCCCTGCATATCACGGAAAAATGGTTACAGCAGATCCGTGATGAAATGCCTCAATTGCCTTGGGAAGTGTATGAAACCCTGACCTCAAAATACGGTCTTCCGAGCTATGACGCAGGTGTTTTAACAGAAACCAAGGCGCTAGTGGTATTCTTCGAAGAGGTATGCCAACATACGGACCAGTATAAGGCAGTCTCAAATTGGATTATGGGGCCCGTCAAGTCTTACCTCAATGAAAAGGAGCAGGCACAACTTCCGCTTGAAGCTGGGCAACTTGCGGGTATCATCGAGCTAGTAGCTGGGGAGAAGCTAAGCTTTTCAATGGCTTCACAAGAGCTATTCCCCGCGCTGATCCATAAACCCGGGCTGGATCCCGGGGTCCTGGCGAAGGAGTTAGGGCTGGTTCAAGATTCAAACGAAGACTCCATCGCTGAACTCATCGACCAAGTGCTGATGGATTTCCCGGATAAGGTAAAAGAATACCGGTCCAGTAAAAAAGCCAAAGGCTTGATCGGGATGTTCATGGGAGAATTGATGAAAAGGAGCAAAGGCAAAGCTGATCCTAAGAAAGCGAATGAACTTTTATTGACTAAACTAGGTTGAAAAATGAACTTTGAGGGATCAGATCAGTTATTCGATCAAAGGAGGAGGAAATGAACGATGAGAATGATCCCGGGTGAAATGAAGACAGCCTTTGCCGGGATATGACGAGTTTATCCTTAAATTGCGCATGAGAACAAACTTGAAAATTAGATGAAAACCATTATTTTGTTTCTTATATCTGCCGTTATGGTAGCTTCTTGCGGGCCCGGGCAAGCATCCAATGACTCACAAGGCTCCCCTGGAAACTATATTACAATATCGGGGACGGTTGGCTTTCCACAACAAGGGCTGATCCTGCTGGAAGAGTACCAGGGCTCTGAAAACATCACTACGGTTATAGATACTTTTGCACTGGACGATGAAAACTATACTTTTTCCGAGAAGGTAAAAATAGAGCGCCCTGGGTACTACAAGCTGAACTTTTATCACAAGCAAGCAGTGAACTTGATCTTGCATAAAGACGATATCCAAGTGAATGTGGACGGGAATGCGCCTAATGGCTATGCTCAAATCACCGGTTCTTCAGATATTGATTTTATCCGGGAGATCCAAGAATTGAATCAATCCTTCCAGTCGTCCGAAGAGATCCGGTCGCTCAATGATGAATTTATGCAGGCGAATCAATCCGGGGATAGCGAAAAAATGGATGAGCTTCGAGCAAAATACATGCAATTGGAAAAAGAGATGAAACAAGAGATGGTGTCTAAAATAGAAGCCATGGGAGTATCCCTAGGGGTACTGGAAGTACTTCGAGGAGGCCGCATCTTAGACAAGGACCAATACTTCAGTGTGTACGAACGTTTTGCGGAGTCTTTAAAGAAAGAAATGCCCAACGTAGGGGTGGCCAAAGAGTTCATAACCGAGGTAGAACAGATGAAGAAACTGGCGATAGGGCAGCTGGCTCCCGATATTTCACTTCCTAATCCCGAAGGTGAGGTGGTCAGTCTTTCCTCGTTAAGAGGTAATTATGTGCTGGTAGACTTTTGGGCGAAATGGTGTAAACCTTGTCGCATGGAAAATCCCAATGTGGTCAAAATGTATCAAAAATACAATGACCAGGGATTTGAAGTATTTGGTGTATCGTTAGACCGCCGCAGGGAAGATTGGCTTCAAGCCATAGAAGAAGATGAACTTCACTGGACACAAGTATCCGACTTGAAATACTGGAAGAGTGAAGCGGCCCGGCTCTACAATATCAATGCCATTCCGTTTGCCCTATTGCTTGATCCCGATGGGAGGATCATCGGTAAGAATCTTCGCGGCAGGCAGCTAGAAAATAAACTTGAGGAGATCTTTGGGAAGGGGTAAGGCATAGAAGGTGAAGATCTTATACAAAAACAAAAAGCTGTCTTATTGAAGGACGGCTTTTTTTCATTAAAAAGTGGCAGCTGCCAGGGTGGACACACCTTTCTGTATGGAGATTGAGTATCTACTCGAAAACTGGTTTGGTTTTTATCCAGGTGGAATTCAAGTAGTGTAGTATTTACATAGGAAGATATGAAAAACTCAATGCTACTTTTCATTCAAACCCTTATGGCCATGTCGTCTTGTACTTCGCAGCCCGGGCCTTTGACCACACAGCTACATCCCGGGATCTACCAGGTCAATAATCAATATTTTTATAGTGAGCCTGTGCGGACGTATTTGATAGAGCTGGAGGACAAGTTACTATTGTTTGATATACCGAGATATTCTGAAGAGTTGAAAGCGGTCATTTTGGATTTTGAAAAACCGGTTTTCGCAATCCTATCGCATGGATCTTGTGGTATAGCGGATGGAAGCAAATGGCAGGAAACGATCGGCCTCAAGGTCTATGCCCATAAGGCGGATGAAGATCATCCGTGGATCAGGATGCGTCCAGGTGTATTGTTCACGAGTGTACCACACTTTGCTGACAATATTGAGGTTATCCATACGCCGGGACATAGTGCGGGCAGCATTTGTGTGCTGGAAAAGACATCAAGATCCCTGTTTACAGGAGATACCTTTTATGCCGATGCAACGGGAAACGTTCGTGATTTTACCCAAGAGCGCCAGTCAGACTATGAAAACCTGGAGGAGCGTATCCGCAGCTGCTATAAATTGCTTGACTATGATTTTGAAAATGTATACCCGTTTCATTACGAGGTGATCACAGGGAATGCCAAAAACAGGTTAAGTGTTTTTTTAAAAGACCTGGAAAGCAGGTAAAATGAAGTCTCAATATCGTAGGGGCGATTCATGAATTTGCACCTACGATATTGATGAGTTTATGATGGTTAAGTCGACAATCTACGACAAGTACACCTTGCCGATCGCCCTTTGCCTACTGCCTACTCTTTGAGAGCTGCCCAACATCTAAGATAATGCATCACCTACACCTCCGTACGTTATTTCAAGCATGATACCAGGTTGGTTTCACTATATTTTACAGTAATTGGTGAAAAAAAATCGACCTTTTTATGGAAAATGAAAATCTCCTGCATCTCATTAAAAAAAACCTTATGAAATACATTACCTTTTTAGCGCTCTTCCTCTGCCAACAAGCTATTTCACAGCATTTTGTTGAACGTGAATTGGAAACTTCAATTTCCGAGGTCACTATTTATCTCCAAGGCGGATTGGTTACTCGAACTTCAAAAACTGGGATCCCCCAGGGTAAATCGATCTTTAAGGTCAAGTCCCTGTCTCCCTATATTGATCAAAAAAGTGTTCAAGTCAAAGCCACCGGGGACTTTACTATTTTGTCCGTTAATCCTACGCTTAATTATTTGAACAGGCTCAAGAAGGACCAAAAAATCGATAGCTTGGGCGAACAGGTAAAAGCTTTGGCATTTGAAATTTCTACTTATGAATCCCGGCTCCAGATCCTTTCAGAAAAACAAAGCTTGTTAGATGTCAATAAGAAGCTAGGTGGTGAGGCATCAGGGGCATCCTTAACACAGGTAAAGCAAGCCATTGAATTCTATGATAAGGAGTTGACCTCCATCAAATCTGAAGAAATTAGCATCGACCTCAAGATCAAAGATTTAAAGGAAAGAAGCCGCAGGATAGAGCAAGAGATCTCGGATGTGCGTGGACGAGATGAATTACCCACAGGTGAGATAGAAATAAGAATTGAATCTAACCAGCAAACTAGTGGGGAGTTCAAAATTTCGTACCTGGTGGCTAATACGGGTTGGTATCCGAAATATGATGCCCGGGTGGCTAGTATTGAGCGGCCGCTGGAATTGAAATACAAAGCCGATGTTTACCAAAACACCGGGGTGGACTGGGAAAATGTGAAGCTTAAACTTTCCAATGGGGACCCCAACCAAAGCGGCGTGGCCCCTGGATTGGCAACTTGGTATTTAAACTATGCCCGGAATACCTTTTTCAACCAGTTAGCCAATAGAGCTGTTTCCAGCGGTATTCGCAATGTATCAGGAAAGGTCTTGGATGAAAATGGCGAGCCCGTAATGGGCGCAACCGTTGTGGTGAAAGGCACCGCCGTTGGCACAGTTACCGACCTGGACGGAAATTACTCCCTGACCCTTCCCAATGGCGCCACTCATTTGACCGTTTCATTTATTGGATACAACCAGCAAGAACTCCCCATAAGTTCTCCGAATATTAGCACAAGGCTAGTACCCAGCATCGAGCAATTGCAAGAAGTAGTGGTGGCGCATGGTAGCGCAGCTAAAAAACTGCAAGGTAAGGCAGCCGGTGTAAGGATTCGTGGCGTAAGCACCATTAGGAACGAAGCTAACCGGGTCGCTACCACCACCGTTGAAAATCAAACTACGGTCGAATTTGAAGTGGATGACCCTTATTCGATCAAATCAAATGGGGAGAAGCTTTCCATTGACTTAAACAGTTTTGAAATAGAGACACTTTACCAGTATTACGCTGTACCTAAGCTAGATAAGGATGCTTTCTTAATGGCCAGGATCATCAATTGGGACCAATATAACCTCTTGGAAGGAGAGGTAAACCTTTATTTTGAAGAAGCATATGTGGGCCGTTCGATCTTGGATGCCCGGTCTTTAGAAGATACCTTGAATATCTCACTTGGAAGGGATAAGAGTCTTGTGATCGGCCGGGAAAAAATTGATGAGTATTCGAAACGAAAAACAATCGGTGGCAGTAAAATGGAAAGCCGGGGGTTTAAGATCATGGCCAGGAACAAGAAATCCGAGACCATTAAACTTATCCTATTTGACCAAATCCCCGTGGCAGCGATCAGTGATATCACGGTGACACCCACGGAACTTTCTAACGGAAAACTTACGAAAAAGACCGGTGAAATAGTTTGGGAACTGGAGCTAAAACCCCAACAACAAACAGAACTTAACCTGAACTACGAGGTGAAATACCCCAAAAATGAAAAGATTAATTTAGAATAGACCAACACAATCATGAAACAGCACTTTTTAATCATGGCTTTATGCTTCCTGTGTACACTTTCCAGTTTGGCGCAGGTCGATAGTATCGACGTTACAACGAACCGGTTGAGGTTTAACCAATTAAAAGAGCAGACGAACACGTATATGGTTTATACCCAAGATTCCATGGACGCTCCTAAACGTAATATGGAGATATGGGAAAGGAGGATGACTAAAACCCGGGTAAATAACAAAGACGTATACAAATTTAACTGGGGTCGGTTTTTCTCCGACGGTTCAAATTATCATTATGAGATTTTAGCGGACGTTGGAAACTTCAGCCCAATAAGTGAAAAGATCCTGGCAAATCGCATACAGGCTGACTCTTTAGTGACCCATAAAATACACTATATCTATGACGGGAATTCCATGTACTCTAACCCGGAGGTGAACGAGCATCAAAGTGCGCCATTTAAACTGGATAGCTTAAAGAATTCCTTTGATTGGGAAATGGATATGGAAACTTTCAGCATGTTGCCTTTTGAGAAAGGAAAGAGTTTTGCCATCAGTTTTTACCACCCGGGATCAAAAACGCTTCCAAACTATTACACGTACACGGTGGACAGAAGTGAAAAAATTCGTTTTAACGAGGCTGAACACAAGTGTTGGATCTTAAAAATAACCTATCCGGGGTTTGGATACTCGGAGTGGTGGATCGATAAAAAAACATTTGTCACCCTTAAAATGCGGGAAGTATACGAAGGTAAGCTGAGGTACAAGGTGTTGGTAATTGAAGCTTAGTTCAGCTTTTTCAAATTTAAGGAATTGATAATGAGGTTTGTATTTTTAAACCTAATGTCAGCGAGTTGCAAGGATCGGTGATCAACTTCTTGTTCTATATCCATGCAAAACCTATATTTAGAAACGTCATCCTTACTTTCTAACATCGCCATTCCTTGTCACGCCTAGCTCACCCTGCAAAGCCGGCAGAATGACGGTAAAGAAGTTTTTTTTCGTTTCTGATGAAGGTATCTCAAGGGTTCCCTTATCGTTAAATGACGGTCTATCAAATAATTGAATGTGAAAAAGTAACACCAGGGTGATGTAGTGTACCCAATACCCTTCAAAAAGAAAACAAATTTCTGCATTTGTCTGTGACCCTAGTCAAGACCCAGGGCTCAAGGCTATGCATTACATGTTGAACGGTCGGGTAAGATTTAATTATTGTATAAAATGACAGCCATTTGCATAGTAGTGGTTGTTTGAATATGCAAGGTAAACCCGGTATTTTAGTAGGGATGAAGAGCATTCGAGATATGCTTACCGTGATTGTTAACTTCCACAATTGGTTTCACAAGGACCGTGAGAAATGGATACTGCTTTACAACTAAAAATAGAGTCTGGGCATGGGAAAACCTTTTCCGCTAACGAGGTCGCGGAAAGACTAGGCAAGTCAGTCCTAGTCAAAGAATTGACCTCTGATTTTCCCGAAAAACCGTTGGCGTTGGTTTGGCGATTGATTTGTTTGAGTGAAATACATTCGAGCAAGGTTATGGAGTATACTCAACGGTTAATCAGTAGGGTATATGAAAAACTCTCGACGCCTTTTGGTTTTTCTCTAAGTGGAGATGAGAAAATGTTTTTGCCGTGCTATAATGCAATGATCGTTTCCGCATTATGCAGGTTAGGCCGTGCCAATGACCCACAAGTGAAAAGTGCTCTCGAATGGATCCATGAGTTCCAACCGATGCAACGTGGTATAGAAGTTAAGTTGCCTAAATTCTCATTCGACCGTTATGGAGGATGTTTTAAGCAAACCCCTTGTTACATAGGGTTGGCAAAATCCGTTATTGCGTTGCATTACTATCAACGTACGACCCATGATCAAACTTACAATGAAAAATTACAAGCTGGGATCGACTATATGCTGGAGCATAGGCTGTTTAAACGTTTGAGTAAGGATGAGCCTATCAATAAGCACATTACCGACATTTCATTCCCTGAAACGTACCATTTAAATGTAGTTGAGTTGATCCGGTTTGCGGGAAGTGCAGGCTTACTGCAGGATGATCGAACAAAAGACCTGGTAGATCATCTAAAAAAGCGAAGGTTGAAAAACGGGAATTGGCGCATCAGTTTTCGTTATAAGGCAGACGGGTATACCGTGTTTGATAAAGAGCGTACCCATGGGGAGTGGGTAACAGATATTATAAGCGGTGCGCTCGATACATAACTTCCCGGGCGGGGTAAGAGTGCTTAAATGAAATCAAAACAATGTACTCTACCGTCATTGCGATGACGACAATAGGGGGAAGAATCAATCCCCCAGTCCGGTGAACGCGAATAGAGTACATGTCTCGCACTACTAGTAGCGGATGGCTTCACGGCTACCGCCCCCTACAATCCTGCCCTGGCGTTCTCAATGACGGTAAACAATGATCTTTTTATTCCTTCTTATCCCGAACCTCGGTAACTATGTAAAAAAAGAGGCTTGCCCTTATTGGACAGCCTCTTCATTTCTATTCTTAGTGAAAGACCTGGCCAGTGTTTAGCAGTATTCTTTGAAGACTTCTGCCAAGTGATTGCCGATCATTTCAGCTGACCTGCCTTCGATGTGATGTCTTTCTATAAAGTGTACCAGCTCGCCTTCTTTGAATAAAGCGATGGATGGCGAAGATGGAGGATAAGGCAAAGTATATTCCCTTGCTTTGGCCACAGCCTCTTGGTCAACCCCGGCGAATACCGTGGCCAATTCATCCGGTTTTTTCTCGCTGTTTTGTACTGCCCACTTCACCCCGGGCCTGGCAGCACCTGCTGCACATCCGCATACCGAATTGATCACCACCAAGGTAGTGCCTTTGTGATCTTTTAAATGATTATCTACTTCTTCCCCTGTCTTAAACTCAGTGAATCCCACTGATGTAAGATCAGTTCTCATGGGTGCTACTAGTTCTTCTGGATACATAACTTATTCAAATAACAATTTCAAATGACAAATAATAATGTTTAAACAACAATAGCCAAATTATAAAAAGAGTTCCTGGCTTTGGTACTTATTGAAGAAAATGTTTTTAATGACACTAAGAACCCTTTGATCCATCCTAATTTTGCGCTTCTATCCCATCTACGCGATCTCCATTCAACTTCACGCATCCTTTCTTTAAGATCGTAGAGAAAAGGCATAGAATCGTTGTTGTTTATTTTGGAGTTTAAATTAAAGGAATCCCAATTCCAGCTTAGCGGCTTCAGACATCATATCCTGTGAATAGGGAGGATCAAAGGTGATCTCTACATTCACATCGTTGACCCCTTCTATGCTTTTTACATTTTGCTCTACCTCGGCCGGTATGGTTTCCGCAGCCGGACAGTTAGGCGAGGTCAGGGTCATTAAGATATAAACATTATTGACGGGAAATACGCTGATCTCATAAATAAGGCCTAACTCGTAAATATCCACTGGGATTTCCGGATCGTATACCATTTTCAAGGCATCTACCACCTGGTCCTTCAAGGTGGCCTCTGCTTCTTTAACCTCTTCGCTCATAGTCTTTTCTGATTCAAACTATTGTTAGTATAATTTGCTTACCAATGCGTAACTACCCATTCACCACCTTGGCTTGCAATGCTAACGCGTATAATTTCATTTGCTTGATCATAGCCGCAAATCCGTTGGATCGCTGGGTTCCGATGAACCTCTCCATGCCGATCTGGGCAGGGAAATTGATCTCTGCCGTTACGATATCACTGGGTTTTTGCCCGGATAACACCCTGACTAACAGGCTTACAAGTCCTTTTGTTATCGCCGTGTTACTGTCGGCCTCGAATATGATCTTTTCACCGTCCAATGCAGCCGTGAGCCATACCTTGGACTGGCAGCCTTTTACAATATTTTCGTCTGTTTTTTTTGTTTCATCCATAGCGGGGAGTTTTTGGCCCAACTCCATGATATAAAAATTGGTCATCTCCTGGTCACCATCCAAAATGGCAAACTCGTTGACGATGTCCTCTTGTATTTCAGCTATGGATGTCATGGCTTCATAAATTTCACGATACGTTCAAGGCCTTCTACCATATTGTCAATTTCATCCTTCGTATTGTAAATGGCAAAGGAAGCTCTCACTGTTCCCTCTATTCCAAAGCGGTCCATCAAAGGCTCCGTACAGTGATGCCCCGTCCTGACGGCCACTCCGCGGGCATCCAGCATTTGTCCTACATCGAAAGGATGGATACCCTCAATAATAAACGATAAAACGCTTACCTTGTTTGCAGCGGTACCTATTAGCCTAACATCTTGGACCCCACCTACCTTTTGCGTAGCGTAACGCAGCAGTTCGTTCTCGTAGGCTGCCATCACGGGCTTACCCAGGTCATTCACAAACTCCAGTGCGCTCCCAAAGGCAATTACATCGGCGATGTTTGGTGTACCTGCCTCGAATTTGTAGGGGAGATCGTTGTAAGTGGTTTTCTCAAAAGAAACATTTTTGATCATTTCACCCCCTCCCTGGTAAGGAGGCATAGCTTCTAGTAACTCCCTTTTACCGTATAAAGCGCCTGTACCTGTAGGGCCATATACTTTGTGGGCAGATATGGCATAGAAGTCGCAATCTAAAGCCTGTACATCAATCTCTAAATGTGCTGATGCCTGTGCACCGTCGATCAGTACTTTAGCGCCTGCTTTGTGGGCAAGCGCTACAATTTCGCTTACAGGATTGATGGTGCCTAAGCTATTCGAAGCATGGTTTACGGCTACTATCCTGGTTTTTTCACTTAGCAGGTCTTCGAACGCCTTAATATCCAATGAACCGTCTTCTAAAACAGGGATCACTTTGATGCTGGCCCCCTTTTCTTCTGCTAAGATCTGCCAGGGCACGATGTTAGAATGATGATCCAGCCCCGAGACGATTATTTCATCTCCTGGTCCAACGTTTTGCCGCCCATACGTAGCCGCTACCAAGTTTATTCCTTCGGAAGTACCTTTGGTAAAGATAATCTCTTCTACCTCGTTGGCGTTGACAAACTCCTGCACCACCTTCCTGCTATCTTCATAAGCTTTTGTCGCTTTTTCCGCGAGGGTGTGGATGCCACGGTGAATATTTGCATTGTACCCCTTATAATAGTCTACTAAGGCATCAATGACCACCAGCGGTTTTTGCGTGGTGGCCGCATTATCAAAATAGGCCAAGGGTTTCCCGTTTACCTTTTGATCAAGTATGGGGAATTGCTCCCGGATCTTTTGAATATCAATAGAAGAAGTAGCAGTGTTTAGATCAGCCATATGTTAAAAGTCCTTGCGGAGACGCTCGGAAATTAGGTCTTCCAAATACTTCCTCACCGGCTCCAGTTTTACATTTTCCAATACTTCTATCGCAAAAGCATACAATAATAAAGCTCTTGCATTGTCTTTTCCTAAGCCCCTCGACTGTAAATAAAACAAAGCTTCTTCGTCTAGCTGACCCGTAGTACATCCATGAGAGCATTTGACATCGTCTGCCCAGATCTCTAGTTGTGGCTTCGTGTTTACCGTGGCCTGGTCTGAAAGCAAGATGTTCTTGTTAGACTGGAAAGCATTCGTTTTTTGGGCATCTTGCCTTACGAATATCTTACCATTGAAAACACCTCTAGACTTGTCTTCCAAGATGCCTTTGTAAAGCTCGTTACTAAAAGAGTTCGGTTTTTGATGGTCGACGGCCGTATGATTATCTACATGTGTCTTGCCATTTAAGAGGTATAGCCCGTACATATGGCTTTCGCAACCTTCATCTTCCAGGTCAATATTGAGATTATTCCTGGTGATCGCTCCGTTTGTCGTAAAGGTATACGCTGCAAAATAGCTATTCTTTGCCTGTTGTACCTGCGTTGTGCCTACATGGTAGACATTTTCCTTGTCATTTTGGAGTTTGTAGTAGTCTACCCTTGCGCTCTGACCTATCACGATCTCCGTAACAGAATTGGTTAAGCTTTCGTGCTCTCCCACGTCGGAGAAAGATTCGATGAAGGTAGCATGACTATTTTCTCCTACCACCACCAAATTTCTTGGGTGATTATGCACCTGGCCATCCTTTACTACATTTATGTAATGCAAGACCACTGGCTTTTCGATGATGCTATTGGCTTTCACGGTAATGAATGACCCATCTTTGCTGAAACCAGTGTTTAAGGCTACATAAGCATCACGATTGTAGTCCGCATATTTTGCGAAATGTTTAGAGATGGCTTCACTATCTTCTTTCAACGCGGTGGGTAGATCAATGATCTCCAAACCGGCCTCTGCCTCCCAACGCGAAAGAGACGGGTCCAGGACACCATTTAGAAAAACCAAAATATGGGCATCAAGGCCGGGGATAAGGAATTCTTCAATTTCCTGGGGCTCTATTTGGGTCGAAGTGTTTTCCGTATCAAAGGAAAAGGTCTTTTCGATGGCCTTGGTGATGTTAGTATACTTATATTCTTCGTGTTTGGTGCTGGGCAGCCCGGCGAGGTCTAATGATTCCAATGCCTTTTTGCGCAGGGAATGTACGGAACCTGTGGCCCCGTTCAACTGGGATTCAAACTTTTGAAAACCTGCTAACAGCTGACCTACCAAGTCGTTTTGATTCGTTGCTTGTGTCATAATGCTAAAGGTTACGCTGTAGCTGCGTCAGCTTCTTCCTTGATCCAATCGTATCCTTTTTCTTCTAGCTCGAGGGCAAGGTCTTTTGTGCCACTTTTCACGATCCTACCTTTATATAATACATGAACGTAGTCCGGCACGATGTAGTCCAGTAGTCGCTGGTAGTGCGTTACCACGATGGTGGCGTTATCTTTGCCTTTGAGTTTATTTACACCATTCGCTACAATCTTCAAAGCATCGATGTCCAGGCCAGAGTCGGTCTCGTCTAATATTGCCAGCTTGGGTTCAAGCATGGCCATTTGAAATATCTCGTTTCTCTTTTTCTCACCCCCGGAAAAGCCTTCGTTCAAGCTTCGGCTTAAGAGTGACTGGTCAATGTCTACCAGTTTCATTTTCTCTTTCATCAAAGTAAGGAAGGATACAGCGTCCAAAGGCTCTTGCCCTCTATATTCTCTCACTTGGTTAATAGCCGTTTTCATGAAGTTGGTCGTGCTTACCCCCGGGATCTCCACGGGGTATTGGAAAGCAAGGAATACACCCTCCCTGGCCCGCTCTTCAGGGGCCATTTCCAACAGGTCATTGCCTAAAAAAGTAGCCTCTCCTTCAGAAACTTCATAATCCTCTCTTCCAGCCAGTACAGAAGCTAATGTACTTTTCCCTGAACCATTAGGCCCCATGATGGCATGCACTTCACCGGCTTTTACTTCTAGGTTTATACCTCTCAGGATATCTTTGTCTTCGATCGAGGCATGTAGATTTTGTATTTTGAGCATTTCTTTATTCTTATTGATCTCTACGTTAAGTTCCGAACAGAACCTAAATTTTTCTTTTAATCTATGCGTTGGTAATGGACGTTCCTCAATGTACGCTAACCGCTTAAAACTTTTCGCACAAGACTTTAACCAATCTTGTATTCAAGATAATTACGAGTCCTTTACATTATGCAAGTATTATGTTATTAACCTACGGAACCTTCCAGGGTCAGGGCCAACAGTTTCTGCGCCTCCACGGCAAATTCCATCGGGAGCTGGTTAAGTACTTCTTTGCAATACCCATTTACGATGAGTGCCACTGCGCTTTCTTCATCAATTCCTCGCTGCGTACAATAAAAGATCTGGTCCTCGCCAATTTTCGAAGTTGTGGCTTCGTGCTCTACCTGCGCTGATTTGTTTTCAATATCGATGTAGGGGAAAGTATGAGCTCCACAGTTATTTCCCATAAGCAATGAATCACACTGTGAAAAATTACGGGATCCTTCTGCGCGTTTCATAACGTGGACCTGCCCGCGGTAGCTGTTCTGTGATTTACCGGCAGAAACTCCTTTCGATACGATCCGGGACTTTGTATTTTTCCCGATGTGGATCATTTTAGTACCGGTATCTGCCTGTTGGTAGTTATTAGTTACCGCTACAGAATAGAATTCACCACTGGAATTATCCCCTTTGAGGATACATGAGGGATATTTCCAAGTTACGGCTGATCCTGTTTCCACCTGTGTCCATGAGAGCTTGGCGTTATCACCGGCGCATATCCCTCGTTTCGTTACCAAGTTATAGATGCCGCCTTTTCCTTCTTTATCTCCCGGGTACCAATTCTGTACGGTAGAATATTTTACTTCCGCATCGGCCTTCACATAGATCTCGACCACGGCAGCATGGAGTTGGTTCTCATCTCGCATGGGGGCGGTACAACCCTCCAAGTAGCTGACATACGAACCTTCTTCAGCTACAATCAGGGTCCGCTCAAATTGTCCTGTATTGGCTGCATTGATACGGAAATAGGTGGAAAGCTCCATTGGGCATCGCACTCCCTTAGGAATGTAGCAAAATGAACCGTCCGAAAATACGGCCGAATTCAATGCGGCGTAGTAATTGTCAGAAACCGGTACTACCGAGCCGATGTATTTTTTCACCAGTTCAGGGTGTTCTTTCACCGCTTCGCTAAAAGAACAAAAGATGATACCCAGCTCGGCCAGTTTATCCTTAAAGGTAGTAGCTACTGAAACACTATCTATTACTGCATCTACTGCTACACCGGTCAGCCTTTTTTGCTCTTCTAAGGATATCCCCAGCTTTTTGAAAGTATCTAACAGCTCAGGGTCTACTTCATCTAAGCTTTTCGGCGTAGCTTTTTGCTTGGGAGCGGAGTAGTAGATGATATCCTGATAGTTGATGGATGGGAAAGAAACATTTGCCCATAGGGGCTCTTTCATTTCCGACCAAGTCCTGAAGGCATTTAACCTCCATTCCAAAAGCCATTCCGGTTCTTCTTTCTTAGCAGATATAAATCGTATAATATCTTCATTGAGCCCTTTAGGTGCCTGCTCCGATTCTATATCGATAGTCCACCCGTGCTCATATTCTTTCGAAGTAAATTCTTCTAAAATTTGATCGTCTTTGCTCATTGCTATTATTTAGACTCATTTCAAATAAGTATGCAAAAATACAACAAAATAACTTCTTGAATGTTCCATAATTCCTTTTTTAATCCCTCGGTCCCGATCATATTTAGCAATGTACTGATAGCCTTTGCCTATTATTTTCCAGGGGGTTACACTTTATTAAAAATAACTGGGATAGTTTAAATTTCCAGGTGCATATTTCTGCTTATGCTTTCTTCCAGTGATATCATGGTATCAGTCCTGACTATCCCGTCGATGCCTTGGATCTTATCGTAAAGGACATCCTTCAGATGGTTGGTATCTCTGCAGTAGATCTTGGCGAACATGCTGTAGTTACCGGTAGTATAATGGACGCTAACAATTTCCGGGACTAGCTTTAGCCTAGCGATCACCTCGTCATATAGGGCACTTTTTGAAAGGAAAATGCCGATGAAAGCTGTAATGTCGTACCCCAGTTTGGAATAATCGATATTCAGGGTAGTGCCTTCTACTATGCCCATATCCTCTAATTTTTTCATACGTACATGAACGGTACCCCCGGACACAAAGACCTGTTTAGCCACTTCTGTATAGGGTTTTTTAGCGTTTTTGGTAAGTACCTCTAATATTTTGAGGTCGACATTATCAATTTCATAATTTGCAGGCATATTTGATATTGTTTGTTTTGATAATTTTAATCATTTCGCTAATTAATTAAAAATTGATCAAATATTTACCATAATCAGTGTGAAATTTTTAACAAATGGATCGTTTTGTTAACTTTGATTCAACAATGTAACACTGTAGGGTGTTGAAACTGGCAGACAAGCCCTCCGGTCTCGGGGGTGGAGATCCCGGTAGTGTCCGGGTAGGATAAATTTCTGACGGCATCCAATAGCAACAGGAACTAACTACTCCGTGGAGGTTCGAATCCTTCCCCTACAGCTAAAGGTAAGATAAATAATCGTAACACTGTAGGGTGTTGAAATTGGCAGACAAGCCCTCCGGTCTCGAGGGTGGAGATCCCGGTAATGTCCGGGTAGGATAAATTCCCGGTAGCTTCTAAGGTGGCAACGGGAACTAACTACTCCGTGGAGGTTCGAGTCCTTCTCCTACAGCTAAATTGAGACAAATAATTATGAACACTGTAGGGTGTTGAAACTGGCAGACAAGCCCTCCGGTCTCGGGGGTGGAGATCCCGGTAGTGTCCGGGTAGGATAAATTCCTGGCGTCATCCAATAACAACAGGAACTAACTACTCCGTGGAGGTTCGAATCCTTCCCCTACAGCTAAGGTTTAGTTTAATAGAGTAGGGAGCAGGATTTTGGTTTAGTTTCGTATCGTTTTTGAGCGTGGTTGCCCGGTTGTGTTCCTCGGGTACCGGTTTATTAGGAGGAACCACCGTAATGATGAAAGAGTATCCCTACGATAAAGGCTGTGAAGATTTCGTTTGCAGCCTTATTTTAATTGCTCATTTTTTGTAATATTTGGATATATAACAAATCTAAACCGAAATAATGAGCGTATTTCCATGGGTGGAAAGATACCCACAAGGCATCCCTGATTCTATTGGTAATCTTGAATACGATAATCTTTTAGAGTTATTCGATACCATTTTCAGCCAGTATTCTTCAAAAGAGGCCTATGAGAATATGGGTAAAATCATGACGTTTAAGGATGTTGACGAGCAGTCGAAGCACTTTGCAGCCTTCCTTCAAAATAGGTTTGGTTTGAAAAAAGGAGACACGATCGCTCTTCAAATGCCTAATTTACTTCAATATCCTATTGCGTTGATCGGGGCGCTACGCGCGGGGCTCATCGTCGTGAATACGAATCCTCTTTATACGCCACGGGAAATGAAACATCAATTCCTGGACTCCGGGGCAAAGGCCATTGTCATAGTGGCCAATTTCGCTTCTAATTTAGAGAAGATCAAGGAAGAGACCGGTATTGACAAGATCATTGTCACAGAGTTGGGAGATTTGCTGGGCGGATTCAAAAGTTGGTTGGTCAATTTCGTGGTAAAAAAGGTGAAGAAGATGGTGCCTCCGTACTCTCTTCCCACGGCGGTCAGCTTTAAACAAGCCCTGGCCGAGGGCGCCGGGCTGGAATACAAAAAGCCCACGATGAGCGGGGATGACCTGGCCTTTCTTCAATATACGGGAGGTACTACCGGGGTATCCAAAGGGGCCAAACTATCACATCGTAACATTATCGCCCATACCCAGCAAACTACCCACTGGTTCAAACCCCTGCTGGACCAGAGCAAAGAACATATCATGATCACGGCGATTCCCTTATACCATATTTTTGCGTTAACGGTAAACGGGATGCTCATGTTAAGTGCCGGGGCTAAGAATGTCCTGATCACTAACCCTAGGGATATGAAGGGGTTCATCAAAGAGCTAAAAAAGCACCGCTTTACGCTTATGACTGGGGTAAATACGCTCTTTAACGGGCTTTTGAACCAGGACGGATTCAAAGATCTTGATTTTTCCAAGCTTTACGGCACCATTGGCGGGGGCATGGCGGTGCAGGATTTTGTAGCGAAGAAATGGGAAGAGATGACCGGCAAGCCGCTTGTGGAAGGGTATGGCTTAAGTGAAACCTCACCCGTGTTGTCATGCAACCCGTTAGACGGCACTCACAAACTGGGTACGATCGGTATTCCAACACCAAGCACTGAAATGGTGATCCTTGACGAGCAAGGAAATCCTCTTAAAACCGGTGAGGTGGGCGAAATATGTGCGCGGGGCCCACAAGTCATGAGTGGCTATTGGAACAAAGAAGACGAGGATACTTTCTTTGAAGGCGGCTGGTTCAGGACCGGGGATATGGGCTTTATGGATGAAGATGGCTTTTTCAAAATTGTAGATAGGAAAAAGGATATGATCAATGTCTCCGGCTTTAACGTTTATCCTAACGAAGTCGAGAATGTGGTCGCTAATCATCCGAAAGTGCTGGAGGTAGCCGCTATTGGGGTGCCGGATGCCAAGTCTACCGAGTGTGTCAAGGTATTTGTGATCAAATCAGACGCGTCGCTCACGGAGGAAGAACTTTCGGAATATTGTCATGAGAATCTAACGGCTTACAAAAGGCCGAAACATATTGAATTCAGGGAGAGCCTGCCTAAATCGAACGTGGGTAAGATCATCAGGAGAGAGCTGCGCGACGAAGAAATGGAAAAGGTAGGGGCTTAGCACCAGTAATACAGGGGTGTCACTGGATAAAACTTGTTCTCCAGGCAAACCCAAAGCTTGCGAAAAAATCCGGGGTATTATCATTTAGCCCGATGCCAAAAGAAGCGTCAAGCTGTATATCGGTGGTGAGTAAGTACAGGATGCCTGCGTTGGCACCATGTGTAGTGAGGATTCCATTCCCAAAGGTACCGTATATCTCGATAAAAGTGCCCCAGTTTTGTGCAAACGATGTGCCCAGTGCTGAAGAATAAGACCACGAGGCATCGGTGTCATCATCCCAATCCGTGCCTATGCCGTGTGACCAGTTCAATGAGCCAAAGTTGTTTTCCAGCAACAGCCGGTATCCAACATTGAGATGATCGTTTTGAAACTCTTCAGCCCCGGTACTGGGTAAAATGAAGTTCGTAGATAAGGTGACGTTAGTCAGCCAACTTTCGGTTTCAAGCAGCCTGACCTTTGGGCTTATCGCAATGGGAGTAAGCCCGGAGGCTTCAATTTCACCGGCCGGGGTGTCGGCGTTTGAATTCAGATAATTGGTGAGCACCCTGAGCTCTATCCATTCGGTTAGCCCATATTTGATATTGATATTGGGAGAGGTACGGTTCACCAGGTCACCATCGTTACTGGATTCTCTAAAGTATCCTAATTCCACCTGGAAAGTACCTGTGGGTAGTAAGGCTACGGCATCGGTGACGTTGGGACGGTCGGTAAATATGCTGTTTTGTGCCACAGCGGCATAAGTAAGCAGGGAAGCAGAAAAGACGAGTAGGCTCTTTAGTTTTAGGTTTTTCTTCATTTACACGAGATTGGAAGTGGTGATCATTTTTAAGGTTACGAATTTTTAGTATTTTAACATGAATATACACTAAAAATCCACCTTTAGATCTTACACTATGATTGGCTTTTTTGAGCACCAGTACTTGTCCTTCAAAAAGGACCACCTGCGCAATCTCATCGCCCTGGCTAAGGCAGATGGTCATTTGCACGCGGAAGAAGAAAAAATGCTTTATAAAATAGGCGAAAAATATGGCCTTAAAGACCGGCAAATTGCCACATTAATACAAAATGAGCAGGCCACTTCTTTGAAGGTGCCGAATACTCATGACCAAAAAATGGATCAACTCTATGACCTGGTGCAAATGATCTATGCTGATGAGGTAGTGGAGAAGAAAGAGATCTCATTTTGTGAAGAATTGATGGACCGGTTCGGCTTTAAGAAGGAGATTGTCACTTGGCTTATCGATAATATGGGGAAAGGGAATCCTCCGACGCCTGAAGCTTGGGAACAGTTAAAAGCAGAGGCTGCTGAGCGATTTACGATGGGATAGTCGCGTTGCCGTGTAATGCAGCAGTTAAAGTTTTAGATGCCTGGTCCTTTTCGGAACCTAGTCAAGTAACAAGCTTAGAAGTGAGATACCTACCCGTGGCCTTAACCTGGGCTCGATTAAACAAGTGACCTTCATTCGCGCTGGTAGTTGTGGGAGGGCTCATTGCGAGAGCCGGGACCAGCTTTGTCGTAGCACGGAAGCTACTCCCCAGTTCAAAGACTATGAAAGTATTCAAAACCTCATTTTAAGCCTAGTGTCGTGTCATACCTCAACTGACGTGTAGGATTAAACAATGAACTCTATTTGCCAAGTTGGGAAGTTCTCGACAAGTTAGCAATAGGCAAAG
>JANQLQ010000320.1 GCA_028280565.1 Fulvivirga sp.
CCGCTGGGTTCGCGATGACGAAAAATGATAGTTTTTTAAGCTTGTTATACCCAAAAATGAATTTTGTAAAATTTTGATTTTCATCACTTTGAAAAAGTATGTCATAGGTAGGCTGGCGTGGCCGGTGCGCGGGTTACGAAGCTACCCCCTTCTCGTGTGTAAGCGAATGGACCCTGTTATCGTTCCACGAGTGGGGGATCGCTTCACGCATTGCTAAGGCCACCCCGCCAGGTTCGCGATGACGAAAAGCAAGAGTATGTCATCGGTAGGCTGGTGATGCCAGCCATCTTAAATGGGTCCGCGTTTGTAACGCGGACCCATTGAGTACCACAGGGCACTGACGCCAGCATTTGTAATGCGGGTATCCAACCCACCTTATGATCAAGACCGGGAACCTCCCTTATTAAAACCAGCACCTAGGCAAGAATCAAAAGTTGTCCACAAAGTTGCTACATGGTGATGCCAGGAAGGATAACATGCCAATCCCTATCTTTACTACAGGAAAACCAATCTTTTATGCCCCAAAACTACAGGTACTTCATATTCCTTATTCTCTTGTGCTGGGCATGCGAAAAACCTGCTGAGCCCACGGGTTCAGAAACCTTATTTACTTTGCTCCCCGAAAGCCAAACAAACGTAGATTTTGAAAACACCATTATCGAGAACGACACCTTCAACATGGTCGATTTTTTATACGTTTACAATGGTGGTGGAGTAGCGATCGGCGACCTTAACAATGATGGTCTCCCGGACATTTTCTTTACCGGCAATAGGGTGAATGACCGCCTTTACCTCAACAAAGGCGGGATGACCTTTCAAGACATCTCCGAGGAATCAGGGATTGGGCACCACCACGGCTGGTCGACCGGGGTGACCATGGTCGATATCAATCATGATGGCTACCTCGACCTCTACGTATGCCGTTCCGGGAATTATCTCCCCACCAAAAGGAAGAACCTGCTTTTTATCAATAACGGTGACCTCACCTTCACTGAGTCGGCACAGCCCTGGGGCATTGCCGATACGAGCTATTCCACACAAGCTGCCTTTTTTGATCATGACAAAGATGGTGACCTGGATATGTACCTACTGAACCATACAAATGAAGTCCGCGACCCCAACAAGATCCAACCCCTCATAGCCGACGGAAGCGGACCTGCTAACGACAAGTTTTATCAAAATAACGGGAACGGTTCTTTTACCGATGTTACAATAGAAGCCGGCATCCTGCACGATGGTTTTGGCTTAGGAGTAGCTGTGGCTGATGTAGACCAAGACGGCTGGGAGGACATTTACGTTTCCAACGATTTCCTGGCGCAGGATTATCTATACCTCAATACAAGAAACGGCCGATTCAAAGAAAGTGGGACCCAAAGCATGAAACATTTTAGCCAGTTTGGGATGGGTACCGATGCGGCAGATTTTAACAACGACGGTTGGGTGGACATCATAGTAGCGGACATGCTCCCATCGGATAACCTGGGACGCAAGAAAATGGCGGGGCCACTAAATTTTAACCTTTTCGAGCTGGCACGCCGCATGGGGTACCACCCGCAATACATGAGAAATACACTACATCTCAACCAAGGCAAGAAACCCAATGGCCCACTGCTCTTTAGCGAGATCGGCCACCTTTCTGGCATTTATTCTACCGACTGGAGCTGGGCGCCCTTGTTTGCCGATTTCGACAATGATGGATACAAAGATATTTTTATCACGAATGGTTACTTGAGAGATATCACTGACCTGGACTTCATAAACTATACCGCCAGCCTTTCCTCCAGGGCCAGTAAACAAGAACTCGATGAAACATTGAAAAATAGGGCGAAAGAAATGCCGGGGCTGCACACTCCAAATGCTATTTTCAAAAACAGTGGCCACTATACTTTTGAAAAGAAAACCGGCCCTTGGGGACTCGACCTGCCCTCCTATTCCAATGGCGCCGCTTTTGGCGACCTGGACAATGACGGCGACCTCGACCTCGTGGTCAATAACATTAATGAAAAGGCGTTTATCTACAGGAACAATACAACCACTTCATTAGGGAACCATTACCTCCGTGTAAAGCTCGTGGGCGCCGAGCAGAATTCCCAGGGCCTTGGCAGCCGGGTAGAATTGTATTATAAAGATACCATGCAAGTTGGCTTGCAAGCCGTTAGCCGCGGGTACCAGTCTTCTGTGGAGCCCTTGCTTCATTTTGGCCTTAGCCACACCACCATAATAGACAGTGTAGTGGTGACCTGGCCGAATCGAAAAACAAGTAAGAATTTCAATGTCCCCGCTGACCAGGTATTGGTCATGGATCAAACCTCGGCTAAAAGCACGCCAAGGCTTTCTACCGCCAAAAATACGCCTCTTTTTAGCGAGGTGACCCAACGGTATGGTCTAGACTTTTTACACCAAGACAAGTTCTACCTTGACTTTAGCCGCCAATACCTGCTCCCACATAAGCATTCCCAACAAGGGCCGGGCATTGCCGTGGCAGATGTGAACGGGGACGGTTTGGACGATTTCTTTGTAGGAGCCGGGTACGAAGCTGTGGGGCAACTGTTCCTGCAAACTACAACAGGGAAATTTCAATCCAAGCCCATCGCACCCGGCCCAGGCTATGAAGAGGACATGGGAGTTTTGTTTTTTGACGCTGACAATGATGCTGACAAAGACCTTTACATTGCCAGCGGAAGCAACGAATTTTTCCCGGGATCACACTATTACCAAGACCGATTATACCTCAATGACGGCAGGGGCAACTTCAGCCTGGATACCACCCGGCTTCCAAAAATGCTCACCAGCTCCTCTTGCGTGCGGGGCGCCGACTTTGACGGGGACGGCGATCTTGATCTTTTTGTAGGAGGCAGGCTGTCACCTCTCCAGTATCCCTTCCCGGGAACAAGCTACCTGCTCATCAACGATAAGGGTAAGTTCACGGATCAAACTCAAACCCTGGCTCCCGGCCTAAAAAATATCGGGATGGTCACCGATGCCTTGTGGACCGATATAGATAACGATTTTGACGCTGACCTATTGATCGTCGGGGAATTCATGGGCATACAGGTATACAAAAATGAAGAGGGTAAATTGGTGAATATCTCCTCGCAGATCGGCCTGCAAAATACTTCGGGATGGTGGAAAAGTATAGCCGGTGCCGACTTTGATAACGACGGAGATATCGACTATGTAGCAGGCAATTTAGGGGGAAACAGCCGGTACAAAGTATCGCCGGAAGAGCCCCTCACGGTCTATTCGGCTGATTACGATGGTAACGGGCATATCGATCCTATCCTCACCTATTATTTAAACGGTACCGAGTACCCTACCCACAGCAGGGATGATCTCATTCGGCAGATCCCAGCTATGAAAAAGCAATACCCCGATTATTTGAGCTATGCCCAAGCTGAATTCAGTCAATTGTTTACCGGAAGCGTTGAAAAGCGGGCTTTCATAAAACAAGCCCACCTTTTCGAGACGATCTATCTCGAAAACCTTGGGAACATGAAATTCAAAGTGAAGAAGCTGCCAATAGAAGCACAATTTGCGCCAGTCTACGGCATACTGATCGACGACTTTAATGCCGATGGATTTTTAGACCTCCTCCTTTCAGGTAATGATTACGGCACCGAGGTAACGATAGGGCAATATGATGCCTCCATTGGCTTGCTCTTAACTGGGGATGGTAAAGGGGGTTTTCAACCCAGCAGGGCGGCTGAAAACGGGTTGTATATCGATGGTGATGTGAAAGGAGTAGCCTCCATCATGGTAGGCGACCAATTAGTTTATTTATTTGCGCTTAACAATGACAGGTTGGTGGCCTACCAATCCCAAAACCCTGCGTACTCTTTTGCCACAATAGGTGACTCTATCTTAAAAGCTAACGTGGTTTACAAAGACCGTACCGTGCAGGTTCAAGAGTTCTACCACGGATCATCCCACCTGTCACAATCCTCTCGCAGGCTCAAGATACCCGGTGAAACTAGTGAGATTTTCCTGTTTGATTACGCTGGTCATGAAACCCGCTATTTAGATTTGAACTATAAATAACATTAAATTGCCCAAGGTGAATTCAAAATGGACACGAAGTATGGAATTTACGTTGATAAAATCAGGAAAAGATTATCAAAATGCATTGATAAGATTAGAGAAGATATTTGACGCACCCATCGGTACACCGGCGAGTGATGAAGCAGACGTCTTAGGGCTATTAATAGACGAGTATGAGAAAAAGCACTATCCGATAGAAGCTCCGGACCCTGTAGAAGCCATCAAAATCAGGATGGAAGAAATGCAGCTTAAGCAAGTAGACTTAATTAATGAGATGGGAGGAAAAAGCAGGGTTTCTGAAATTCTTAACCGGAAGAGAAAGCTGACCGTTGACATGATCCGAAATTTATCAAAGAAACTTAACTTATCTGCCAACGTCTTAATTAATGATTACCAGCTTATGAAGCAAAAATGATGTACTATTTGTGCCCAAGTACTGCAAATCGCCAAATTGTGGAATGAATGTAGTCCTGCCCTGTATATGGGGAAGAGAGCTCACAGATGAGCAGCCTGTACATAGCCAACCGTTGAATAGGATCAAAAGAGTTTTTTAGCGAAGCCACTGCTAAGTGCCAGGAAACTGGTGAGATTTTCCTGTTTAAACACCCCGGTAATGAAACCAAGTATTTATATTCAACCCATGAATAGAATTGCACCACTCATCCTTTCCATCATCATGCTACCAGGACACTCTAAGGCCCAAGATTATACGTTGGAGTCACCCGGTAAGGTCAACCGGGTAGAAGTGTTCATTGGGGAAAACATTACCTACCAGGTGATCCATAACAATAAAACCGTGCTTTACCCTTCGGCCATCTCCATGACCATTAACGGCCAAACGTATGGTACAAGCCCCAAGGTACGGAAGGCCCTGGACAGGTCCGTGAATGAAACCCTCAAACCCGTGTTAAAAGTAAAAAGAGCCGGGATACAAGATCACTACAATGAACTAGAAATACAATTTTCAGGAAGGTATAGTATTACTTTCCGTGCATACGACGACGGTGTGGCCTATAGGATTAGCACCAATATGAAAGGAGAAATAACGGTACAGCAAGAGCAAATAGAGTACAATTTTGGCGAAGATCATGTTGCTTCTTTCCCGGTGGCCGATGGCTTCTTTACGCACTATGAAAGAAACTACACCACCCAGAACCTCAGCGCATTGGGCAACAACGAGATGAGTTGTTTACCCTTACTGGTACACCTGTCCAATGGCAGTAAGGTGGCGATCTCGGAATCTGACGTGTACGATTACCCGGGTTTCTACCTTAAAAAAGGAACAGCCAAGCATTCTCTTTCAGGCGTATTGCCATCGTATCCTAAAACTTATGAGCAACCCGATGACCGTGACGTTCGCCCGGTGGAGCGTGAAGATTTTTTGGCAAAGACCAATGGGAAAAGAAAATTCCCCTGGAGGCTCATGGTCATTTCCGACGAAGATAAAGAATTGGTAGAGAACGAATTGGTGTATAAATTGGCCTCCCCATTGAAACTTGAAGACACCTCATGGATACAACCCGGGAAGGTAGCCTGGGACTGGTACAATGCCAACAACATCACCGGGGTTGACTTTGAATCCGGGATCAATACGGATACCTACAAGTACTATATCGATTTTGCTTCGGCCCATGGCATAGAATACATCATATTGGACGAGGGCTGGTATGATATTAAAACGAACGACCTTGTTCATCCCGTACCTACGATCGATATGGAAGAGCTGGCACGTTATGCAGAGAACAAAAAGGTAGGACTCATCCTGTGGGTCACCTGGAAAGCCCTTGAAGACATGCTTGATCCTGCTTTGGCACAATTTGAGAAGTGGGGTGTTAAGGGAATAAAAGTCGATTTTATGCAGCGTGATGACCAATGGATGGTCAACTATTACGAAAAAGTAGCACGCCGCGCGGCAGAACACAAACTTTTGGTAGACTATCACGGGTCATACAAACCGGACGGCTTAAGGAGGGCCTACCCTAACGTAGTCACCCGCGAAGGAGTGAAAGGACTGGAGCAGCACAAATGGGACGGCCAAATGGCTAACCCCGAGTACGACCTGGAAATGCCTTTTATCCGTATGCTGGCAGGACCTGTGGATTACACGCCAGGGGCTATGCGGAACGCCCAAAAGAAGAACTACTTCGCCTCTTTTGAACGTCCCATGTCTTTAGGGACGCGGTGCCACCAGTTGGCCATGTACGTGGTGTATGAAAGTCCTTTGCAAATGCTGGCAGACAGCCCCTCCAGCTATTGGAAAGAGCCCGAATGTATGGAATTCTTATCCGCAGTACCTACCGTTTGGGATGACACCAAGGTTTTAGACGCCAAGTTTGGGGACTATTTACTGGTGGCCAGGCAAAGTGGTAAGGAATGGTACATTGGGGCTCTCACTGATTGGTCGGGCAGGGACCTGGAAGTAGATCTTTCCTTCCTGGGCGATGGAGAATATTCAATCGATATCTACCGAGATGGTAAGAATGCCGAACGCCATGCCGAGGACTTTAAAAGGGTAAAGAAAAAAGTTACGAACCAAGACAAGCTAAAAATACAATTGGCATCCGGCGGGGGCTGGGCAGCACGGATTTACTGATCCCCCTTAGGTTGTCATTTGTACACCTCCAAATCGATGACCTTCTCGAACATTTTATAGAAAAATGCTTCGAAAACGATCCGTGCTAATACTTCTATGACATAATTCACCTTAGTGGGGCTGAACTCCTCAATCTCCATCATCAATACTGTACCCCTTTCTTGGAAGCCAATAACTCTCAGCTTAGCCTTATGCTCATCATTTAGCAAGTAGATGCTTTTTAATTGGTCCGTTGGAGTGAAACTAAGGTTCAGTTGAGAGGAGGGTTTTAATAACACTTTCAAATAGAGATTTTCATCTTCCATTAAGTTCATTTTAAACCCCTTGGCTTGGCCCCGGCACATGTCCATCAAAAGATCATAGATCTCCTGGGTATCCAATCTAAAGGGGATTTCTTTCTTTTTAAGTGTATCCAGCTCATCTTTCAGTTCTTGGAGGAATTGATCTAACCGATCCTTGGGGATACCCAGTAAATTCTTTTCGTATGATTTGATCCGACGGGTCAATGATTCTACCTCTTGCTGGTAAGGATCTTTGAAATTTTGTAAGGTTCGCAATTGCCTATTGATATCACGCAACCCAATGGATAAATAATGAGCCTCGAGGAAATTCCATTCTTTTACAAAGTCATCTATTTGGGCCTTAACAAATTTCCTCTCTTCAAGATATTCGTCAATTAATATATCCAAATCCGGTTTCAAAATGTATTTTTTATTTTATCAATGGCCTAGCTCGAACGCGGTTAACCGGGTCAAATAACAAGCATTCTCCTATTCGGTCCGCTGTCAACGGCATGTGCGTATTCCAAATTAAACAAAGAAGTAACGGAAGACGAAAGATTCCTGCTGCAAATCCCTGGGAAAGATCTTTCAACCTGGATTCAAGATATAGCTGTGGGGTTAAATTATAATTTGCTGTGTAAAGATGGCGTTCCCAAGAAAAACACTACCTTCGCGGGCTTAATTAAAAACACTGTGAAGAACTCCGCCCAGTTTAGCTAAAGAATTGTAACGGACAAAGAATTATTATAGGTATCCTATTTCATGAGAAAGTATTTCAACCTTTTTGACCTGTCACAAAAAGTAGACTATAAAAACGAGGTCCTATCAGGATTGACTGTAGCTTTAGCGCTCGTGCCGGAAGCGATTGCCTTCGCCCTCATTGCCGGGCTCTCGCCTTTAACAGGTCTTTATGCCGCTTTTGTCCTTGGATTAGTCACGGCAATACTTGGCGGCCGGCCGGGCATGATCTCGGGCGCCACTGGGGCGGTAGCCGTGGTTATCGTAACATTAGTGCAATCACATGGCGTGGAATATGTCTTTGCTACCGTAATACTGGCCGGGATCTTGCAAATAACCGCCGGTATTTTAAGGCTAGGCAAGCTGATGCGGCTAGTACCACACCCAGTGATCTTTGGCTTTGTAAATGGGTTGGCGATTATCATTTTCATGTCCCAGTTAGACCAATTTAAAGATACCTCTGGCAATTGGCTCACCGGCACCCCCTTATATGTCCTATCCGGCCTTGTGGTATTGACTATGTTTATCATTTGGGGGCTACCTAAAATTAGCAAGGCCATCCCGGCTTCTTTGGTGGCTATACTGACCATTTTCGGCTTAGTGGTATATTTTAACATCGATACCAAAACGATCGGTGATATCGCCTCCATACAGGGCGGGTTCCCACCATTTCATATTCCGGGTGTACCGTTCAGCCTGGCTACACTACAGGTAATATTTCCTTATGCCCTTGTAGTTGCCGGTGTGGGCCTGATCGAAAGTTTGCTTACGCTTAACATCGTTGATGAGATCACCGAGACCCGCGGTCGGGGAAACAAAGAGGCTGTGGCCCAAGGTACGGCAAATATTCTATCCGGGCTATTCTCTG
The DNA here is from genome assembly GCA_028280565.1 of Fulvivirga sp. Lineage (GTDB taxonomy): Bacteria > Bacteroidota > Bacteroidia > Cytophagales > Cyclobacteriaceae > Fulvivirga. The sequence goes on from JANQLQ010000320.1 coordinate 8,519, forward strand.
GCATGGGCGGATGTGCTATGCTCGGCCAGAGCTTGATCAACATTTCCAACGGCGCCCGGGCAAGGCTGTCTGGCATTATTGCAGCGGTCATGCTACTGGTGTTTATTATGTTTGGCGCTAATTTAATCGAAAAATTACCTATGGCTGCACTCACCGGCCTAATGATCATGGTAGCCATCGGTACCTTTGAGTGGGCCAGCTTGCGCACGTTCAATAAAATGCCTAAATCAGACATTTTCGTGATGGTGCTAGTCACCTTGGTCACAGTATTTTTACATAACCTGGCGCTGGCCGTGGTAGTCGGGGTGATCATATCCGCGCTGGTTTTCGCCTGGGATAATGCCAAACGCATCCGGGCACGCAAATACATCGATGAGGAGGGGGTAAAGCACTATGAGATCTACGGCCCCTTATTCTTTGGATCCATAACAGCCTTCAATGAAAAGTTTGATGTACTGAACGACCCCCAAGAGGTGATCATTGATTTCGAAGAAAGCCGAGTGGTAGACATGTCAGCCATTGAGGCCTTGAATAAGATCACAGAACGCTACCAAAAAGTAGGCAAGAAAATTCACCTGAAACATTTGAGCCCAGACTGCCGCACGCTACTCAAAAATGCCGAAGAGATCATTGAGGTAAACGTATTGGAAGATCCAACCTATAAAGTCGCCGTAGATAAGATATGACTGGCTTTTCTTTATTTCCCAAGCGCCTCATGCCCATTGCCCGAAGACGGTCTAGTTTTTAAAGTCGGTAGCCAGTAATTGACAACCTTGCCTACTGCCCTTTGCCTACTGCTCACTTATCAATACCTCGAACATAGCTCATCGTGTACTCGATACGTCAGTTGAGGCTTAACTAGCAGCAGGTTAACCCCGGCTTTCTAAGCTTTTAAAGTGAACGATGAGGTAATTCCTACTGAAAAATTTCTTGGCAAACGCTGCACTCCAAAGATCGCCCTGGAATGCTGGCCCGCTTCAGCCAATACATTAACAAAGAGATCGGAAGCCCCGTCTACTACTTTGGGGGCATCATCCCAGCTGCCTTTGGACTGGTAGTAAGCATCAATATGATTCAATCCTAGGACATTTTCGAAACCCACTTTAGCTTCCACCTGCGACAAAACATTCAAGGCACATAATTGTGCTGCCTCATATCCCTCTTCCGTAGAAAGATCCTTGCCTAGCCTCCCCATGTAAAGATACTCCCCGTTCTTAATGGGGAATTGGATAGCTACATAGGCTATGTTACCCCGGGTATTGACAGAAACATAGGAGCCCCCCGGGGTACTTGCCTGGGGCAGCTCCAGGTGTAGTTCAGTTAGTTTTGTTTTTATATCCATGGTATGGTAATTGATCCAGGTTACAGGGTTTATTTGTTGAATAAAAAGCAGAAGCCATGTGGCATTTTTATGATTTCACACAGGTATTAAGCAGTCGAATACATCCATTTTACAGGTCAAAACGCTCCTTTGGCTATAAAATATGCAGTTTAACGTATTCCCTTTCGCTGCCAAGGCGTTCCAGGTTATATTTAGCATTCCACAAAAAGGTCATTCGAATATGGAAACGATATTTCTTGAACCTACAGAAGATAGCCCAAAACTGCTCTTAGATCCTAAATTAGGCAAAATATTAGTGAAGGGACGCTCTTTCATGGAAGATACCGTCCCGTATTACTCTGCCATACTGGAATGGTTAAGAGACTATTTCAAAGAACCGCAACAGGAAACGGTGATTGAATTGGAATTTGAATACATCAATTCAGCTTCAGAACGAATGGTGATCGATGTCTTAGCAGAATTCAATAAATATTTCATACTCGGCCACAAAGTAAAAGTCATTTGGTCATATCCGCCGGAAGATGAGTCCCTGGTTGAAATGGGAGAAGAACTGTCTGAAATGTTTGATATTCCCATAGAACGCCGAGCGCTGGCGTAATCAATATTACAACTAACCCGCTGACGTAGATTTCCAAAATACATTTAGCGCGGGTTTTCCAAACCCGTGCTTATTTATATGCGGGTTCTCCGAACCTGCCATTGGAGCATCTTCAAAAAACGATGTACAGGTTGAAGGAACTTGCGCCAGGGCAATTTTCGCCAAATGTACCTGGCGTAAACTACCGGCGACTGTTGGTCTTTCGGTTCGATTTCTAGCAAAACTTTAGAGTAGATAACTTAATGCAGGTTTTGGATCTAATTACCAAATAGTTAATTATTTTACTATTGGGACTACTTTGTTTCCTCTGCGAATTCACCATGTCCCCTGCGGTTAGGGGTTGAGCTTCAATATTGCTTTGAAATGAGTTATTTTAAGCTGTTTTATTAACCCAGTTCACGTTATCCAAGTAGGACCTTCCTCACCCCTGCATACTTCAAACCCTGAATTATCTTTCGGTCCACCCAATCCGCTACCACGGGTGATAACCCGGTGCCCTCAACAACATAATTCTTTGCCAGGAGGAGGCCGGATCATTTTTTATACTTTAATAACGTACTAATACGTTGTATAACGTATAAATACGCTGTAACTTTAGATCCATGGAACAGCTAACAAAAAAAGAAGAAGAAATAATGCAGATCATCTGGCAGATCGGCCGTGCATTTGTCAAAGATGTAATAGACAAACTGCCTCCCCCAGGTAGGCCTTATAGCACCGTTTCATCAGTGGTAAGGATCTTAGAAAAGAAAGGTTTCCTGGGGTACAAGGCCTATGGGAAAACCCATGAATACTACCCACTGGTCTCCAAGGATGAATACAGGAAGTTCTACCTCAAAGGAGTAATTAAAGATTACTTCGAAAATTCGTACAAAAGCGTCCTTTCCTTCTTTGCCAAGGAAGAGAAGATAAAGGAAGAAGAGTTAAAAGAGATAATCCAACTGATCAAATCAAAAACAGGATCAAAATGAAAACTGATCTCCTAGTCTACCTCCTCCACACTTCAGTAAGCATAACGGTCTTTTACCTGGCATACTGGCTTTTTGTAAAGAACACTACACATTTCTCATTCAGCCGGGCTTACCTGGTCCTGTCTATTTGTCTTTCTTTGACCCTACCATTCATTAATTTCCCTCAGCTTTCCTATCTTAAAGGCGAGCATAACATTTCACCTGCTTTAGACTCACCCCTACCCTACAATAATGTGCCCGCTATCGAACCAACGCCGTTGGGTGTAGAAAAAAGGACCGTTCCCAGAAGTAAACCTAGCTCACCCTCCTTTGCCTCCAATTTAACCGCATGGTTGTTGGGGATTTATCTCACAGGAACTATTATATTCTCCATAAGACTCATATTCATGCTGATCAAAGTATGGAGCCTATACAGGTCTGCACGATTTGAAACTCTCCCGGGGGGCACCCGGCTCGGGATTACTGCGAAAACCAATGCTCCTTTTTCTTTTTGCAACCTCCTTTTCGTACCGACTTCGACTATCCCCAGTGAAGAGTTCCATAAAATACTGGTACATGAGCGTACCCATATCCAGCAATATCATACTGTAGACCTGCTACTGGTAGAAGTGTTGATCATCATCCAGTGGTATAACCCCATGGCATGGCTTGTAAAAAAAGCTTTGCAGGATATCCATGAATATTTAGCGGATGAAGGTGTGATCCGGGACGGAAGCAGCCTGGAGCAATACCAAATGCTGTTACTTAATTACAGTATGGGCCGGGAACACGTGTCATTGGCCAATACGTTTGCCCGACACTCCCTGAAAAAAAGGATATTAATGATGAATAAAACTAGGTCAAGTCCAGCAGCCCGGTGGAATAACCTGGCCTTATTCCCTTTGGTTATCATCCTTTTAACGTTATGGGCTAAGCCGATCTACCCGAACTTAACAGTAAATGAGCAAGGGAAGACCAGGGATATCTTTGGCACAGTAAATCACATCGAAGATGGCAAACCCCTCCCCGGGATACAAGTCATGGTAAGAAGTTCTGGGATAAACACTACCACGAATGAAGAAGGTTTTTACCGGCTAAAAGACGTGCCTCGATGGGCATCGGAAGTCGTCTTCTTAGCAAAAGAATATGACTTTATCGTTGTTCCCTTGGTTCCTTCAGATAGTTTGGTCGATGTAAACCTAAGCCAGTCTTACCTCCCTTCTTACAGGAAAAACTCGGCCCCGGGATGGTATTCCTCCTCTCATCAGCCCATAAGAAAAGATCCACAAATCGGTCTGCAAAGAATCAAGGCTTTAAAAGGACAGCCATTATATGTTATTGATGGGCAACCTGTTAAGGGTGGTAACCCGCCTGACCTAGCTCAAGACCAAATTAAAAGCCTTAACATTTTGAAAGGCCAAACAGCATTAGCCCTGTATGGGTCTATGGCTAAAAACGGGGCCATTGTGATCTCCACTTATCGTTATGATTCTTCTTCAATACCAAAAGTAGAAAGAAGATATAACCTAAAAGATCGGTTAAAAGCTCTCGACGAGAAACCCTGGCGAGACACAACACACGTACACCTGCGTCCAAATGACTCGGTATATGTACAAGATATGCAAAACCATCCCCTGGTAATGCGGGATTTCTTACTGGTATATGTAATTGACGACAAAATTTACCGGGGAGAGCCTTTTTACCTAACACCTGGAGAGATTGAATCCATGGAAGTGATACGCAAACCGGAAATCGCCAAAGAATACGGAGTGGATGCCGGGGGAATCATTCGGATCCAGACCAAAAAAGAACCTTAGTTGAGGGAGGTAAATAAATATAAAAGCTCTTGCAACGCTACTGGCAGGTATCGAACAAATCACCAATCTATACTACAATTGATCCAGTCATTATCGAGTTCAGCCTTGTAGTATTTTTTATAAAAGTTGATGGCAGGCTCATTCCAATGGAGTACCTGCCATATCATGCCTGTGCAGTTGGTTGCTTTACCATGGGCTATAGTGGCGTCGAACAATTGTCTTCCCACGCCATTACCCCTTTCGCTCTTGGTCACGACAATATCTTCAAGGTATAGCCTTTTCCCTGTCCAGGTAGAGTACCGGTAATAGTAAATAGAAATACCTACGATATTTTTCTTGTCGTCCTCGGCCACAAAGAATCCAAAGATTGGGCTTTCCCCAAAACCGTCTCTTTCCATCATCTCCACTGTGTTAGAGACCTGGTCGAGTGCATTTTCATACTCTGCCAACTCTTTGACAAGCTCCAGCACTTTCGGTAGGTCTTCTTTTTTACCTTTTCTAACTGTCATGATCAAAGTAAACTTATCTCTTTACTTCGTAGGGGCGATTCATGGATCGCCCCTACGAGCATTTTATTGTTCTTGCTTTGCCAAAGGTGGGATCACACCCATGTTATACCAAGCGAAAGAATAAATATCTGCTTGCCCCTCGATCGTTTTGCTGATCGGCGTGCCAGCGCCATGCCCTGCATCGGTCTCGATCCGGATAAGAACGGGATCATCACCTGCATGATGCTTCTGCAACGTAGCCGCAAATTTAAAAGAATGAGCAGGCACCACGCGGTCATCATGATCCGCGGTGGTAACCATGGTAGCCGGATAGCTGGTACCTGACCTAAGGTTATGCACGGGGGAGTACCCTTTCAAATATTCAAACATCTCTTTCGAATCTTCCGAAGTACCGTAATCGGTAGCCCAAGCCCATCCAATTGTAAACTTATGATAGCGCAGCATATCCATGACCCCCACCATAGGAAAAGCTACCTTTGCCAGGTCGGGGCGTTGTGTCATGGTTGCTCCCACGAGTAATCCACCATTACTCCCCCCGGCAATAGCCATGTATTCACGTGACGTATATCCTTTTTCTACCAGGTATTCACCCGCGGCTATGAAATCATCAAACACATTTTGCTTCTGCATTTTAGTACCCGCCTCATGCCATTTTTTGCCGTACTCTCCCCCGCCACGGATATTGGGTTGAGCATATATGCCGCCGTTTTCCAGCCACACGATCCTGGAAGTGCTAAATGAAGGACGAAGGCTGATGTTAAAGCCTCCATAGGCATAGAGATACGTAGGATTTTTCCCGTCCAGTTCTATCCCCTTTTTATGAACAATGAACATCGGGATACGGGTGCCATCCTTACTGTTGTAAAATACCTGCTTTGTCTCATAGGCTTCGGGGTCAAAATCCACGGAAGGTTGCTTAAACAGCCCAGATGTGCCTTTGGCAATGTCATATTTGAATATGGACGACGGGTACGTAAAGGAAGAAAAAACATAATACAGCTCTTTGTCCTCCTGCTTGCCCTCAAATCCAAAGGCGCTGCCAATGCCGGGTAATTCCACCTCCCGGGTCAGTGTACCGTTAAAATCAAATTGTTTTACCGCCGTTTTTGCATCTTGGAGATAGTTCGCAAATATAAATCCTCCTGCCGCATTGGCTTCTAGGACATCGTCTGACGTGGGTATGATGTCTTTCCAATTATTAGGGGCAGGATTGGCCGGGTCTACTTCCACCACCCGGTAATTCGGGGCTTCCAAATTGGTGTATATTAATAATTTATCTCCTTTGGTGGCAATGACTGAATGATCATGATCAAAGTCATCGATAATAGGGATGACCTCATTTGTACCGGCTAGGTCCTTGACGAATAATTTATTCCCGGAGGTGCCTTCGTACGTGAAGATCACCAGGAAGCGGTTATCTTCGGTAAGGTATCCACCGGCCCCAAGTTTATCGCCTTCGGGTTCAAAGATCATTTTATCCTCGGATTGATCCGTGCCGATCTCGTGGTAATAGACCCTGCCTTTCGTATTTAGTCCTGAGAGTTCTTCCCCGGCAGCTGGTTTCTCATACTGGGTATAGTAGAAGCCTTCATTACCATTCCATGATAAGGTGCTAAACTTTATATGGCGTAAAGTATCATCGACCTGCGATTTATCTTTCGTATCCAGTATAATCGCTTTTCTCCAGTCTGAGCCTCCTTCGGAGATCAAATATGCGAAAAGGCTACCGTCATCGGACCAACTCGTTCCTCCCAACGATATGGTACCGTCTTCTTTGAACGTATTAGGATCAAGAAAAACCTCGTCACTTTCTGAGCCTTCTTTTTTGCGGAATAGAACGTTTTGGTTCTGAAGCCCATCATTCCTGTAAAAATACAGATAGTCCCCATGCTTTTTGGGGGCTGACATACGCTCATAATTGTAGACCTCCTCTAATCGTTCCTTAACGCTCTCCCTGAATGGAATACTACGAAGGTAATCGAAAGTCAATGCATTTTGTGATGTTACCCATTCTTTGGTAGCTTCAGAGTTATCATCTTCAAGCCATCGATAAGGGTCTGCCACGGTAGTACCAAAGTAAACATCGGTAGTGTCTACCTCGGCAGTCACAGGATATTGAAAGTTCTTTTTCTGTTCAGTATCTGTACAGGAAATGGCCAGCATACCCCATACTAACCCTATACATAGTTGTTTCATATTGCGTGGTTTTTGGTTATTCATACTAACTTAATAAATATCATTCCCGGAAGCACCAGGTATATTGATGGGTGGTAAATTGCCCCGGTAGTTGTCTAAAGCAACTCAAAAATTAAAACTAAAATAGCCACCCCACTGGGTAAGAGTGGACATAGCCGGTTAAGTTTGACCACGAAAATCAGCTGATCTTATCAAAACCGGTAAACGGAACCAGTACCTGGGGTATGATAATACCCTCTTCGGTTTGATTATTCTCAAGCAGGGCCGCCACTATTCTTGGCAATGCCAACGCACTTCCGTTCAAAGTATGTAATAATTGTTTTTTCTTATCTGGGGTTTGATATCTCAATTTTAATCGATTGGCCTGGTACGTTTCAAAATTACTTACTGAGCTCACTTCCAGCCACTTCTGTTGTGCTGCACAGTATACTTCCATATCAAATGTCTGTGCCGAAGTAAATCCTAGGTCCCCTCCACATAAATTGAGCACTCGATAGGGCAGTTCCAATTTTTCCAGTAGCCCTTGTACATACTGACACATTTCTTGCAGTGCCGCGTAAGATCGCCCCGGGGGTTGGATCTGCACGATCTCCACTTTATCGAATTGATGCAAGCGGTTCAATCCCCTAACGTGGGCTCCCCATGAACCTGCCTCTCTTCTAAAGCAAGGTGTGTATCCTACATTTTTTATGGGCAGCTCCTCTTCTTTTAAGATCACATCCCTGTACATGTTAGTGACCGGCACCTCGGCAGTAGGGATAAGATAAAAATTCTCTTCACCGATATGGTACATCTGGCCGTCCTTGTCCGGTAACTGCCCCGTACCATAGCCAGAGGCTTCGTTGATCACAATGGGCGGTTGTATCTCGGTATAGCCCATTTTTAGCGCCTCTTCCAAAAAGAAATTGATCAATGCTCGTTGCAGCCGTGCTCCCTGGCCCTTGTAAATGGGAAATCCCGCACCAGTCACCTTTACCCCGAGTTCAAAATCTATGATATCATACTTTTTGATAAGTTCCCAATGTGGCAGGGCATTCCCCGGCAAGGTAGGGGCTACCCCGTGCTCGAAAACTACCTCGTTGTCATCCTCACCGGTACCTTCCGGCACACTTTCATTCGGTGTGTTCGGGATGGTATATAACAGCTCTTGCAAATGACGATCGTACTGCGTTTGTGCATCGGATAACTCTTTGCTTTTGTCCTTCAATTCCGTGGTCTTTGCCTTTACAGCTTCGGCACCGGCTACATCCCCCTGCTTCATGAGCGCCCCTATTTGTTTGGATAAGCCGTTCAATTCGGCTAACACGCTGTCAGACTCCTGCTGGGCTGACCTGCGGGCACTATCCAGCTCCACCACCTTGCGTATCGTATCTTCGGCGTCCCGGAATCCTCTTTTGTTTAATGCCTGGATGACTGCGTCTTCATTGTTACGTATGTAGGCTACTTGAAGCATCGTTATCGTGATTAAAATCGATGCAAAATAATAGATTTTGGGGCTAAAACTTAAAGTTTTTGGACACAAGAATAATTATTTGCCTCTAAAATTTGACTATTGGGCAGCGTTGATCTATTATTGCAATATCAAATGGAAAGCCAAGCTTTAGAATTCAGCCGATTCCGATAAGCTTACTCATAATCAATCACAAATACAGCATTAGAACAAAGTAGTGATACGTCTTGATCACTAGCTATAACATTATAATTATCAACATTTCCACTAGTCTTAGATGACTACTTAATTTTTATGTATACCAAAGAAGAACTGAATGTCAGGTTAATTTCTGAATTGAAAGAGATTGCCGAAGAGCTGGGCCTCAAAAAGTACAGTAGACTTACCAAACAAGACCTGATCTACAAAATCCTTGATCAACAGGCGGTGACACCGGAGAATAAGCTCCCGAAGAAGAAGGAGGAAGAAAAACAAGAAACAGTCAAAAAAGAAGTGAAGGAGACAGAACGTGTGAGAGAAACAAAAAAACCAAGAAAAAGAGAAAATGTGACGGCGAAAAAGTCGAAAAAAGATACGTCACAGGAACTTTCTTCTGACGAATTGTTGGAATCGTTCAACATAGAGATTGACGAAACCGTAACATCGTTCGATAAAGAGAAGAAAGAACAAGAAGAAAGTAAAAGTACCCCGGCGCCAGAACCTCAAAAGGGGTCAAACGGCCGGTCAGAAGACAAAGAAGATCCTAAATCCCGGAAAAAAGAAGGGAACATTAAGGACTTTGACGGGGTCATAGAAAATGAAGGAGTGTTGGAGATCATGCAGGACGGGTATGGGTTCCTGAGATCTTCGGATTACAATTACCTGGCCAGCCCGGATGATATTTATGTATCACCATCACAAATAAAGCTTTTCGGGTTAAAGACCGGCGATACGGTAAAAGGCCAAATACGCCCACCCAAGGAAGGGGAAAAATATTTTGCATTGCTTCGCGTTGGCACTGTGAATGGCAAAACCACAGAAGAGATCAGGGACCGTGTACCTTTCGAATACCTGACCCCACTGTTCCCGGAAGAAAAGATAAGCTTGAGCAGTAAACCTGACAACTACTCTTCACGCATACTCGACCTATTCTCACCTATAGGGAAAGGACAAAGAGGTATGATCGTGGCACAGCCCAAAACCGGTAAAACCGTACTCCTGAAAAATGTGGCCAATGCCATCGCGGAAAATCACCCGGAGTGTTACTTGATCATTTTATTGATCGATGAAAGACCGGAAGAAGTGACGGATATGGCCCGCAGTGTAAAGGCAGAGGTGATTTCGTCCACCTTTGACGAGCAAGCGGAGCGACACGTAAAAGTTTCTTCCATGGTATTAGAAAAAGCCAAAAGAATGGTAGAGTGTGGTCATGATGTAGTGATACTTCTTGACTCCATCACACGCTTGGCCAGGGCATACAATACCGTAGTTCCTTCCTCGGGAAAGATATTGTCAGGGGGTGTGGATGCCAATGCGCTGCATAAACCCAAAAGATTTTTCGGAGCGGCAAGGAATGTCGAAAACGGGGGATCACTCACGATCCTAGCCACCGCCCTAATTGAAACGGGTTCAAAAATGGATGAGGTGATCTTCGAAGAATTTAAAGGTACCGGTAATATGGAACTCCAACTGGACAGGAAGCTATCCAACAAGCGTATCTATCCTGCTATCGATGTTCCGGCCTCGGGTACTCGAAGGGAAGACCTGCTGATGTCAGAAGAAGAGCTACAACGCGTGTGGATCTTACGCAAGTTTATGTCAGACATGAATTCTACGGAAGCCATGGAGTTTTTACTTTCAAAAATGAAAGGCACCAGGAACAACGAAGAGTTCCTGATCTCCATGAACGGGTAATACCAGCTACCTAGTAATAAAGCATTTAATGAAAGGACGGCCTGTGGGTACGTCCTTTTTTATTACACAAACCGGTCTGACCTTCGAATGACCACGAGGCCTTTAAATCCAAGACCTCTCATTACTTGGGATAATTCTAGCCCACAATTTCCTCTTTCTAACCTACCTTTGCAGGATTCACTATCATTTACTGCTATGGGATTTTTATTCACAGATTTCAAAGGCTGGAAGGAATACACGCTAAAACACGAGCTGTCGCTATACGAAACTGTCTTGGAATATGAGCAAGAACAAAAAGGGCACGAGGCAGCAGAGGTATGGGAAGGACTCCAAAAGGCGTATGATGTAATGCGAGAAGCAGTAGAAACTGGCCTTTCAGAAGACATGACCTCACGATCGGGAATGATCAATAGTGGCGCTAAAAAGGTTTTTAATAACCCCACCACGGTATTATCCAAGGAATTTCAAAACCTTGTTTCAAGGGCACTGGCAGCCAAGGAAGTCAACTCCTGCATGGGGCGTGTGGTGGCGGCCCCTACTGCTGGGGCGTCCGGGATCTTACCAGGTACACTCTATACGTTACAAGAGATCCACGGGCTTGAAGATAGGAAAGTCTTGGAAGGGCTTTTGGTTGGGGCAGGTATCGCCTTGATCATAGAGCAACGAGCTTCGCTGGCCGGTGCAGTGGGAGGGTGCCAGGCCGAGACTGGCAGCGCTGCCGCCATGGCTTCGGGGGCCATTGTTTACTGTTTAGGTGGTGATGTAGACCAGGTATTCAATGCTGTGGCCATTACGATCCAATGTATGCTCGGGCTGGTATGTGACCCGGTGGCAGGCTTAGTAGAAGTGCCCTGCGTGGTCAGGAATGCCAGCGCAGCGGCCATCGCGAATTCATCCGCCCAGATCGCTCTTTCAAATGTGAGCGCAGTGATCCCCGTAGACGAGTGTATTGAAGCAATGGGCGAAGTAGGTCAAAGCATGGAAAACAGGTACAAGGAAACCGCTCTTGGAGGATTAGCGGCTACTAAAACAGGGCAGGCCATCTCCAAAAAAGTATTGATACAAGATATAGAAATACTCCCCGGCGATGATGCTAAAGAATAAAACCTTCTAAAAAGGCCGTACCAAATAAGTAAATCACCGCGGTAAAGAAAATCGACCAACCTACGGCGCTCAATAACATAGCCACGATGATCTTAGATCTTGGGCTGCCAAAAGTAGTGAGGAGTACAGTGCCCCCAATAGGCGTAAAGATCAGGGGCGTTAAGAAGGCTACCCCTGCCAGTCCATACTTTTTCCACACTTGTACAAACCGCCGGTTGCGTTTAGAAAAAACACGTCTTCTCTTAAAGATCCGTGATAGAAATTTTTCTCGCAGGATTGTGCCTAAATATGTGAATAAAAACACGCTGGCCATCATACCGCCCACAGTAATGGCCACTGTGATTGTAAAGCTAAACCCTGCCGCATACCCCAAGGTGGGGCCAGCGATAAATTTGAGCATAGTCAACAAGAATATCGTAACACCCTTGATAATTTCCCCTTCCATACTAAGCTATGACAGAATAGGTGTAGACCAGATAAACAGCCAGCAAAATTGCGCCTGATACCCGTCCCAATGATCTTTTGTACAACATTAATGGTAAAATTAACAAGGTTATGGCCAACATAATAGTGACGTCATGCTCAATAATTTTTTCACTGACATGGATGTCCTTTATGATGCTTGTAATACCGAGGATGGATAGGATATTAAAAATATTGGAGCCCATCAAGTTGCCCAGGGCCAGGTCGGTTTCTTTTTTGATCGAGGCTACGATGGCTGTCACCAATTCAGGCAGGCTGGTGCCTAGCGCGAGTACCGTAATGCCTATAACACGCTCACTCACACCTAAGTAGAGAGCCAATTCCTGGGCCCCGCCTACAAACCAATCTGCTCCATAGTATAGGCCGGCACATCCTCCTATCATGTAGAAAGCGTCCTTCCAGATGTTCGGTGACGACCCCGGTAGACCGATCTCTTCTTCCAATTCGCGCATCGCCTTATTCTCTTTCCTGGATTTGCGGATAATCAACACCGTGTAAATCATCAACAAGGCAATAAAAATAACCCCCTCATAGGTGTTGATCATGGGCTGGTCGCCTTTCAGCATGAAATAAAGCAGCAGGGAACTTCCCATGGTCACAGGCCAGTCGATCTTTATACTGTCAGGCTGCACCTTAATGACCCCTATCAGTGCGGTTACTCCTAATACCAGCGCAAGGTTGCAGATATTAGAACCCACTACGTTACCCATAGTCATATCAGGGCTTCCTGCCAGCGCTGCTTTTACACTGATCAATAATTCAGGGGCCGACGTGCCGAAGGCAACGACCGTCAGTCCAACCACCAATGGTGAAATATGTGCTCTTAGCGCTATACTAGAAGCCCCCCTTACTAAAAAATCTCCTCCTAAGATCAAAATAAACAGACCAACTATGAGGAGTATGATATTGAGAAGCATTTAATCAAGCTCAATTTTTGGGGCCAAAACACAAATCTCCCGCATCCCCCAGCCCGGGTACAATGTAGGATCGATCATCGAGAAATTGATCTACCGCACCGGCCCAAATAGTAAAGCGATCATTTTCTAAATGGTTGGAAATATAATCAATTCCTTCGGGTGCGGCAACAGCGCAAACCAAATGAATATGTGCAGGTTCTCCCTCATCCATCAGCCTGTCAATGACTTTAGCGACCGACTTCCCCGTAGCGAGCATCGGATCAACTAATATCACGGGCTTCCCGGCAGTACCTGGTATGGCCAGGTAATCAAGGTTAATGTCCACGGGCTTAACATCCTTCCGCCGGTATGCGCCGATAAAGCCCGTATCCGCCTGGTCAAACACATCCAAAAACCCATCCAAAAATGGGACAGCCGCGCGCAAAATGGCTAAAATAACCGGCTGCGTATGGACCAAAGGAATGGTCATCTCTGCCAGCGGGGTTTGGAACTTCCGATCTTCATAGCCCAGCTCCTTGGAGAGTTCATATGCCAAAATCCATCCCAATCTCTTCAGGTTCGTACGAAATTTGCTTCGATCGTTCTGAATATCCTTGTGACGAAGCTCAAAAAGAAACTGGTTGACAACGGAATTGGTAAGAGAAAGATTATGTACCATTCAAATAAAAAGCTGGTGGATGCACATGAATATAAAGGGCTAAATAAAGCCTTTCATTATCATAAAGCAAGAAAAACCTAATCGGTCAGCTTAAGTTTATATTCTGTAAACACTGGCTCAATATTTATGCAAAAGCTACAAGAGCTAAATAGGGTGAATAAAAGGAGTTTAACGATCCCCCAAAAGCTACTCTCCACCACTAGCAAATAAAAATTACCATAGATATATCTTAATGACCTTACCGCGGTGCAGCCAGCACGAATGAGCCTCTTTTCACCTAGATAACCTTTCGAATAAATGATATTGGTTTCCCCGCACACAGGCCAAGGTACTATTTATTATGACCGTTATTAAGTAATCTTGTCACAAATTGGAGACTTTAACCGTGCGGCAACTATTACATAACAAAGGTTTGACTTGTACCGAAGAATTAGACCCCCTGGCACTCCACACGTTTTTAGCCGGTGAAGGTCCAAGGTGATGATAAAAAAATCAAAGGCAAGAGGAATGGAATTGTTAAAACAGCTCTGTGAATTGTTCGGCCCGTCAGGCAACGAAACGGAAGTTAAAGAATTTATACTAAGCTATGTAAGGAAACATTCAAGCTCGTGGAAAGTAGCCCCGGAAGTTCTACACGGCGAGGAGTTCCAAGATTGTATCATCCTGGCCTTCGGCAAGCCAAGGACAGCCATATTTGCGCATATGGATACCGTAGGGTTTACCGTTAGGTACCAAGACCAGTTGGTAGCCATAGGAGGCCCCGGTGCAAAAAGCGGGTATCACCTGGTAGGACACGACACGTTGGGGCCTATTGCCTGTACCTTGGAAGTAAACAAAGAAAACCAACTTTTTTATAATTTCGGCCGAGCGATCGACACGGGGACAAACCTAGTCTACCAGTGTGATTTTAAAGAAACACAAGATCATGTGACTTCCTGCTATCTTGATAACCGGCTCGGTGTATACAGTGCCTTAAAGGTGGCCGAAACATTAGAAAACGGCGCCATTGTATTCAGCACATGGGAAGAACACGGAGGGGGTTCCGTACCCTACCTGGCCCGGTATATTTTTGAAAACTGGCACATACGCCAGGCCTTGATATCAGATATTACATGGATCACCGATGGGGTACATCCAGGGCAGGGTGCGGTCATATCCATGCGGGACAGGAATATCCCCCGGAAAACCTTTATTGATAAGATCGTGGCTTTGGCCAAACAGTCCGGGGTAGATTATCAACTGGAGGTGGAAGGGAACGGCTCTAGCGACGGCAGGGAAATACAACAATCCCCCTATCCGATTGACTGGTGCTTCATTGGGGCTGCCGAGGAGAACGTCCACACCCCCTCGGAAACCGTGCACAAACATGATATTCAAAGTATGGTTGCCCTTTACGAATATTTAATGAAACACCTCTAAGATATTTGATCCCATTTTGATTTAATTTCTATATTTGCAAGCCTTTCGCTTGACGTGAAAGGCATCGTTGTTTGTACCGTATGGTGGTTATTAAGGATAAAACTTTCGAGAAATTCATAAGCTATGAAGAGATCTTGACCAAGGTCTCCACCTTAGCTCATAAAATTAACTCAGACTACAAAGGCCAAAAACCCCTGTTTATCTCGGTACTTAATGGGTCTTTCATGTTTGCCGCCGATCTTCTCAAGGAGATTGGCCTTGATTGTGAAATATCTTTTGTGAAAGTAGCTTCCTATGATAAAATGGAGAGCACTGGTAACATAAAACAGTTGATCGGTCTAAACGAGAACATTTTTAACCGGGATGTGATCATCATTGAAGACATTATCGATACCGGGCGAACGATCTCAAAAATTTTAGAAGAATTCCAATCCTTGGGGGCCAAGTCCATAGAAGTGGTGGCGCTATTTCAAAAGCCGAAATCTGGGCTGGTCCGCGAAGAGCTTAAGTACGTAGGCTTCGAACTTCCCGACGCCTTTGTCTTGGGATACGGTTTGGATTATGATGGACTGGGACGTAACTTAAAGGACTTATACAAATTAAAAAACTAAAATCTCCTGCCTTATTCGTTGGGCAGTAAAACACATTACTCATGTTAAACATCATCATATTTGGCCCTCCCGGTGCAGGAAAAGGAACGCAAAGCGGGCTTTTGATCGAGAAATATAACCTTAATCACATATCCACGGGTGATTTATTCCGGTGGCACACGAAAAACGAAACCCCCCTAGGGAAAAAGGTAAAGGAGATCATGGATAGTGGCAACTTGGTGTCGGATGACATCACCATAGCCATGCTAAAAGAAGAAGTAGAAAAGCATCCCGATGTACATGGTTTTCTCTTCGACGGTTTCCCCCGCACCGTGGCACAGGCAGAGGCGTTGGATACCCTCATGGAATCCATGAGCACGGCTATTCATGGAGTGATCGAGCTGAAGGTTTCTGAAGAAGAAGTAAGAGCTAGGATCGCCAAGAGGAAATCTATCGAAAACAGGGTAGATGACGATGAAGACAAGCTTAACAAAAGGATCGAGGAGTACTTTAACAAGACCGTTCACGTATTGCCCTATTACGAAAACCAAGGGCGG
Organism: Fulvivirga sp.; assembly: GCA_028280565.1. GTDB lineage: Bacteria > Bacteroidota > Bacteroidia > Cytophagales > Cyclobacteriaceae > Fulvivirga. The sequence continues at coordinate 25,002 of JANQLQ010000320.1, forward strand.
TTGAAAACTGTGAACGGTATAGGGGCGATAGAAAAGATATTCGAAGAGATCAGCATCGTAGCTGACAGTTTTGAAGTGGCTAAATCGTAGCCTGGAGTGTCATCCACAAATTTTATTGATTATGTAAAATTTTGTTCACGGTCAGGCTCAGGCGGGGCAGGGTCAGTCCATTTCAGGAGAGAAAAGCACGTCCCCAAAGGAGGTCCTGACGGTGGAAATGGAGGCCGGGGAGGGCATATTATTTTGAAAGGGAATCCCCAGCTGTGGACATTACTTCATTTGAAGTACAAAAAGCATGTGATCGCTGAAAATGGGAAACCTGGCGAAGGGGGACGAAGGTCTGGCGCACAAGGTGAAGATGTACTGCTCGAGGTACCCCTGGGAACAGTAGCCAAAAACTCAGAAACCGGTAAAATACTTTTTGAAATTACCGCTGAAGGAGAAGAGAAGATCCTTACCGAAGGTGGGCGCGGCGGTTTAGGCAATGAAAACTTTAAAACCGCTACCAACCAAACCCCAAGACACGCCCAGCCCGGTGAAGATGGGAAGGAAGAATGGGTGATCTTAGAGCTAAAACTGCTGGCCGACGTGGGCCTGGTAGGTTTCCCTAATGCCGGTAAATCTACCCTGCTCTCCGTACTATCGGCAGCCAAACCGGAAATCGCTGATTATCCTTTTACTACCTTAACTCCTAACTTGGGTGTGGTCCCCTACCGGGATTATAAGTCGTTCGTGATGGCTGATATCCCGGGGATCATCGAGGGAGCTGCCGAAGGAAAGGGGCTGGGGACACGATTCCTAAGGCACATAGAAAGGAACAGTGTCCTTCTCTTCATGATACCGGCCGATAGTGACAGCATAGCCGATGAATATAAAGTACTACTCTACGAACTCGAAAAATACAACCCGGAACTCCTGGATAAGCAACGAATATTGGCCATTTCCAAAAGTGACCTGCTCGATGAAGAGCTAATGGCAGAAATGAAAAATGAAGTACCCGCGGACCTACCTTTTATTTTTATTTCGAGCTTAGTACAAATGGGGCTAGAGAAGCTAAAAGATGAGCTTTGGAAAATACTGAATGCCTAGGTCTCCAATGACGTATCGGGTAGAGGATGAACTATATTTGAGGTATTGATCAGTAGGCAATAGGCAAAGGGCAGTAGGCAAAAAATAGATGGGTTTGCCAGTAGGATATTGCCAACTGCCGACGTTAAGAACGAGATTGGAAAAAATAGCTAACCGTCCAATTACACTTAACTTAACACTAGACCGTGTCATTTTGACACCCTGGCCTAGTTTGGCAGAGTAATTGACAACCCATTGTAGGTCAGCTATAATGTATTGGCCCCAAGACAAAAGAAGGGGGGCAGAGCAGGGTAATAAAAGTAGGTCGAGCGTGATCAATACGCATAAGCTTTTAGCCTTGTGTCGGGCTAGGCCGATAAAATTTGACCGGGTTAATGTAAAAATTATCCAAACTAATGTTATGAAAAACGATAACGTAGAAGAGAACGAAGTAAAAGCACCTTCTGAAGAAGAGGTAAACAACAAGGCCAATGGGGATGATCCCGTAGCAGGAGACAACGATAAAGCGGACACCACCGATACAGTCGAAGAGGCGGAAGGAGAAGAGCATGAAGAGTTGACAGGAGAGAAGGATCCGCTGGAAGCGTTGCAAGACGAATTGGCAGAAAGTAAAGATAAATACCTCAGGTTGTATTCCGAGTTTGAAAATTTTCGGAGACGAACTGCCAAGGAAAAGTTGGATATGGTACAAACCGCTAATGCAGACTTGATCACCTCGTTACTTCCCATTATGGATGACTTTGAGCGAGCGGAAAAGTCATTTACCGGGGATGATACTGACGTAAAAGTTCTGAAAGAAGGACTGGACCTGGTCTTTAGCAAATTCAGGAAGGCCTTGGAACAGAAGGGTCTCAAGGTGATGGAGCACAAGCAAGGCACAGATTTTGATCCTGAATTCCATGATGCCATAACCCAAATACCTGCGCCTAAAGAAAAGCTAAAGGGTAAAGTAGTGGACGTGGTGGAAAAAGGATACTTACTTAAAGATAAAGTGATCCGGTATGCAAAAGTGGTCATCGGCAGCTGACCCGGTCACAAAAGAATTATGTCAAAGAGAGATTATTACGAAATACTAGGTGTAGATAAGTCTGCCGGCCAAGATGAGATCAAAAAGGCCTACAGGAAGGTAGCCATCAAATACCACCCGGATAAAAACCCCGGAGATGCAGAGGCCGAGGAGAAATTTAAGGAAGCGGCAGAAGCCTACGAGGTGCTGAGCAATTCTGAAAAGCGGCAGCGATATGATCGTTTCGGACACCAAGGAGTGAATGGTGGAGGATTTAGCGGCGACTCCATGAATATGGAGGACATTTTCTCCCAATTTGGCGATATTTTTGGCAGTGGCAATCCTTTTGAAAGCTTCTTCGGAGGCGGAGGGGGACGTACACGCCAAAGACGTGGGTCCAATCTCCGGATCAAACTAAAACTATCCTTAGAAGAAATAGCCGAGGGAGTAGAAAAGAAAATAAAGGTCAACCGCCTTGTGAGGGCAGATGGAGTTACATTTAAGACATGCCCCACCTGTCACGGCACGGGTCAAGTGCGCAAGGCTGTCAATACTATGCTGGGGCAAATGGTGTCTACCAGTACCTGTCCCACGTGCCATGGCTCAGGCCAGCTCATCGATCACAGACCCCCGGGAGTAGACAGTTCAGGACTGTTGCCGAAGGAAGAGGTAATCTCTATCAAGATACCCGCCGGGGTTGGTGAAGGTATGCAGTTGTCCATGTCAGGTAAAGGTAACGAGGCGCCCGGTGGAGGGCCTGCGGGAGACCTGCTCATTTTGATTGAAGAGAAAGAAGACGATCAACTCGTACGAGAGGGAAACAATGTCGTTTATGACTTGTACATCAGCTTTGTAGATGCTGCACTAGGCACTACCGTAGAGGTACCCTCTATTTCGGGAAAAGTGAGGATAAAAATTGAACCCGGAACCCAAAGTGGTAAGATACTTCGCCTACGCGGCAAAGGGATCAAAGATATTAATGGGTATGAAAAGGGTGACCAACTCGTACATGTCAACGTATGGACCCCTAAACATTTGAGTGCAGAAGAAAAGAGCACCTTAGAAAGACTACGCAATTCGCCGAATTTCCAACCGAAACCCGGCAAAAGTGAGAAGGGTTTTTTTGAACGAATGAAGGAGTTCTTTTAACTAAAAAAAGATTGAATTCTCCAAAAGCGGTAATGTAAGATTTTGCCGCTTTTTCATTTAAAAAACTTTCCAACAAACGAAACACACTCCTAGTTTTCACGTATTTACATGGCATGCGGAGAAGATTAGTTGCCTTGGGTGCAGGAATAGGAATCATATGTTCTACCGTTTCATTCTCTCAAGTTAAAAAACAGTTTTCTGTTGAGAACGTGAGTTATATTGAAAGGGTAGATCTTGATTTTCAAGTCAATAGTGGTTCGTGCTTTGTAAAAGCGGGCGAAGGTGGAGAGCTTTTGAATGTATACGGCAACCGGGAGTACGATAGCTATGGCCACTCCTTTGAAAAAGAGATCCATAATAGGGTGTGTCACATTCGGCTCGCCCTAGATGATAACCGCTCCGAAAGTCTAAGCCAGTCCATTTCTTACAGGATGTTCGGCCGATCTACAGAAGAAAAAGATAACCTTTGGAAAGTCTACCTGGCAAAGGAAAAAATATACGACCTGGACCTGGACTATGGTATAGGCCAAGCGGATATCGACCTATCAGGTCTTTCTTTACAGAAATTAAAGATCCACACCGGCAGCGCCGATGTAAACGTGGGGTATTTTGAAGATGCTCACAACTCTTTGGAAATGGATACCTTTTATGTAAAGGTAGATTTAGGTTCGGTGTCCGTTCATAATCTCAACCAGTCAAGGGCCAAACACGTGGTAGCGGATATTGGATTTGGCAACTTGATGCTGGATTTTAGTAACAAGTCAAGGGTGACCAGTACCATCAGGGGTTCCGTTGGGGCCGGTAACTTGGTCATTGTACTTCCGCAGCAAGGCACCCCTGTGAAAGTAAGCATCAATGATTCATGGCTCTGTCGCGTCAAACTCAGTGACTCTTTTACAAAGCTTTCCGACGGCACTTATGTCAATGAAGACTACGAGGCAGGTGTAGATAACCTGCTGAATTTCGATCTTGATGTAAGTATGGGAAGTATCGTCTTCAAAGAGAAAAATTGATCGTTGACACAATTCCAACGATCAGTTTAGCAACCCCAAACTATTTCTGCACTAAAACTGGAAGTCTTTTAGGCTTACCCGGTGAAAGCAGTAACTCCATTCTTTTGAAAAATCGCGGGTCTACTCCCTGTAAAACGTTAAAAAACTATCGTTCACGTCCTTTATTCTCCATTCTTCATTTCCTTTTCCAAGTTTCAAAGGATTAAACTAACTTCAGCCTAAATTATTATCGCGGCCCTGTAATAAAACCCAGTGTGGCCGTACTAATTGAACTAGGATATAAACTTGGAGTTTTGGAGGCATTAAAAGCAAGCAGCATCACTAAGCGGTATGCCCAGCATACTGCTTTAGACAATGTAGACCTGGCTATCCCCCAGGGTAGCATTTACGGTCTTTTAGGTCCCAATGGGGCAGGCAAGACGACGTTTATCCGCATCGTGAACCAGATCATCAATGCAGATAAAGGACATATTTGGATCAATGGTGAGCCACTTAACGCCTCGCATATTGCTATGATCGGTTACCTGCCGGAAGAGCGAGGTTTGTACAAAAAAATGAAGGTGGGAGAACAGCTCGTGTACCTTGGACAACTGAGGGACTTATCTCGAAAAGAGGCCATAAATAGAAGCCGGCATTGGTGTAAAAAGCTCGGCATTTACGAGTGGTGGAACAAAAAAGTAGAAGACCTTTCTAAGGGAATGGCCCAAAAGATCCAATTCATTTCTACCGTTCTTAACGAGCCCAAGTTGATCATACTCGACGAACCTTTTTCAGGGTTTGACCCGGTCAATGCGGACCTTATCAAGGATGAGATCCTAGAGTTAAGGGCTAATGGAAGCACTATTATTTTTTCTACCCACCGGATGGAATCGGTGGAAGAATTATGCGATCACATTGCATTGATCAACAAAAGCAAGAAGATCCTGGAAGGAACAAAGAAGGAGATAAAGAACTCGTATAAGAGTAATACCTATACCGTGGAACACCGGGGAATTTTAAATGGCGCTCTTGACAGCCCCTACCAAGTCGTAGAGCAAACGGCATTGGAAGATGACTTCCATAAATCTATCATAAAGATCTCGAATGGAACGGGGCCTAACGACTTATTGCAAAATCTTATTTCGGCCACGGAAGTGCATGCCTTCGTAGAAAAGGTCCCTAGCATCAACGATATTTTTATTGCCAAAGTTAAAGGAGGAGGAGAAAATGAATAAACTGCTACTTATCATTCAAAGAGAGTTCACCAGCAGGGTCAAAAAAAAGTCGTTTTTGGTAGCGACATTATTGGTACCCATATTATTTCCCGCAGTATTTGGGGGCCTGGGGTATTTGATGATCAAAGAAAAAGAAAGCGCTGGCCCTAAAAAGGTACTCTTAGTAAATGAAAGCGATAGTCTTTTCCTGCGTAATACGGACAATTATCAATTTATAAGTACACCCGGCCCGCTTGACTTAGCCCTGGAAGCTTTCAAAAGTGGTGATGACCTGGCCCTTTTGTACATACCACCTTTTGATATCGAGGACCCTAGGGGCATGACACTTTATTCTCAAAGCATACTAGGGCCAAGCGTGGTGAGTAAAATCGAAAATATCATAGAGCAAAAGATAAAAGACCTGAAGCTGGTGAAATACAACGTAGACTCTGAAACGTTGGAAAAATTAGAAACCCGTGTAGATTTAGATACCATCATTAGCTCAGCCACGAATGAGGAGGAGAAGAAAGGGAACTCGGGGATTGCCTCTATCATTGGCTATGTGACAGGATTTTTGATCTACCTGTTCCTGTTTATATACGGGGGCCAAGTTATGCAAGGTGTAATAGAAGAAAAGAACAGTAAAATTGTAGAGGTGATCGTCAGTACGGTAAAGCCTTTTCAATTCATGCTGGGCAAAGTTTTAGGGGTGGCCACTGTGGGATTAGCGCAGATACTGATATGGATTGTGCTTATGACGGCCATCTACACTACGGCCTCGGCTTTGCTCATAGGGAAAGTTGAAAGTCCCCTCTTGAAACAAGTAGAAAATGTACAACAAGAAGAAGCTATGGCCGAGGCGCAGGATAATCCAATGATACAAAAAGTATTAGGCGAGGTAGCCAATATCCCTGTTACCCAGATCTTGATCAACTTTGTTTTTTACTTTATCGGGGGCTATCTTCTCTATGGGGCGCTGTTTGCCGCAGTAGGCTCGGCTGTAGATACCCCTGCGGATGCACAACAGTTCATGCTCCCGATCATGTTACCCATAGTCATTGGGTTTGCCGGGATGTCCATGTTTGTTTTCGACGACCCTAACGGTTCGATCAGTTTTTGGCTTTCCATTATTCCCTTTACCTCCCCTATCGTTATGATGGGTCGCATCGGGTTCGGGGTACCTACCTGGGAGTTGCTTTTATCTATGGCCATGCTGGTGGGCGGGTTTATTTTTACCATATGGCTTGCTGGGCGAATATACCGGGTGGGGATACTCATGCATGGCACAAAGGTAAATTACAAAGTACTCGCCAAGTGGTTCTTAATGAAGAATTAGCCTAGTGTCGTGTCATACCTCAACTGACGTGTAGGATTAAACAATGAACTCTATTTGCCAAGTTGGGAAGTTCTCGACAAGTTAGCAATAGGCAAAG
>JANQLQ010000328.1 GCA_028280565.1 Fulvivirga sp.
CTTTACTTTCTACCCTCGTCATTCCTTGCGACTTGTGCGTCGGGCTAGGCGTGACAAGGAATCTGCGAAGTCGTGAAACGAAAACCCAGTACACTTAAAAAAAGGTTCATGTTCAACGACACAGCAGATTCCTGCTCTCGCGCCTCGCTCACCCTACAAGGCCGGCAGGAATGACGATAAAGAAGTTTTTTTCGTTTTTGATGAGGACACCCAACGGTCTTATTTTTCGCTTAATCCCTGTCTATCCAATAATTGAATGTGACAAAGTAGTACTAGAACTCAATAAACTTCTGCGCCTGGTCCCTCAAAAGCTGGTTAAAAAGATCATTGGTGATCTGGCCGTCTTTTAAGTGTTTGTCGATACGTGCTAGCTTGGGCTTGAGGGCGAGCACATTCATGCCGCAATAGTTAAAAATATCGGTCAGGTGGCTTAGTGCGAGCCCAGCTCCCTGTACGCCGGAGGAAACCCCCACCAAAGCACACTTTTTATCGGTAAAGGTGTGAGGGAATTTCAGCCCGTCGATAAAGGTTTTCAGCACACCGGGAAAAGAACCATTATACTCCGGAACTACAAATACAAATTTCCGGAGCCTCACCATAAGGTCGCGGTAGGTATTAAAGGCTTCATTCTTCCCCGAGTTTTCATATAAGGCGCTGAAGGCAAAGTCAACAGGCAAGCGCTTTAGATCGATGAGCTCTACATTTTGGTCCAATTCTTCGAGTAGAGCTTTATACAAAAGTGAGACTTCCATGGAAACGGAGTCGTTCCGGTTGGTTCCACAGATCACTGCTATTTCGTTCATATCCAGTTCATTCTTTAAAGATGAGTTCCCCTCTTCCTTCTATACTAACGTCTATCACCTGGGGAACGGTTTTGGTGTAGATAACATTTCCATTCGAGATAATTCGCCCGGTAAGCGCACCTGTAGCGGAGATGATCATGTCATTGGTGCCTCTATGGAATACCTCGGCGTTCGAGGCTTGCAAGCCTTCCCCCTCAAAGCGGCCATCCCCGGCAAAGAAACCGACATAAAGGTTTTCAACTACTCCTGAAATATAGTAGTTCGAGAGGTCGTTGTTGGTAATTCTTAATTGCTGGCACTCTACTTGCAATTCAAAGTCACCGGTCCTTTCTTCAGAAATAAGGACAAGGTTGTGGAAATTCAGTACCCCAACAGATCTTATTATGCCACCCCCGTTTTGACGGATCCTGGTAAGGTCGGGTGTTGTAATTACTACGTGGGGAAACTCGTAGTCGCGGACCCATCGACACCCGTTGTTGTCCGAAATCACCAGTTTACCATCTATATTCTCTACCCGGGTATCGTTGATGAGGTTTTCGCCTATTGTTATGGACAGGCTTTGCTCTGCGTCTTGTTGGATCGTAACAGCGAAGTTATCGTTGATCTCCACTTCGCTAAATTCCTCCACTTCAATGTCAAACGTTCTTACTTCCCCTGCCGACTGCAAGCAATTTGGCGCGTTAGGGTCATTGCAACCGGGGCAGAATAAGACCACGAAGAATAGTATGCTAAAGATCGACCTCATTTTATCCTGTAACCTATAGCAAATTCCGCAGCCTCTGCACGGGCCGCATGGGATTTGACAGCGATGGAACCAAATATTTTCTTGCCAAAATACCTTCTCAAACCAGCCCTAAGGTATGTGGTGCTGAACTTACTGTACGGATCGTACAAATAATACCCGGCTTGTGTGATCAAAGATAGCCGGTTCAGTAATAATTCATGGCTGATGACAAGGCCTACCCGCTTGAAATCCGGGTTTTCACCGTCTTCCAGCCAATAGTCATATTTTCGGATCTTCTTTAAAGAAACCGAATAGAACCATTCCAGGCCAATCCCGAAAATACTCTTCCGGTTGAGCTGCTTATCTACTAGTCCTGAAAGCACGAAAAAGGGGTCTGCACCCGAACCTACCCTTACCGCTTCGTGCATACCACTGCTCAATGCTACGGTAAACCCGACAGGCGGCTTACGAAAGGGGGTTTCGGTATTGGGCAGGTATTCGATAGGGCCACTGTCGAGCCGGTAGCTCATCCCCAGGTTCAGCGCGAATACGTTGATACCGGAGTTCGGTTTTTTGATGGAACCATTGGAAAAATGGGTCATAGCCACAGAAGATACCAAGTAGGTCCGCTGGGTTATGGCAAATTGATAGCCTGCCTGGAAGAGAATGCCAAAGCTAAGATCTGTACTCAATACATTGTTCTTATTGTTTTCTTCGGGATCATACTTCTCTGTATTGTAGGCAAGCCCCAAGCCGATCTTGTAATTGAATTGGCTCCTCGAAGCCCGGTTTTTACCGATGTAAAATTGGTAGTGCGGGATCAATGCAATGGACTGGCCTAGCACGGGATTATTATAATCGAGGTAAATAAAGGTAAGACCTACATCTGGGTAATTATACCGGGTTTCCCAGTCCTCGCTCCCTGTGGTTTGCTGATCAAAAGTGATCCGTACTCCCCAGGGATGATCCGTGACCAGGTGGGAGACCTGTTCCTTGTGTTCATAGATGGCCCCCCTGAAAAAGTCAGCCCCTACTACCTTATGTGGGCCTTTTCGAAATTGGCCAGTGGTAAGTAAAGGAGTAAATAGAAACACGTAGAGCAAAACTACTCTCATTAACGTCAGTCTTTTTGAGGGTGTGAAAATAAAAGATGGATCCAGAAATATGAAATGAGAAATCGGAAATATGAAATGAGAAATTGCAGATGTTGATGAAACCCCATGCTCGGCATGAGATAGATAGATTTTACGCTGTTGATAAGGCTATTTATGAGTTCAACACCAATGGTCTCATATTCCCGATTTCATATTTTGTATTCCTGGTTCCCGCTTTCTGATTTCATATTCCTGATTTTGATTAGGTCTTCCGGGGTGTCAATGCCGATAGAAGGATAGATCGTTTCGGCTACTTTGATAGGATAACCGTTTTCCAGCCACCTCAGTTGTTCAAGGGATTCAGACCTTTCTAAAGAGGAGGGAGGGAGCTGCGTGATTTGTTCTAATACATCCACGCGGTAAGCGTATATCCCGATGTGCTTAAAAAAATCCCGGTGATGTATCCAGTCCTCTTTGGCATGGTTCCTTACATAGGGTACGGCGGCACGGCTGAATAATAAAGCTTGCCCATCGTGGGCAAATACCACCTTCACTACGTTTTCATCATGTATCTCACTAGGGTCTTCGATCTTTTTAGCCAAAGTGGCCAGCCCTGTTACATTATCGAGTAACGAAGCAAGCAAGTCAATTTGTGCCGGGTTAATGAAGGGCTCGTCCCCCTGTATATTGATGGCATAGTCGTAGGTGGTAGGCTGTAAGGTTAAAGCTTCGTAGCAGCGGTCCGTGCCACTGGGATGACCCGGGTTTGTCATGACCACCTTACCCTCGAAATGTTGCACACATTGGGCGATCTCCTCGTGGTCCGTGGCTACCACTACGTCAGCCAGCGTTTGTGCCTTAACAGCTTGTTCATATACCCGCTGGATCATGGGTTTGCCCCCAATATCTGCCAGTGCTTTAGCGGGAAACCGGGTAGATTGGTAGCGGGCCGGGATAATGCCTAAGATCTTTGTCATTCTTCTAATTTTACTTTCAGCGAGGTGCCTTCTTCGCTGGTCACGATGACCTTTTGGTCTTTGTTAATGAATTCACCTCGTGTATAGGCATCATAAATTTTCCCGTCTATCATTACTTTTCCGCTGGGTCTTAAAATGGTATAAGCTGTTCCCGGTTTGCCGAGGAGAGATTCCTTTTTAAAATTGGAAGTGTACCCGGCTTCCCGGTCCATTGTGTCGGTGAGTGTGAACCGTGAAAAAGCCCGGGTAGTGGACAGCTTAGCCCCTGCGACAATAAAAATGCCCACACTGCCTAACATTCCCGCAAACACGACCATGACAGCACTTAGGATGTTAGCGAAAGGCACCAACGAGAAATCAAAATTATCATTATTGATCATGACCAAAACCAGTGAGCCTATTGTTAGCGTAATGCCAAGGATGCCGGCCACCCCAAAACCAGGAATCACAAATACCTCTACGGCGATAAGTGAAACACCTATAAAGAAGGCAATGATCTCCCAATTTTCAGCCAGGCCATTGAGGTAATAAGGGACAAAATAAAGAATAGCGGCCAGGATAGCGGCGGCGATCGGGAAGCCTACCCCGGGGGTTTGTAGCTCGAACCAGATCCCCCCGATGATTACTAAGATCAATATCCCGCTTATGACCGGGTTTAAAAAGATAGAAATGACCTTTTCCGTAGATGAGAGCTCGAAATTGGTCAAATCATAGTCTTCAATACCATTTCTTGCCAGCAATTCTTCGATCGAATTGACCTTAGCCTCGCAAAACCCGTACTGGATAGCTTCCGAGGTAGAGAATGTGATCACTTGTCCTTCTTTGGTCACACTGTCAATTTCTATGCTTTGGTCCACCATGGCCTCGGCAATTTGCGGATCTCGGCCTTTTTCTTCTGCTATAGACCGCATAGTACTGCGCATGTACGATTGATACTTGTCCGGCGCGGCTACACCGTCGGCCGTTACCACGGTGGCGGCACCAATATTTGCTCCCGGTGCCATGTAAATGCTGTCACAGGCAATGGAGATCAAGGCGCCTGCCGAGGCGGCGTCGTTGTTAATAAAAACCCAAACAGGTTTCTCGAAACTCATGATACGCTCCACGATATCCTTGGCATCTGTCACGATGCCGCCATAGGTGTCCATATCTACGATCACATAGTCTGCGTCTATATCTTCAGCATGTTCTAACGCTAGCTCTACATACCTTGACATCCTGGGGTCGATATCCGAACGGATCTCCATGACCATCACGTTGCTGTTTTGTGCGGAGACAAGGGCGGTACTGAAAAGTAGTATGAGAACAAAAGTTAGCTTATGAAACATAATAAGTAATGGCTATTGATGTAGTTTTGCTGCTGTCCAAGTACAAGTTAATTCCAACTTATGCCTAGGTATGCGGGTAGTTCTAGATGCTAAACACCGCAATCACCTAAATTAGGGCAAATGAGATCAATTTTTTATGAAGATCTACAAATTATCGCTTCTTATTTCTCTATCCCACCCTCTTTGCAGGTGTGTATGTCTTTTTGAGCTTGACGCTAAGTTACCGCTCATTTCTTCTAAGTTAACGAATATAATGGCATGGTAAAGAAGCTGTTCCCCATCTTTTCACATTCGTTTACCGGTAAGGTATGGAATATTGTTTCGGATCGCCGGGGCGATCAATTGCTTATTGAAACCCGGGAAGAATCCAAATTTTCTACCACCTTTTATATATACGATCGAGTAAATAATACGTTAACGATCAAGGACCTAGCATTTGAAGAGAAATGGTGGATCGGTATTTCTTATTTCAATGGCCCGGTCGTTGTTTTTCATACGTTCCCGGGCAGTGAAAACCCGGACCAAAAAGAATTTTTTGCTTATGATCTACACCAACAAGAGGTTTTGTGGAATAAAACCGATATCAATATTATAGATTTTGACGATGATTCACTCTTAGCTTATTCAGAAGATGGCGAGGTGGCCCAAAAATATGATTTAATGACGGGTGAGCCCATTACGCTTGGAAGTATGGCCGCAAGGGGTAAAGAACGTCATAAGTTTATAAAGCATCCCTTTCATTATGCTCAAGGTTCAGATCATTTCACTACCGTGGCACAGTTCCTCTCACAGCATGGCTTTGAAGGACTGGAACGTGGGATCGATTATTTTGAAGGAAATGAGGTGGTGATCATGGCTTTTTACCAGGGTGGCACGGAATTGGTTAATGATCTTTTGGTAATGAATATGGACCAAGAGGTGATATTACAAGAAAGGTTGGGCTCTGGGTTGAAGGGAATAAGCGACCGGGCTTTCTTCATTTGCCATAACACGCTTATCTTTGTAAAGAATAACACCGATTTTTTTAGCTTTCAACTTCCCGGATGATGCGCCTTTTTTTGATCATACTTGTTAGTTTTTTCAGTTGCCCTTACCTAGCATGGGCGTACCAAGATTCTGTTCGTACGGAAAAAGAAGGGGACCAGGTGTTTGTTATTCACCGTGTAGACGAGAAAGAGACCCTTTATTCACTGTCCCGGAAATACGATGTACCCATTTACAAGATCATTGAACAAAATCCACCTACAGAATTTGGCCTTGAGATCGGGCAGGTGATCCGGATCCCGGTGATTGAAAACGAAGATATCAAAGTACCAAAACGGGTCAAGGAACTCAACCCTACAGAGCCTGCAAAGAAGACCGTACCTGTTCATAAAGAGTACGAGCCCGTGACCAAGCCACCAAGGAAAGAGTACAAGGTGCATGTAGTTGAAGAGAAGCAAACGCTATTTGGTATTGCCAGGCTTTACAACGTTTCGTTATTAGAGCTTAAAGCATGGAACAATTTAGAGGGAAATGACCTGGATATTGGCCAGGAATTGATCATTAGGGATATACCCCACACCCGTCAAAAGCAAACGACAGCTAAACCTCTCATTTCCAGCGATCAAATTCATGTAGTGGGCCCTTCCGAAACATTATACTCCATTTCTAAAAGTTATGGCATCACCCTCACCGATTTGAAAAGATGGAATGAACTCGTAACAAATGATATTAAAATAGGGCAACGACTCGTGGTCGCAGACCCTGCGAGTGCCAGACCTACCACAAAAACTACTGAAATAGACAGTGGTGAAGCTAACGTTTCCCCTCCTACAGGAAGAGTTCCGAGAGACCGGGAGGCGATCGACCGATCAATAGAGGCAGCTAAAGAATACGAGGAAAAAAACAGCCCGATGAACTTTGAGGAAGTAGTAGAATCCGGGCTGGCAGAAGTGATCGAGGGTACCGAGGATACCCGGAAATACCTGGCACTGCACCGAACCGCTAAAATAGGCACTATCTTGCGAGTGAAAAATGATATGAATAACCAGGAGGTATTTGTACGCGTACTGGGCAAACTTCCTGATACTGGCACAAATCAAAATGTACTTATCAAGCTATCAAAAGCCGCTTACAATAGGCTAGGAGCCATAGATTCCAAATTCAGGGTTACACTCTCTTATATCCCCTGAAGGCTTGATGAGCCTAGTTCTACGTTGTCACATTCAATTATTTGACAGACAGGGATTTAGCTAAAAATGAGACCGTTGGGTGTCCTCATCAAAAACGAAAAAAAACTTCTCTATCGTCATTCC
>JANQLQ010000335.1 GCA_028280565.1 Fulvivirga sp.
TAGGGGTGAAACTCCCCTTTGCCTACTCGGCGGTCTTCTCCGTTTTCTCTGTGGTTAAACCATTGATTACTTGGTAATTAAACTCAAAACTCACGTTAAGTTAAGTCTCAAATGACGTACTGGGTACAGGATGAGTTAGGTTCGAGGTATTGCCCTTTGCCAACTGCTGACTTTAAAAACGGGATTGATAAAAATAGCTAACCGCCCAATTACACTTAACTTAACTAGGCTGCCTCAAGATAGTTCTTCGTACTTTCTTACTCCTTTTAAAAAATACTGGAACACAATAGGATAGGGATAGATCGTTGGGATCTTTTTGATCTTACGATGGGATTTTGCCTGGTGCCGTTTTTTGTAATTGACCCTTAGAGCTGACCAAAAATGAAGGTGGGCCCTGCATACGGCCAAACCATCTTGAAGACTATCAAAAAGCATGAATTTTAACGCGGCTACCACGTCTAGCAGTATTCTTACCGGGAACTTCCAGAGGAGGTTCGAGGTGCTGTAGTTTTTAAAAAGTAAGGTAAGCCCGTTCCGGAAATTGAGATAAGTCTTTCGAGGGTTGGTCCTTTTTAAGGTGCCGCCGCCCACATGATAGACCTGGCTGGCTCCATTATACATGACTTTAAGACCGGCCCCATTGATCCGCCAGCATAGGTCGATTTCTTCCATATGGGCAAAAAAATCAGGGTCGAGACCGCCGAGCTTGCGGTAAATGTCAGATCGAATAAAAAGGCAAGCTCCCGTGGCCCAGAATATTTGGGTGACGTCATTGTATTGCCCCTGGTCGGTTTCTAAAGTTTGGAATAACCGGCCGCGGCAGAAGGGGTAGCCTAGTATGTCCATCATACCGCCCCCCGCCCCGGCATATTCAAAGTATTCTTTTTGGTTAAAATCCAATATTTTGGGTTGGGCAGCCGCTATGCTTTCATCGGTTTCCATCATTTGGAGAATGGGGGATACCCACCCCGGCGAAACCTCTACATCCGAGTTTAGTAATACATAATATTGCGCCTCCACCTGGGCCAATGCCTCGTTGTATCCCTGGCTGTAGCCTAGGTTTACCGGGATCAAGATGAGGCGCACCGATGGGAAATGGGTGCGTAAGTATTCGACGGAATCATCAGTGGAACAGTTATCGGCTACAATTACCTCGCACCCGGGGCTGTTTTGAATAACCCCAGGTAAAAACTGTTGCAGGTACGAACGACCATTGTAATTAAGAATAACTATTGAGACTTTGTCCATCTAGACCAACCCGCCCAGGTCAAGGCCGGGGATGTTTGGAAGAAGCCCTTCCGTACTTTTTTTGATCTCTTCTTTGGCCAGTATTTCTACTTCCGCCATAGCTTTGTTCACTGCGGCAATCACCAGGTCCTGTAGCATTTCTTGGTCACCAGGTTTCACCAGGTCATGGTCAATTTCCAGTTTTACCAGCTCTTTTTTTCCATTTACAGTTGCCTTTACCATGCCGGCTCCTGACTCTGCCGTAGTTTTGATATTGACCAAATTATCTTGGGCTTCCTTTACTTTGGCTTGCACCTCTTTCATTTTGCCCATCATCTTCATCATGTCGAACATGGCCGAGAGTTTTTGTTTATACTTTAAAAAAAGAAAGCAAAAATGAAATGCTTTTAGGAGTATGTCAAAGGTTTGGTGGTATTTTTCCGTTGGCTGCCCTTCAGAGCCAAACCACTGCACTTTGTGGTTTGAGAACTAAGGTGTCACAAAGTTCTCCGATGGGCTTACCTGCGTAAAAGCACGATGGTACCGGTCTCCGTGATCTCCCTGCCTGCCTGGTCCACAATGTCTAACCGGAAGGCATACGTGCCGTAAGGCAAAGAGCGCCCGTTTAACGTCCCGTCCCAAGGAGTTTCCGGCATACCCGAGAAAAATATCTCTTCTCCCCAGCGGTTAAATATACGTAGTTCATACTGTTCAATGAATCGGCCCATGACCGTAAAAGTCTCGTTCAGACCGTTACCATCGGGGGTAAAGGCATTAGGATAATAGATGTTATTAGGTTTTACCAGCATTAACGTGTTAGAATACGCGGGTGCTAGCGTGTTATCGACGGGATTAGCTCTTACACGGTATAAGATAACTTGCTGATCATTGTTATTATCCACTTCCTCAAAGCTGGCGGAGGTACTTGCCTGGTCCGGGGCATCGCCGTTGAGATAAGATTTCTCTATGGTGTAGTTTGAAACCCCTTGCTGCCAGCCGAGGTACTCATTCCAGGATAGGTTTACTGTATTATCCGCTGCTATGGAACCCCCCAGCAGCATGGAGCATGCTATTGTGCCCGTGGTGTTCGTATTGCCACACTCGTCGGTAGGGTCGATACGGTAGCAGTACGAGGTCTCTTGCGGATTCAAACCGGTATCGGTAAAGCTTGTTCCCATTTCAACCGCAGCGATGTTACCGAGGCCAGCAGGATTCGTGCCTCGCAGTAGCTGGTAGCTGGCGATCTCTTCCGTAGTGCTTAGAGGCCAGTCCAACTGGATATTCGCGTCTTCAACACTTACGGACAGGTCATTTACCGCTTGCGGGGGTATTGTTCGGAACGAATTTCCACACCTTTCCAGCGACCTGCTGACAGATCCGTCGGGTAAATTGGCAAAAAGTGTGTAACAGTACTCTATATCGCAATCAATGTCGGTGTCATTGAACGCATTGCCGGTGAGTCCCGGCCTGAGCAGTTCTTGGTTGTCACTTACCCGGTTAAGATCAAAGCTGCTTGCTGCAGTACCTATGGACCAGTTCAATGCATTTACATTATCCTCGAAAGCTGCGTCAAGCAGCACGTTGCATATCTCGGGCGAGGTAGCCACGATAGAGTTGAACCCTAAACAAGGATCTATGGAACGTATCCTGAAACAATACGAATTGTTTTCCAGGTCGAGGTTTTGAATGGTATCGGCTATGGTGGTATCATCCAATAACGCATTAAAGGTGGTGTAGGCGCCGTCGTTTACTTTGATTTCCAAGCGGTGACGAATATCAGGTTGCAGATCATAATACAGGGCAAGGGTGCCAGCATCCAGGCTGACCAGGGAATCGAAGGAAGAGGCAGGGATCGTTTCCAAAGGAGTTAAGGCATCGGCTGTGCGAGCGCAGTTATCAGCCGTGTTATTGTCCAGGCCTCTTACGGTAACGGTTCGCGGTGTGGTTGAAGTGTAGTTATGTTCTACATCTGGCGACCCTAAAGGGACGATTTCCTCGGGGCTCCCATCTCCAAAATTAATAATATAATTATCGTACTGGTTATCTTGGATGTTCACTTGTATGGAGCGTGAAGAGC
The DNA here is from genome assembly GCA_028280565.1 of Fulvivirga sp. Classification (GTDB taxonomy): domain Bacteria; phylum Bacteroidota; class Bacteroidia; order Cytophagales; family Cyclobacteriaceae; genus Fulvivirga. The sequence goes on from JANQLQ010000335.1 coordinate 3,305, forward strand.
ATGAAAAAATGTCAAAGTCCGGGGCGAATTTTTCATTGATTTGGATGTTGATAAAATCAGGTCCGTCAGGCTGGGGAAACAATACTTGAAGACGATAGCTTCCTGCCTCTTCATATGTGAATTGGAGGGGATTAGGAAGGGCGGGAAAAGAATTATCACCCAAATAATCAAAATCGCAACTAGGATTACATGTCGAGAAACAATCACATGGCGCAGATGCTGTCGTTCGAATGATGATCTGCAAACCTTCACAACCCCGCACCGTAGTTCCGGAGCACCCCCCGTCGCAATCGTTGATCACGTCTACTTCGAACCAACCGTTTTCGCTAATATATTGGCCAAGCAGGTTAGGTGTGGTGATCAAAATGGCTAGTAAAGTGAAGATCTGCGCCTTCTTCATTACAATATTCTTACTGGTTATTTCATGCGGTTAAAGACACGGCCAATTAGGTACCTAACGCAGTGCTCCCCGTTAAATTGCTTGTAGCCTGCAAAGCACAATGCTAACGACTATGCAGTAGAGTCACAAATACACCACGCGAAATTGCTACAGGCAGCATAAATTGCCCGGACAGGTGACACTAAACTGGGACGGCTATTTGCCCTTGCCTAACCTTTCCACTATGGCTTGGATCCCTAGCTTATTCTCTTCTCCTGATCTCATGTTGCGCAATGTAAGCAAGCCGCTTTCCATCTCCTCTGAACCGATGACGACGACATGAGGGATCCCTTTTTTGTCCGCATAGCCAAATTGCTTTTTAGGTTTGGCCAGGTCGGGATAGATCTCCGAAGCAATACCGCTGTCCCTTAATGCTTTTAAGACCCGCAGGCCATAAAGCCGGGAGCTCTCGTCAAAATGGACGATGAGCGCTTGTGTTCCTTCCAAGGCATCCCCGGGGAACAATGTAAGCTCTTCCATGACGTCATACAAACGGTCCACCCCAAAAGAAAAGCCGACTCCCGAAAGGCCCGGCATTCCAAACACCCCGGTGAGGTCGTCATACCGGCCACCGCCGCTTACACTTCCCATATCAACATTATTGATCTTGACTTCGAAAATGGTACCGGTGTAGTATGAAAGTCCCCGTGCTAAGGTTACGTCTAATTGCACGTGGTCGTCAGCGAGATCAAAGGCTTCTACGATGGACAGTACTTCTTTCATTTCTTTCACCCCTTCGATCCCTGCCCCGGATTCTTGCAGTAACTGCCCTAGCTCACCTAGTTTTTCCCTCGATGAACCCTTGAGGTCCATTATATTCACCGCTTGGTCGATCGCCTGCTGGGGAAGCCCCTTTTTCGATAGTTCTAGCTTAACGCCCTCTATTCCTATTTTATCAAGCTTATCGATCGCCACTAAAAATGGTGTTTCTTTATCTTGGGCGCCTATGATTTCGGTGATGCCGCGAAGAATTTTCCTGTGATTGATCTTTATGGTGTAGTCGGTAATGCCCAACCGGGCGAAAACGTCACGGATCATCATAACGATCTCAGCTTCGCAGATCAATGATGTCGTACCTACCACATCTGCATCACATTGGTAAAACTCACGATAACGACCTTTCTGTGGCCTGTCGGCCCTCCATACGGGCTGTACCTGGTAGCGTTTAAAGGGCAGGGGCAGGTCATGCTGATTCATTACCACGTAGCGGGCAAAAGGCACGGTAAGATCATATTTGAGGCCTTTTTCAGCAATTTTTGGTAGTACTACACCTTGTCCCTGGTTGAGATCGTTGCCATTGACCTTGGATAAGAAATCACCTGAATTCAAGACTTTATACAATAAGCGATCCCCTTCGTCACCATATTTCCCGGTGAGCACCGATAGGTTTTCCATTGCAGGAGTTTCTAAAGGCATAAAACCATAGTTTTGAAACACCCCCCTAATGGTATTGAAAATGAAATTTCTTTTGGCCATCTGTTTAGGACCAAAATCACGCATACCTTTTGGCAGCCCTGGCTTTTGACTCATAGCAGCAAAACTACAAAAAAGCGTTTAAAATGAGGGTTTTGGACTTGTTATGCCTATTTAATTTTTAAGGTATTGTTTTCAAATCAGAATTATTGTTTAAATTTGCAGCCTGTTTTATAAAGACGACACTCGGAAATGGCAGTAACTAGATTAAAAAGGAAAGCAAAAAGAAATAAGACCAGGGCAAAAGTCAGGCAGCAAGATATCCAACGATTGAACAAGAAGCCTATCATTACGAAAGTAGATGTAGAGGGGATGAAGGAAGAATTTGCCAAAAATGCTGACAAGCCTGCTGCTAAAGCCGCCACTAAAAAAGCTGCGGTTAAAGATCAGCCCAAAGCGGAAGTTCCTGCTGAGCCCGTAAAAAAAGCTAAAGCTTCCACCGAGGTGAAGGAAGAAAAAGTTGCTAAGAAAGAGCCTGCCAGCAAAAAGGCGGCTGAACCTGTAAAAGATCCTGCCAAGGAAAGTGAAGCTACCGCCACCGATACAGAAGTAAAGAAAAAGGCCAGCGATAAGAAAAAAGCGGCGGCCGCGAAAAAAGAGGCAGAAGAACCTGTAGTAGAAGATAAAAAAGAAGCCCCTGCAGCAAAAAAAGAGGACACTGAAGATAAGGAGAAGGCAGAATAATCAAGCTCTAAAGCATTGTAAGACCAACCCCAAGTATGGGGTTTTTTTATGCCCTTTTCCCTAGTTCTATTACTCGCATGTTTTCGATCCGGTCCCCGTTTACATCGAAACGTACCAACGTTTTTACCTTATGAAAACCTTGAAGGCCCGCTGCACCGGGATTGATATGCAATAGGTCCAGTTTTGGGTCCTTTATGATCTTTAAAATATGTGAGTGTCCACAGATGAATAAGCCCGGCACTTTCTCTTGGAGAATGCCCTTTGTGCGGCGGTTATATCGTGGAGGATACCCTCCTATATGCGTGATCCATACGGTAATGTCTTCACAGTTAAACCAGAGATCTTCAGGGTAAACCGTTCTTATCTCCCGGCCATCAATGTTGCCGTATACTGCTCTCAGGGGCTTAAAGTCACCCAGTTTGGTAACTACATCCAAGGTGCCTATATCCCCGGCATGCCATATTTCATCACAAGAATCAAAATGTTGAAAGACCCGGTCGTCGAGGTGACCGTGGGTGTCTGATATTAATCCTATTTTCATGGACCTAAGGTAAGACGGACAGGCTAAAAGATCACGGGCATAAGGTCAAAACCTATCCAAACGTTGATTTGAGGGGTCTTACAGCCCTAGGATCTGTGGTTTTGACACTAACCATTGAAACTGAGAAGCAAGTTATCATTCCCCATCACGAATACCCTATTTCCGATCCCCTTATTTACCCCATAGCCGGGCAAATGAATGGAATATTTTTTGATTGGCCGTAAATAATGCAAGTAAGAAGTGGTTTTATTTTTTATTTTTGATCTTCAACCCTTAAAAAATACCATGTCACTCACACCGTCTAATATGCTTCCCCTAGGCACGGAGGCACCTTTTTTCAAATTGCCGGATACGATCACGGGGCGTAGTTATACCTTAGACGAATTAAAGTCTGAAGTTGCCACGGTGATCATGTTTATTTGTAATCATTGTCCTTATGTGAAGCATGTTCAGCCTGAGCTGGTACGGCTTTCCGAGGACTACATACCGGAAGGCGCCAGGTTCATTGCCATTAGTTCTAACGATGTAGAGAATTACCCGGAAGATTCCCCGGAACGAATGCACGAGGAAGCCAAGAAATGGGGGTATGCCTTCCCCTATCTTTATGATGAGACCCAAGTGGTAGCCCATGCCTACGATGCGGCCTGTACGCCTGATTTTTACATTTTTGATAAGAATATGGAGTTAGTTTATCGTGGTCAATTAGATGATTCTCGTCCCGGGAATGAAAAACCCCTGACCGGTAAAGACCTGCGTGCCGCGCTGGATGATATGTTAAAAGGTAATCCTGTTTCCGAAGATCAAATTCCAAGCCAGGGGTGTAATATCAAATGGAAATGACGACCCGCTAATGCTTACCCGTTTTAGGAGATGAAAGTAACACTGTAACCCAAGTATGACGAGGATCGTTTCCCCGCTTTTTATATTTTTCTTTATCCGTACCTTGCGCAGCTTACGTTGGTCCATTGTGGACAGCAGTAGTCTACGTGATCATGACCTTAGACCAAGCCCTAATAATTTACGGGTTAACACCTAAACTTTAGCTTTTTCAATTGTTTTAATCCTAGTCAGCCATGGCTGATCACGGAACTATGATTTTATGTATTGGTACCAATTATTTGGCTACTTTTGCAAATCAAAAAAACGGGCGTACCTACATTTTAACAGTAAGCAAGCTTAGATGGAGAACATAAGGAATTTTTGCATTATCGCTCATATCGATCACGGGAAAAGCACCTTGGCGGACCGCCTGCTACAGGCTACTGGTACTGTGAGTGATAGGGAAATGCAAGAACAGCTACTTGATGATATGGACTTGGAGCGTGAGCGGGGGATCACCATAAAAAGCCATGCCATCCAAATGGATTATCTTTACGAGGGGGAGAATTATGTACTGAATTTGATCGATACCCCTGGGCATGTGGATTTTTCTTACGAAGTTTCCAGGTCCATTGCCGCTTGTGAAGGAGCCCTCCTTATCGTAGATGCCGCCCAAGGGATCGAAGCACAAACGATCTCTAACTTATACTTGGCCCTGGAACATGACCTGGAGATCATTCCCATACTCAATAAAATTGACCTGCCCAGCGCCATGCCGGAGGAGGTAACTGACCAGATCGTAGAGCTGATCGGTTGTGATCGTGCCGATGTAATACGGGCTAGCGCTAAGGAAGGCATAGGTATAGCGGAAATACTCGAAGCCATTGTGAATAGGGTGCCCGCACCCCAGGGAAATCCCGGGGAGCCCTTACAGGCTATGATCTTTGATTCCGTTTTTAACTCCTTCCGGGGGATCGAGGTTTACTTCCGGGTGTTTAACGGTGAAATTAAAAAGGGGGACCAGGTAAAATTTGTCAACACCGGCAAAACGTACGATGCTGATGAAATTGGCGTATTAAAGTTAAAGCAGGAGCCACGACTGTCCATCCACACCGGTAATGTGGGCTACTTGATCTCGGGGATTAAAGTGGCTAAAGAGGTCAAGGTGGGAGATACCATTACCCATGTAGGGCGCGCTTGTGCCGAGGCCGTAAAGGGTTTTGAAAATGTTAAGCCTATGGTCTTTGCGGGCATATACCCCGTGGATACCAGTGAGTTCGAAGAGTTGAGAAATTCTATGGAGAAGCTCCAGCTCAATGACGCCTCGTTGGTATGGGAGCCGGAGACCTCGGCTGCGCTAGGGTTCGGTTTTCGATGCGGCTTTTTAGGGATGTTGCATATGGAAATTGTCCAAGAAAGGTTAGAGCGGGAGTTTGGAATGACCGTGATCACTACCGTGCCTTCCGTTCAGTTCCATGCCATTACTACGGATGGCAGCATACAATATATCAATGCCCCTTCGGAAATGCCTGAACCTAACACGATCTCCCATATCGAAGAGCCCTTCATTAGGGCCCAGATCATCACCAAGGCCGAGTACATCGGTAATATCATTAGCCTTTGTATGGATAAGAGAGGGGTGATCAAGAACCAAGTCTACCTGACCGCCGACAGGGTGGAACTTTCTTTTGAACTGCCCTTGTCAGAGATCGTTTTTGATTTCTTTGATAAACTTAAAACGCTCTCGAGGGGATATGCCTCCCTGGACTATGAGTTAATAGGTTTCCAGAAATCAACGATGGTAAAGCTGGATATCATGCTTAATGGGGAAAAGGTGGATGCCCTATCCGCTATCGTCCATCGTGACAAAGCGTATGAGTGGGGCAAGCGTCTCTGTGAAAAGCTGAAAGAATTGCTGCCCAGGCAAATGTTCGAGATTGCCGTGCAGGCATCCATTGGTACGAAGATCATCGCCCGGGAAACCGTCAAAGCCATGCGGAAGAACGTATTGGCTAAATGCTACGGTGGAGATATCACTCGTAAAAGGAAGCTTTTGGAAAAGCAAAAGAAGGGTAAAAAGAGAATGCGACAGGTAGGGAACGTAGAGATCCCGCAGGAAGCATTTATGGCCGTGTTGAAATTGGATTAATATCAGTCTTTACTTTCGATCTCACATTTTATGGTTAAAGAACAAACTCTAAAAATGAACTCTTCGATTCTTGATGGCCGAAAGGTAGCCAATCAAATACAGGAAGAACTGGCCAGTGAAGTAAACAAACTCAAAAACGAGGGAAAAAAAGTTCCTCACCTGGCCGCTATCCTTGTAGGAGATGACGGCGCCAGTCAAACGTATGTGAATAATAAGATCAAGGCTTGTAAAAAAGTGGGCTTCGAATACACTTTACTCCAGTTTCCTGAATCCATTTCAGAAGAAAAGCTCTTGGCCAATGTAGACAGGATCAATAACGACGAGGACATCGACGGGTTGATCGTGCAATTGCCGTTACCCGACCATGTTTCGGCCATAAAAGTAACCGAACACATCTCTCCTTCGAAGGATGTTGACGGCTTTACGAACGAGAACTATGGCAGGATCACTTCTAAAAACCCGGGCCTGATGCCTGCTACTCCGTACGGGATACAGGAACTGCTAAAAAGATACAACGTAGAAATAAAAGGGAAACACTGTGTGATCGTAGGGAACAGCCGTACCGTAGGCGCTCCCATGAGCACGATCATGGCCTACCATGAATATGCTACCGTTACCGTTTGCCATATCCATACCGAAAACTTGCCGTTCTACACCCAGCAAGCGGATATCCTGATCGTAGCTACCGGCCAGCCCGGGCTGATCAAGGCGGATATGATCAAACCCGGCGCCGTGGTGGTGGATGTGGGCATCACACGGATCGCTGCGGATAACCAAAGAGGGTATATTCTAAAAGGGGATGTAGAATTTGAGGAAGTAAAACCGATCGTATCTTTCATCACGCCCGTGCCCGGTGGCGTAGGGCCTATGACCATTGCCTCGCTGTTATTGAATACGCTGAAGGCCACGAAGGCCCGGTATTAATTTGAGTACCTTTTGGGTTGGTTTTAACATAGCTACACGGCTAATGGTTAGCCGGTATTTCACCGGTTTATTCCGGGTAGAGTACCATCCCTGTTCAACGTAAGAAAATGGCAAGGTGGAAAGTAAAAAGGCTTATATAATTCAGTTCTTATAGGTAAGCGTTTCTCTGCTATGGAGGCTGTATGTGCGGTTTAACCCACAATTCCAATGGTTAACTTACGTTAGTACCCCATGAGATATTCGGATTTAGGTCATTTGATACATTAAATCCATTAAATTTGATCCTTTAAGAAAAGAGAAGCATCGGGAAGATGCTGTATTAATGAAAACGGCTATCACTATATTTCTTTGTCTATGTTCGCTTTTAGTATTTGCCCAGCGCACGCTGAGTACGAGGTCAAAAAAGGCGGCTGAGCTTTATTACGAGGCCGATAACTTTAGGGTAAGGGGGCAATATAGCATGGCCATGGACCTGTTGAACCAAGCCATCCAAAAAGATAAAAATTTTCACGAAGCCTATTTCCGGTTGGCCATCATCTATAAGGCCAAGGGAGACCTAGACAAAGCGGAACAATTTTTTGAAAAGGTCTTGGAGTTGAACCCGGGAAACAATGCACCCAGCCATTTTGAGCTGGGAGAGTTGTACCTCCAATTGAATGATTTTGAGCAGTCCCTCCAATACATTGATAAGTTTTTAGCAGCGGGTTCCCGGAATCAACGCAGGGTAGACGAGGCCAAACGAATCAAGGCCAACGCTCAATTTGGCATAGAAAACGCAAACAAAGCGTCAGAATATCAACCGAAACCTCTTAGTGATACGGTAAACGCCTTTCCCATGCAGTATTTTCCCATCGTTTCGGTAGACCAGCAAGAATTAATCTTTACCCGGCGCCTAGGTACCACTATGCAGCATGATGAGGACCTGGTTGTGAGTACAAAAGATCCTGGTGGTTCCTGGGGAACACCGACGTCTATTTCACCGAACATTAACTCCGAATTCAATGAAGGTACCTGTACAATTTCCGGGGATGGGCGGACCTTGATCTTTACCTCGTGCTATGGCCGGAACGGGTATGGCAGCTGTGACCTTTACATCAGCCGTAAGACCGGCACGGAATGGTCTGTCCCGGAAAACCTTGGTCCTAACGTAAATACCCCGGCTTGGGAATCACAACCTTCCCTATCGGCAGATGGTAGAGCCCTCTATTTTATTTCAGATCGTAAGGATGGGATCGGGAGAAGAGATATCTGGGTCAGCTATATGGACGACCAAGGAGCTTGGGGTAAGCCGGTAAACCTTAACATCAATACCCGGTATGACGAGGTATCTCCCTTTATTCATCCTAACAATAGCACGCTTTATTTTGCTTCTAACGGGTTGAAGGGCTTTGGAGGGTTTGATATTTATTATGCTGAAAGAGAATCCTCAAATTGGGGGACTCCTGTTAACTTAGGATACCCTATAAATACGGGGGAGGACCAAGTCTCGCTATTCATCACTTCCGATGGAGAAAAAGGATATTATTCCCACGAGGATAACAATGATCCGGGCCGGAAAGGGCGGATCTATGAATTTAACGTCCCCGAAGACTCTAAGGTCAAATACCGGACCTCCTACGTATTCGGTAAAGTGTTTTCGGAAGCAACGAAAAAGCCTTTGCAGGCGGCTATCGAACTTTACGATCTCGCGCGTGACGAAAGGGTTTCCTTAGTCTCGTCAGATGCTGTGAATGGGCAATACCTGATGGTGCTCAAAGAAGGCTCCGATTATGCCTTGTATGTAAACAAAGAAGGATATCTTTTTAAAAGCCTTTCCTTTAGCTACACATCGGGTATCCTGGAGCCCATAGAATTGGACATATACCTTTCACCGATCGAGGCAGGTGCTATTACTGTGTTGAAAAATATCTTTTTTGATGTGGATAAATACGAGTTAAAAGAAGCATCAAAAACCGAACTAAAAAAGGTAGCCCGGTTTTTAAAAGCTAATCCAGGGGTCAAAATTGAGATAGCCGGGCATACGGATAACACCGGGGATCGTACCTATAATTATCAATTGTCAGAAAAAAGAGCAGCGTCCGTCTATCGCTATCTTGAATCAGAAGGCATCCCTGGGAAAATGCTGAGCTATAAAGGATTCGGACCCGATCGCCCGGTGGTAGAAAATAATTCCGATGCTAATCGACAGAGAAATAGGAGGATTGAGTTCGCAATAATTTCTCCTTGAGAAACATCCCGCTAATTGGGTGATTTTCATCCCCACATTCAATTTTTTTATTTTATTCTTGGTTCGATTACGCTATCTTAAAATTCCTTTGGCTACCCCTATGTTTTAGTTCCTGACTAATCTTAGCTGCCAAAACCTAAATTTTTACTTAAACAAAACAGTATGAAGAAGTCAATACAAATTGGTTTCTTGATGGCGTATATCCTCGTTTTCAGCGAGGTAGCTGCCCAAGAGAGATCCATTTCTGGCAAAGTGACCTCCGTGGAGGATGGGTCAACTTTGCCGGGAGTTAATGTAGTGCTTAGAGGCACAACCGCTGGTACAGTTACCGATATTGACGGTAACTATACTCTATCCATACCCTCAACTGGGGGTGTTCTCGTCTTTTCCTTTATTGGTTTAGCAACTGAAGAAGTCGAAATTGGTGTTCGATCCGTAGTAGATGTTGCCATGACCGCCGATATCAAACAGCTGAATGAGGTGGTGATCGTGGGCTATGGAGAGGTAGATAAGCGAAAGCTGATCAGTTCCGTGGCGTCCGTTAGTGGCGAAGAGATCTCTAAAATGCCGGTGATGAGTTTTGACCAGGCCTTACAAGGTAAGGCCGCCGGGGTTCAAGTAACCACCACATCCGGCCTGTTAGGAGAGGCGCCCAAGATTAGGATCCGGGGAGTAAATTCTATTTCAGGAGGTACGGATCCCTTGTTTGTGGTCGATGGTGTGCCTATTGAAACCGGGGATTTCAGTGGCCCGGGTAACGTGGAAAGTAACGCCTTAGCGGATATTAACCCAGCAGATATAGAGTCCTACGAAGTACTGAAAGATGGAGCAGCTACTGCTATTTATGGCTCCAGGGCAGCAAACGGCGTGATCCTGATCACCACTAAGACCGGCCAGGCCGGGAAGCCGGAAGTCAATTATAATATGTTCATGGGCTTTAATGAAGCAGAGAACCGCTTTGATCTTTTAAATGCCGATGAGTTTATCCGGATCAGCAATGAGAAGTTTGCGGCTGCGGGAATAGCTCCACAGGCTTTTCCAGGGCCCGATAATGTCGATACGGATTGGCAAGACGAGGTGCTTAGGAGAGGTTTCGTTCAAAACCATGCTTTGAGCTTTAAGGGAGGAAGTGAGGCTGTACAGTACTTCGTATCTTTAGGGTATGCAGACCAAGAAGGTGCCACTGTGGGCAATGCCCAGAGACGGTACAGCGCCCGGGCCAATATCGACTATAACGCCAAGGACTGGTTCTCCGCAGGGGTTAAACTGCAAGTATCCCAGCAGCAGACCGATAATGTGAACAGTGGCACGGGAAGTCTTTCAGGAAACCTTTTCAATTCGCTAAAAGCTTTCCCCAATGTACCGGTATTTGATCCTGATCATCCCACGGGGTATAACCTGACGGAAGATAATCAATCGTTAGGTAGTGGGAATAATACACAGAATATTGCCTTTAATTTACCTAATATCCGGTATGTATTGGATAACAACCTTTTTGAATCAAAAGTACAAAGGCTGCTAGGGAATACCTACCTTCAATTTAACCTGCCTTTCGATATCGAGTTGAGGACCCAGTTGGGGATTGATGTTTCAGACACGAGAAATTTCACTTCCTGGAACCCAATACATGGGGATGGCAATCCTAACGGTTTTGTAGATCGGGACTTGCGTAATACCTCGAGATGGAACTGGCAAAACACTCTTTCCTGGAGAAAAACGGTTTCAGATGTACATAATTTCTATATCGTTGCGGGTACGGAATACCAAAAAACAACTTTTGATCGATTCACCGGCCAAGGGCAAGGGTTCTCCGACCCGTTTTTCTTAGAACAGGGCTTGATCACAGGATCTTTTGACACCCAGTTTTCCAGTGGGTTTTATGGTGAAGAAGGTTTCTCTTCCCTTTTTGGACGTCTAAATTATGATTATAATAACAGGTACCTAGTTTCATTGAGTATCCGGAATGATGCCATTTCCGGTCTGCCAGAGGATAACAGGAGTGACACCTTCCTGGGGGGATCCTTGGGCTGGAATATCTCCCAAGAGGATTTTTTTAATGTAGGATTTATCAACCAATTAAAAATTAGGGCAGGCTATGCAGAAACCGGTAATGATAACCTCCCGGGAGGCTTATTTCCTGCTTTGGGCACTTATGGCCCCGAACTATATGGAGATCTTACTGCCATCCGGTTTGAAAATGTGGGGAATAACACGCTGGTCTGGGAAACTACCTCTAAGTATAATGTAGGATTGGATTTTGCTGTATTAAACAATAGGGTCACGGGCTCAATCGATTATTTTCTCAATGATACGGAGGACCTAGTACTAAGAGCTCCCACGCCCCCTAGCCTCGGCATTCCCGGCAACGAAATATCCCAAAATGTGGGAGCGCTGGAGAATAGGGGAGTAGAGCTTGCTATAAATTCATTGAACATGGAGACCAATGGCTTTACTTGGTCCACTTCGTTCAATATCACTTTTGCTCAAAATGAAATAACAAGCTTAGCCAATAACAATTCAGATGTTATTGAAACTTACAATATTCTGAGAGTAGGAGAACCTATTGGTGCGTTGTTCGGCTTTATCTATAACGGGGTTAACCCGGCAAATGGCAATCCCATATATACTAAGGCCGATGGCACCCTGATACAAGGTAACCCGGATGATAACCAGTACTATTTTTATAATCCCCTAGATCCAGGGGCTGAGTTGAGCCGTGAGGAGGATCTCGATCTTGAGCAAGGAGACAAGGTAGTATTAGGACAAACTAATCCCAAGGCATTTGGAGGGATGACCAACAATTTCTCTTACAAAGGATTCGATTTCAGCTTTGTTTTGACTTATGCTTTTGGACAAAAGGTGTACAATGCATCAAGGCAAGATGGTCTTTCTTCATTTTTTGTGAACAATATCTCGGAGATCAGGAACCGTTGGACCCCAGCCAATCGGGATACAGATGTTCCCCGCCTTTCATTGGAGAATGACAATTTCCTCAACTTGGACGGCGAAGCTGTATCGCGGTTTGTGGAAGACGGCGATTATGTAAGAATACAGAACATTTCCTTAGGCTATAGCTTACCAAGGCAAGTGCTGGAGAACATTGGTTTTACGCGGGCCAGGATCTATGCCCAAGTTCAAAATGCCTTCGTTTTTACAGGTTATCAAGGCCTGGACCCGGAACTGAACTTTAGTAATACATCCAATACAGAGGCCGGGATTGACCTGAATACCAATCCCCTGTTAAGGACCTACACGATGGGATTGAACCTAACCTTTTAAAAACAAGATTATGAAAAGCTATAAACACTTATTTTTTATAGTGGCGTTGTTAATTGCAGTGGGATGTGAAGAAGATGTTACGGAACTGCTACCTTTTGATGCCATAGCTGAAGAGACAGCCTTTGACACCCCTGAGCGTATTGAATTGGTAATGAATGGTGTATATGATGCCGCCCAGTCAGGCTTTTACAGGGCGGCAGAAAATAATAACCGGGGATATATCTTTGGTGCGGCTCATATACAACAAAGTGATATGAGAGGAGAAGATATGCTGCTTATCAATACCTTTTATGCTTTTACCTACCGGTCCAATTACTCCCCGACAACGGAAAACAACCGGTATTTTTGGGAGAATGGTTTTAGAGTAGTGAACCTTGCCAACCTTTTCATTGAAGGCGTTACAGGCGCGGTTGAAGAAGGGATCATTTCACAGGAAGAGGCAAATAGCTATATTGCCGAAGCAAGATTTTTACGTGGACTGACTTACCATGAAATGGTGATCCACTTTGCTCGCCCGTTCCGGGATAACAATGGCTCGGAATTTGGATTGCCTCTCTATACGATTGGCAATGATAGCCCTGGTTCTGTAGAACAAAATGCTACTATAGGAAGATCTACAGTGGCAGAAACCTATAATTTTATTCTAGAGGATCTAGACTATGCCGAAGCCAATTTGCCGGAATCGAGAAATGGGGTACTGAATATCGTAAGAGCCACCAGCGGAGCGGCCATAGCCTTAAAAACCCGCGTGAAGTTGCACCAAGGAGATTGGGAAGGTGTAATCACGGAAAGTAATAAGTTGGTACCTCAAGGAGCTCCCTTCGAAAGTCCTATTAATGGCTACGCGCTGACAGAATCCGCAGATGGACCATGGACGAACAATCGGAGTGAAGAAAATATTTTTTCCATGAACATGAGCGCCAATGATAATCTCAATACCAATTCAGCGTTGGCTAGGATGTACGGGTCCTCATCGTTAGGGGCACGTGGCGAGGTGGCGATCAGCCCGATCATTTGGAACGAGCCCTTTTGGCATCCGGATGACCTTAGGCGATCATTGCTGGTCGAAATGGGGGCCAGTGACCGTTTATTTACCAGTAAGTATAGAGATTATAGCAACTTCACTGATTTTTCACCAATACTGCGCTATGCTGAAATACTACTGAATTTAGCAGAGGCAGAAGCAAGAAGTAACAACACTACCCGTGGTTCGGCGCTATTGAACGCAGTCAGGGATAGGGCTATTTCAGGGGCCATGACTTCATATGGCACCATAGACGATGCTAACGAATTGATCGGGAGGATCTTAGAAGAAAGGCGCATCGAGTATCTCGCAGAAGGGCAGCGATGGAAAGATATCCATAGAAATGCTGTAGATCCATTATTTAGTACTGGGGGTATCCCTGCAAAAATGTTTTCCTCCGATGTAAGTGGAAGCACCTATTCTATCGGGGACACAGAGTCATTGCCTAAGAGTATCAATGCCATTCCTCATACTGATAACCGGTTTTTATGGCCAATCCCGGCTTCCGAGGTCGTCGTAAACCCGGTATTGGCAGCTCAACAAAATCCAGGGTATTAATCTGCTTACTTTAGAAAATTATGAAAAATCAAATAGTATATAGTTTAGTCGTATGGGTGATGATCTTCACGTCCTGCGACCGCGAGGAGTTTGACGATTTAGCCCCTGCAAGCTTGCAATATGTAGGATTTGTAGGTACCCAAGTGCCGGGCTCTGTGGATGAAGGTACAGGCACTTCAGAAAGTGTATCTGTTCCCCTATTTTTCAACCTCAATGGTACGGAAGATATCGAGGTCACTTTTGCGGTCAGGGGGTCCGCAGCGCTAGGCGAACATTTCACTGTACCAGCGGCTACGGCAACTACCGATAGCACGTTTACGATCAATGTGACCCCTTCTTTTACCTTTGAGGCTCCCATTGTAATCGAAACCGTTCCAAATGCGGTGGATGGTCCTGACCTCGAGCTTATGGCGGTGATCATCCAAACGCCTACGGATGTTTATACGAGGTATCCATTTGAAGAGGATGGGTTTGCATTGATGATCATGGATGATGATTAGTGATGATATGAGAATCCTCTAAAAGAGGGTAGTTTGAAAATAATAGTTTAGCCGAGTGGTTTAGGGGTGAATCTCTAAGGCTACTCGGCTAATTCATTTCCAATGCTGTTAGGTTAAGGTCAGTGCTCACCCCCGGAGTTCCTAAAGGGGAACCAACCGAGCGATGGATTGCCCCTTACAGGGTGAAGGGTTGCGATGGGGATGCTTAACCTAATGACCTCCGTTCGATTTAAAATCATTATAGCCCAGGTTTAGCATACTTTCACAGTCTTTCAACTGGGGAGTAGCTTCCGTTCTACGACACAGTAGATTCCGGCTCTCGCTATTGGCCTTCCCACAGCCACCGGCGCGGAATGACGGTCATTTTTTAATTGAGTCCAGGTTAATGGTATTACCTGGCGTTCTAGTCCTACACAAAGAATTCCGGGTCAAAAAGGAAACCACTTGACCAGTTCATTCCCTTGAGTTATTCAAGGTTGTTTCGCTTATTGCGCCCAGTGAACCTTGGTGCATATATCCTTGGTAGCGAAGCTTTCCAGCCCATTGATGGTATATAAGGTACTAAACCTCAAAGAATCTCCCTCAAATCTTCTTTAATGTTAAGTCCTGGCTTACTTTTACATCGGGTTATATGCTTTATCCTTTGATACAAAATGCACTTTGCCTAGCCGTAAAGCTTTAGATCCATACCCAGTAGTTTCAAGAGATACTATCTAATCGATTGGCCCAAAAGCTACACGGGCTGGTGAGCCAGGATAGGCCATCTCATCCGCATAAATACTGGTAGACCAATTATTCAAATTATCCCCCATATTGGGGTATTTTTAGAAACTACTTAATAATTCATAGTTTCTTGTCTGTTAAATTGGGTTAAATTTATTCTTGTGGTTATCACGATTCTGGTTTTAATCATTATGTTTGGTAGCCTAGAGCAATTAATTTTTAACCTAAACAAAACAATATGAAGAAGTTTATACTGCTGGGTTTCATGTTGGTGTTGGCGTTTGCTTTCAGCGAATCGCAAGCACAAGATAGAACCGTTTCAGGTAAGGTGACGTCTGTAGAAGATGGCTCCACCTTGCCAGGAGTAAACGTAATTTTAAAGGGGTCCACGACAGGAACCGTTACTGATCTTGATGGTAACTATTCTTTATCTGTTCCGTCGACAGGTGGGGTCTTAGTGTTTTCCTTTATTGGTCTTACGACCGAAGAAGTAGAGATCGGTGTGAGATCAGTCATCGATCTGAGTATGAGCCCTGATATAAAGCAGCTAAATGAAGTTGTTGTAGTGGGTTATGGTACGCAGGAGCGTAAAGACATCACGGGTGCTGTAGCCGGCGCCAGTGCAGAAGATATTAAAGATATGGTCACTCCTGACTTTGCGCAAGCCGTACAAGGTAGAATAGCAGGGGTGCAGGTATCGTCCGCAAGTGGCCGACCAGGCCAGAGAATGATCATGAGAGTACGGGGCGTTGCCTCCGTAGGGGGTGTTGGATCTAACGAACCATTATACGTGATAGACGGTGTGCCTATCTCTAACGCGGATGATTCACAGAATGATGCAGGCCAGGGCCAATCACCTTTGGCTAACCTCAATCAAGCAGATATCGCGGATATCCAGGTTCTAAAAGATGCTTCTGCCGCCGCTATCTATGGTTCCAGGGCCTCTAATGGTGTCGTTTTGATCACTACAAAAAAGGGTGATTTTAATCAAAAGACCCAAATCAACTTTTCTGCTTCTTATGGATTTCAATCTTTAACGGAAGAGCCTGAGCTCCTGAACTCGGCGCAATACCGGGAAATAGCTAGGGAAGCTAGGGCCAATGCCGGTGCACCGGCTGATCCCAGGTTTGAAGAAGACAATACAGTACCCGATACAGATTGGATCGATCTCATCCTGCGGGACCAGTCTACTATAAGTAATTATCAACTCTCGGCAAACGGGGGTAGCGAAAACACACGTTTTTTCTTATCTGCAGGATATTTTCAACAAGAGTCTATTCTTTCCGCAGGCGATTTTGAACGACTTTCAGCACGTTTAAACTTGGATCACAAGGCTACGGACAAATTGAGTTTTGGAACAAACCTTACTTTTGCCCGTTCGGAGTTATTTGAAACTGCTGTTGACAACAGTATTTTCAGCCCTTGGCCACAAGCTTTGCAAGGACGGCCTGATGAAGCACCCTTTGATGAAGAAGGAGGCTTTGCAGCGGTTTCTGTAAATAACCCGGTGCAAATGTTTGAACAGGAGAACATAACAGATATTTATTCAGTAGTAGGAAACATATATGCGGAGTACGAAATAATAGAGGGATTAAAGTTTAGAACTAACCTAGGTACGAATACCTATTACACCGAAGATTTCTTTTATGCTCCTACTACACACCCTTTAGGTGAAGGAAATACCAGGGGATCAGGTGCGGCTTCTAATTCATTACGAACGAATTGGCTGACAGAGAACACGTTGAGCTATTCGAAGTCCTTGATGTCAGGTGATTTACAACTTGACGCCTTGGTAGGGTTCACCTACCAAGTCGATACCCGGGAGTTTTCTCGAGTTGAAGGCCAAGCATTTCCGTCCAATTCATTCCGGTATTTGGCTTCTGCTGCTCAAATTACCCAAGGGACATCTGATTGGACTAGTAACGAATTGGAATCCCTGTTGGGTAGGGTAAACTTGGACTATAAAGAAAAATACCTGGTCTCACTTTCCGTGAGAAGAGACGGTTCATCTAGGTTCGGGGCAAATGATCGTTATGGTGTATTTCCATCAGCCTCAGTAGGATGGAGACTGTCAAGCGAAGATTTTATGCAGGATCTAGATTTTATCCAAGATTTGAAGGTCAGGGCAAGTTATGGGGTTACCGGTAACCAAGCCAGTATCGGTGACTTTGATCATTTAACGCAGATAAGTGCTGGTGAAAATTATAATGATCAACCGGGTATAGGGACTGTGCGTCTAGGAAACCCGGATCTTACCTGGGAGGAGACACGACAGCTTAATTTGGGTTTAGATATTTCCGTACTTAATGCAAGGTTGAACTTTGCTATTGATTACTACAATAAACTCACCGATGGACTGCTTATCAATGAACCCTTACCTTATGAGTCGGGCCTTCGATCTATACGGCGTAACCTTGGTGAAGTAGAGAATAGAGGCTTTGAAATCTCGATTAACTCTGTAAATATAAATACCGGTGATTTCCGATGGGAGTCTAGCTTTAATATTGCGAGGAATGTCAATGAAGTGCTGGCGCTTGGTAGTGAAAATGCTCCCATTGATGTCGGTTTTGTAAGCAGAACAGCGGTAGGACAACCCATAGGCGCATTCTTTGTTGTAAATGCCTTAGGGGTGGACCCTGACACAGGAGATATGGTCTATGAAGATATCCCGGGTGAAGATGGTGCTCCGCCTAATGGAGGAATTGGTGGGGAAGATCGACAGTTTTTGGGAAATCCTTGGCCCGATTACATTGGTGGACTAACCAATAACTTGAGTTACAAGGGTTTTGACCTTAGTTTTTTCTTCCAGTACAGCTTCGGTGGAGATATTTATAGGTTGTATGATGAAGGAAACGGGGGCGCGTCGAATTTAGGAGCAGCTATAGATCCCAATAATTTGGGGACCACTCCACCTAACATGACTACGGATGTTTTAGATCGATGGCAGCAACCTGGAGATGTCACTGATGTCCCTAGGGCCGTAGCCGGTGCGAGGGGTGTATTCAACACCCAGAGATCTTCTCGTTTCTTGGAAGACGGCTCTTATGTCAGGCTTAAAAATGTAACTTTAGGCTACAATCTTCCACAAAATGTTGTCAACAGGGCAGGCCTGCAAAGCCTAAGGGTATATGTAACAGGTCAGAACCTACTTACATTTACAGATTATTCTGGCTTTGATCCCGAGGTGTCAAGTTCATTAGATGATCGTCAGTTGGGCGTTGATCAAGGTGCTATACCGCAGCTTAGGTCCTATATTTTTGGTTTGAATATTGGCTTGTAAAAATTATTGAAATGAAAAAAATATATCCATTATTATCCTTATTATTCATAGCTTTCACGGCTTGTGAAGATCGCCTTGAAGATGTGCGGCCGAGGACGGCAGTAAGCCCAGAAGTAGTGAACTCAGCGGGAGATATAGAAAGTTTATTAATTGGTGCTTACGATGGTGCGCAGTCCGCTGGCACTGATACGGACAACATTGGTGCTACACTGTATTATTTGTCCGCATTAACGGAAGACCTTTCTGCAGATAACCTTAGATTTCGCGCTACTTTCTTTCAGCACGGGGAAATTGATGCGAATGCTATACTTGTGTCTAATGTACTAGTAAATCGTTACTACATTGGCCCTTATTTAACCATATCTCGTGTAAACGATATATTGACCCTTATTGAAGAGATAGAGGAAAGTGATTTTTCTTCTGCTAACAGGAAGAACGAGATCATTGGTGAAGTCCATTATATCCGTGCTTTGTCTTACTTTAGATTGGTTTCGTTATTTGGTGGGGTACCTGTGGTGACCACCAATACCTTGGAAGCAGTTGCACGGGATACAGAAGATCGTGTGTGGCAGCAAATAATAGATGATCTGCAGGTAGCTATAGAGAATGCACCGGATTTCGCTCCGACACGTAATATGTTTGTGTCTAAAGATGCGGCACGAGCTTTGAGGGCACGAGTGGCATTATACCGTGAAGATTATGCTCTTGCTGTGACACTTGCTGAAGAGGTGATAAGCAATACAGCTTTTGCAATAGCAACAGATTCGGCCGAATGGAGGGCTATTTATGATGCTCCTGTATCGTCCTCAGAGATCATATTCCAATTGGTGACCACCATCACAGAAGGGCAGTCGTCCCATGGTTTTTTCTTGATGGACAATATCAATCCTTTTGGAACCTCGGGCAGGCTAGAATTGCCTGTTGATGAATCGCTAGTGGATGCATTCGAAGATGGTGATTTTCGAGCAGCGGGTTCATTCGTTCCTACTACCTTTCGCCCCGGGTTCTTCCAGGCAATCAAGTACCCTGGAGGTCTAAATGGAGACGATAATTTTATCATTTCTAGGATCTCTGAAATGTATTTGACCAGTGCAGAAGCTGCTGCTAAGCGTGATGATAATCCTGCTGCTGGCATTGACCGGTTAAATGATGTACGTACCAACCGAGGATTAGCTGCTTTGCCCACCCCGGCTGACATGGATCTCTTTGAAGACGCGATACTGCAGGAACGCAGGGTAGAGTTGGCTTTTGAAGGATTCCGGTGGGCTGACTTAAAGAGGACTGACCGTGCTATTAGCGTTCTTCCTAATGTTAATGATGTAAATCAATTATTATACCCTATTCCTCAGCAAGCTAGGGACAGGAATCCTTTGTTAATACAAAACGATGGCTACTAGGATCAGTGGCGTACCGTTTTGAGACTCATAAAAGAGCGGTTCTTTATTGAAAGGACTGCTCTTTGTGAAATACAAAAGAATCTAATGTCATGAAAAAATCCCTAATTTTCTTGTTTTGCTTCCTGCCAGCATGGAAGCTTCTTGCGCAAAGCTTTTCCGAGGTAAGCCGGGAAGTGGGAATTGACAGCTATTATGAACCCAGGTTTTACATGGGAGGAGGCGCCGCCTTTGTAGATGTTAATAATGACGGTTTTTTAGATCTATACGTCACGGGTGGGCTTGCCGTTGATAAACTCTACATAAATCAAGGAGATGGAACGTTCGTCGAAATGGGCGAGGAATATGGTTTTGGAATCACCAAAGATTTCTTTACCTCGGCCGTAGCCGTAGGGGACATTGAAAATGATGGTGACGCAGATATAATAGTGACCACTTGGGTGGGTAGCAGTGATGGTATAAATAAGCGCAACCTTTTTTTTGAGAATGACGGTGCTGGATCATTCACAGAAAATGGTGAATCTAAAGGTTTTTTGGAGAAGTCATGGAGCATGGGAGCTACGTTTGGAGATATAAATCGAGATGGATTCCTAGATATTTATATTATCAATTATGTAAACAATCATGGAAGTATCGAAGTAGACCAACAAGGGAATGTAACTTTTTATCAACCTGATTGCTTTGCAAATTATTTGTACATCAATAATGGGGATGGCACTTTTTCCGAGGTGTCTGCTGAACTAGGTGTAGATGATCCGGGAGGATGTAGCCTTGCTGCCAGCTTTACGGATTATAACAATGACCGACGCCCGGATCTGTTGATTGCTAATGACTTTGGATGGTGGGCCGAAACCAACAAGTTATATGCAAACGATGGTGATATGTTTACGGATAAGAGCCGGGACAGTAAGATGGATATTGCGATGTTTGGAATGGGCATAGCCACCGGTGACTATGATGAGGACCAGGACCTCGACTATTATGTTACAAATATTAGGGGTAATGTTTTGATGAATAACCAGGGGGATGGCACCTTCACAAATAATGCATTAGCCGCTGGAGTTGACAATACCTTCACAGATGACGAGTATACCACCGGTTGGGGAGCGGTATTTTTTGATTATGACAACGACAGTTATTTAGATCTAGGAGTAACGAATGGGTACGTGGCAACAGAACCCATTATCTACACAGCCTTTCAAGATGCAGATAAAATGTATAGAAATAAAGGCGACGGAACTTTTGAAGATGTTTCAGATCTTACCGGCTTTAACAGCAGGGAAATATCCAGGGGGCTGATCACGGGGGATTATGATAATGATGGAGATTTAGATGCATTTGTCGTCGTTTCAAAAAGTTTTGAATCCATTGATCCACATTTCTTACTTTTTAAAAATGAAACTGAAAATGCCAACGATTGGATAAAGATACAATTGAAAGGAAAAGATTCCCCGCGAGATGCTTATGGGTCCAGGGTAAAACTGTATTTACAAGATAGAACACTAATTAGGGAAATCGATGGAGGATCGAGCTATGCTTCTCACAATAGTTCTATAGCGCATTTTGGATTGGGTACACAGGGTACCGTGGATAAGGTAGAAATACTTTGGACTAGCGGACGAAGACAGGAAGTCTCTGACCTTACCGTTAACAGTCTCAACATCATAGAAGAAGATACCTCCATAGATATCATTACTTCTGTGGAAAATGAGGGATCAACCGGAAATACCTTGATGTATCCTAACCCGGTCACCTCTGGTAATAAGCTATATTTGAAAACCCAGGACGACCCATTTATTGGACAAGGGCCCATAACCATTCGGGGCGTCCATGCAAGGGAAGTGATCCTTGTAAAGCCTTTCATAGAACAAGCCGGTTTATTGTCAGTCGAACTCCCAAATCTTTCAAACGGAAGTTATATTATCAGCTTCAATACGACGAGTGGTACGCATCAAGAAGTACTTTTAATAGCACGATGAACCTTGGATCAGCATCAGGGCGGAGATACTATGCATTGCCATTGATGCTTTTCGTTTTACCCTTTTTTACTGTACAGGCTCAAACTACGAAAGAGGATAGGGAGAAAGAATATGAAATAATTGAAGTTGGTGATGAAAAGGGTGAGACCGTTCGCTTGTATGGCACAATCAAAAGCGCAGAGAATAATGAATACCTCATCGGTGCCACCATAAGAATAAAGAACATGGGTACCGGGGCTATTACCGATCAGCAAGGAGGATATAGTATCACGCTGTCAAAGGGGAATGTTAGCGTTGAAGTGTCTTATGCAGGATTTAACACACTAAATATTAATTTAAACCTGCGCAGCTCCACGATTTTAAATGTAAATCTCACCAGTAGTGATCTACAGCTAGATGAAATAGTGGTAAAAGATGCAAATTCGCTGGACACCCCGGCGGGACGGACTGTCATGCAAATAAACACCATAAGGGAGTTGCCGGCTTTTATGGGTGAGGTTGATATTATTAGGAGCTTACTTACACAGCCGGGTGTCTCTACGGTTGGCGAAGGAGCCTCCGGTTTTAATGTCAGGGGAGGAAAAATTGATCAAAACCTTGTATTGCTTGATGATGCACCGGTATTCAATCCCTCTCATGTTTTTGGTTTTTTTTCCTCGTTTAGTGGAGATGCGGTCCAACGTTTAGAGCTATTCAAAAGCGGGATCCCAAGTAGGTATGGAGGAAGAGCTTCATCTATACTTGATGTGGCCTTAAAAGAAGGGGACTATAAGAAATTTCGACTCAGTGGTGGCATCGGCCTGATCTCGGCAAAGTTGACCGTAGAAGGTCCGCTTGTTAAAGGTAAAGGAGCCTTTATAGTGTCAGGGAGGAGGTCATTTTCAGACTATTTACTGGGAGTGGCTAACAACCAAGACCTTAGGAACAGCTCTGCATCGTTCGAAGACGTTACAGCCAAGCTGTCTTTCCGGTTGAATGATCGCAATAAACTAAGGGTATCGGCTTACACAAGCAGGGATGACTTCAGCCTAGCCAGCGATACGAGTTTTGCATGGACCAATCGACTGGTTAGTGTACAGTGGAATAGCTTTATTACAAAAAAAATCTCATCCCAAGTTACGGCTTTCGTCAGCGAGTATGACCTCCAGTTAGAAGGGGAATCAAATACAGAACCATTCACACTTAGGTCGGGTGTGCTCAATTATGCTATTAAAGCTGGTTTTGGGCTCCACCCCAACGAATCCCTTGACCTGGATTTTGGTGTTGATGTAAATGAAATTGTGATCGAACCCGGGGATTTAAGGCCTACCGGGGAAGCTTCTCCTGTTTTGCCCATTAATATCCAAGATGAAACTGGCCGTGAGCTAAGCTTTTTCGGGGATAGCGAAATACGGCTGTCACCACGATTTGTCGTAAATGCCGGGCTGAGATTCGTACAGTTTTGGAATGTCGGTGAACGAGATGTATTTGTTTTCGAACCCGGTGAGCCTCGAACGATATCTTCTATACGTGATACACTACAGTTTGAAAGTGGTGAGGTTATCCAAAGCTACTCGATTCTTGAACCTCGTGTTTCATTCAGGTTAAAACTGGATGACATCAGTGCCATTAAAGGAAGTTATGACCGGCTGGGCCAGTTCACACATCTTATTTCCAATACTGCCGCGTCATCACCGATTGATGTTTGGAAACTGAGTAATGAAGTTCTTAAACCACTGGTTAATAATCAATTATCCATTGGGTATACCAGGAATTTGAAAAATAGAAAATATGAGGTTTCCGTAGAGTTATACTATAAACAGATGGACGAACTGATCGAGTACAAGGATGGTGCACAACTTCTGACTAACGAGGTTTTGGAAACTGAATTATTGGTAGGTGAGGGGCGATCGTATGGTAGTGAATTTTCTTTGCGTAAAACAAACGGCCGCCTGACAGGTTGGATCAACTATACGTATTCAAGGTCTGAGGCTAGGGTAGATGATCCTGTCCAGCGGCAGGCGATCAATAGAGGTGAATACTTCCCTTCTAATTTTGACAAGCCCCATGACCTTTCTATTTTTATCAAGTACCCCCTTAGTAAGCGACTGATAATGTCTGCAAACTTCAGTTACAGCACGGGCAGACCCATTACCGAGCCTGTAACGAGAAACCTAATCGATGGATTTCTTGTACTGAATTATTCCGATCGCAACCAGTTTCGTATTCCTGATTTTCATAGACTCGATGTATCATTTACTATTCAGCCCCCGGAGAAACAAAACAAACGCTTCCAAGGTACATGGACATTCGGAGCATACAATCTTTATGGCAGGAAGAACCCGTTTTCTGTATTCTTCAGGAGTGGAAATGAGTTTACCCTTCCCAAGGCCTTTAGACTCTCTGTACTAGGGTCTATATTTCCATTTTTAACCTATAACTTTAAACTTAACTAAATGAATAAGGTTATCTTGTGTTTGGTTTGCTTTATGTTTTCATGCATAGATGAAATCCCGTTCAGCCGAACATCGGGTAACCTGGAAGATATTGTCATTGACGGCTTTATTACAGATCAACAAGAACCTTACCGGGTGAGGCTTTCAAGGGCGGTTAGGGTTACCACTTTGCAAAACAATTTCAGGCCAGTGGAAAAAGCAGAAGTGAAAATTGAAGATGATACCGGGTTGGTGGTCCAGCTCAACGAAACCAGCCCCGGTATCTACCAAACAGATACTGCGCAGATGAGGGGTGAGGTAGGGCGTTCCTATCGTCTGAATGTACGAACAGCCGACAATTCCACCTATCAATCCACCTGGCAAAAGATGCTCCCGGTGGTAAAAATGGATACACTTTTTTTTGAGGTGGAGGATTATGTGGAAACGTTTACAAATTTGAATGGCTCCACCGTCGAAATAGACCGGAATCGATTGAAAATGCTGGCAGGAATTAATACGACAGGATCAGATGCAGGCTTTTACCGTGTCAAAACTAGGCAGATTGAAGAGATATTGACCTCAACTTTAGCCTGTTGTAGTCAATGTTGGGTAATATTTGAATTTCCTGATGTTAATATAATACTCGTAGATGGGACAAGATTTCGCGGTCAGCAGTTGGTGAATGTAGGTACGGTCTCTTACACGCAACTGTCGGAATACTTTATCGAAGTGGAGCTGCTCTCACTGTCACAGGAAGCATTTGATTTCTGGAACGTAGTGAAAGAACAACGTTCAATCAATGGTAGTATTTTTGATCCCCTTCCTTCAACTTTGAGAGGGAATATTGAAAAAATAGGATCTGATGAGGTAGTTACAGGGTTCTTCAGCGCATCAGCTAGTGCTAAGCGCTCAATGATCATCGACCGGTCCAATATTAGCCCCCCTCCAAAGGCAGGAGTTACCCTGAGAGAAGGTGATTGCAGGGCAATCTCAGGGGCGACTACAGAAAAACCTGATGTTTTTAACTAAATAGCTAATAAAAAGTTTATTATATGCGTCATAGTATCATCGTATTCTTGTCTTTAAGTCTTTTGGCGCTGGCACACGCCGCGTGTGGCCAGTCTGTTGCTCGTCAGTGGAACGAAGTATTGTTGGATGCGATACGACGAGATTTTGCACGTCCTACAGTTCATGCCAGGAACCTGTTTCATACCTCTGCGGTCATGTATGATGTATGGGCAATCTTCAATGAAGAGGCTACCCCATATTTAACAGGGCGAAGAGTGGGAGCATACCGTTGCGGTTTTAACGGGTTTGAACCCCAAGGTACAGGGGGTGATGATTTGAGAGAAGCCATGAGTTACGCCGCTTACAGGCTTTTATCTCATAGGTTTTCGAATTCACCGGGTCACGAAGAATCCCAACGTGACTTTGACTCGTTAATGCTACACCTCGGGTACGATAAAGATATAGTCGATGAAGATTATTCCTTAGGCTCCGCCGCAGCGTTGGGGAACTATGTGGCGAGCTGCATGATTGATTTTGGTTTGCAAGACGGTTCTAACGAGGAAAATGATTATGCTAACCTGTTTTATACCCCTGCCAATCCTTCGCTGATCTTGGAAGATCCCGGTAATCCGCGTATTATCGACCCTGATCGTTGGCAGCCCCTGACCTTTGAAGTTTTCATTGGCCAAGGTGGGATTGAGATCCCTATTAATACTCCTCCCTTTTTAAGCCCCGAATGGGGTAATGTAGTGCCTTTCGCACTAACCGAACAGGATCTTACTGTTAAAGAAAGAGATGGTCATGCTTATAATATTTACTATGATCCCGGCCCTCCACCCTTATTGGGAGCAGCTTTGCCGGAGGAATATAAATGGGGTTTTGCGCTGGTTTCTATTTGGTCCGCCCATATGACTGTTGATGATGAAGTGTATTGGGATATATCGCCAGCTTCACAAGGTAATATTAATATACAAGACTACCCGGCCGATTTTGAAGGCCATAGGGATTTTTACCCTTTAGAGGGAGGTGACATTGGCGAGGGACATGCCATAAACCCTAAAACAAACCTTCCTTATGATCCGCAAATGGTGAAAAGAGGTGATTATGTTCGTGTTTTGGCGGAATTTTGGGCAGACGGTCCAGATAGTGAAACACCTCCCGGTCATTGGTTCACTATTTTGAATAAAGTAAATGATCACCCGGAATTGGTAAAAAAACTCGGGGGAGAAGGCGAGGTATTAAGTGATTTAGAATGGGACATCAAAACATATTTTACCTTAGGAGGGACGATGCATGATGCTGCCATCTCTGGTTGGAGTATTAAAGGATATTACGATTATGTAAGGCCGATCTCCGCAATACGTTACATGGCAGCCCAAGGTCAATCGAGTGATGTCGATGCACCTAATTATTCAGAAAATGGGATTACACTGGTCCCGGGCTATGTAGAACTCGTGGAGAGCGACGACCCCTTGGTAGGGGAGAACCAGGAAAATCTAAATCAAATTAAGGTTTATGCTTGGAGAGGCCCAAATTATATTGATGATCCTGTCAACGATGTGGCAGGTGTGGGATGGATATTAGCAGAAGATTGGTGGCCTTTTCAACGGCCTACTTTTGTTACACCACCTTTTGCCGGGTACGTTTCAGGGCATTCCACTTTTTCCAGCGCGGCGGCGGAAGTGTTAACCGCCCTTACAGGAGATCCTTTCTTCCCGGGAGGTGTGGGTGAATTTGAAATTGAGGCAGGTGAATTCTTAGTTTTTGAAGATGGCCCAAGTGAGGATTTTACATTGCAATGGGCAACCTACAGGGATGCATCGGACCAAACCAGTCTATCACGTATTTGGGGAGGCATTCATCCCCCAGCCGATGATATCCCCGGAAGGTTGATCGGAATTGAAGTAGGAGAAGATTCCTACCGCCTGGCCACGCGTTATTTTGAAGGCGATGTGGTAACGAGCATGTATGAAGCACTTGACCAATCCTACATTACTATATATCCAAATCCTGCTTCTGAAATACTAAATGTGGAGTTTGCTTTGGAAAGTGATCTTTACCCTGTCGTCTCAATTATTAATTCCAACGGTAGGATAATGGATGTTTCTTTCAAAAGAAAAGGACGAACATTTGCTGAATATGATATAAGCGCCTTACCACAAGGATTATACCTGGTCAATGTAGCTCACAATGGCTATATTCAAACAAATAGGATTGTAGTGAAGTAAAAGCCGGTATTTGACATATACCTAAAAATTGGTGAAGAATGTAGATCTTTCTCTACCTACAAAAATACTTTAACCAGTTGTATAGCTGCTAAATGGCAGTAATCGTTCTCTTTTAGCCATTCTATGACACTCGGTCCATACCTCAACCAAATGTGATCGTTATGATTTCAAATACCGGGCAATAGGATATCCCGGGGAAGTTTGAGATTATTGATTTCGTTATTTTTATGTCATTAAAATAATCTATAGTATAATTTTAATTCGTTAAAAACGGGTAAGTTGTACTCATTTTATTGAGTATCTTTGATGTTGTGACTTTCTAGGTTTGTCACATAAGGCATCATGATCATAATCTTTTTCAATACGTCGTGTATGTGTTTCTAAATGTGGATTTTAAGATTTGGATTAATAGACTTTATGCTATTTTCGCCATTGATCAATTTTCAATTTCAAACTCTGCTCAGTTTGGCATATCAATGATCATTTTTTCATCCCCCATATTGGGGTATTTTTAGAAATAGTCAGAAAATTCTTAGGTTTTTATCCAGGTAATTGGGTTAAATTTAATGTTACGGTTATCACTTAATATGATTTCATGATCGTATTTAGTGACCCACCATAACTAATTTTTAACCTAAACAAAACAATATGAAGAAGTATTTACTGCTTAGCTTCATGTTGACATTCGCATTGGTTTTTAAGGATGCGATTGCTCAACAACGAACCGTATCTGGTAAAGTGACCTCCATTGAGGATGGTTCCCCTTTACCCGGTGTAAATGTGGTACTTAAAGGAAGTACGTCGGGTACCGTCACGGATATTGACGGGCAATATTCATTATCAGTTCCTACGGAAGGCGGGGTGCTTGTTTTTTCTTTCATTGGTCTTTCTACTGAAGAGGTGGAAGTTGGCGTTAGGTCTTCCATCAATTTGCAGATGTCCCCGGATGTACAACAATTATCCGAGGTGGTGGTAGTTGCTTTTGGAGAGCAATCCAAAAAAACCATGACAAGTTCCGTTTCTTCGGTTAATGCTGAAGAAATCGCCAACGTATCGGTTCCCAACTTCGAAAGAAATTTGCAAGGAAGAGCCGCGGGTGTGAATGTAAGCGCTGCTTCGGGTACGCTTGGATCTCCTGCATACATCAGGATACGGGGTACTTCATCTATCTCTGCCAGCAGCGAACCTCTTATTGTTATCGATGGTGTTCCACTGGTCCAGGAAAATGTAGGTACTACGGCTGGGGGCCAAGGTCAAAGTGCACTGTCCAGTTTAAACTCCAATGACATTGAATCCGTTGAGATCTTAAAAGATGCTGCGGGAACGGCGCTCTATGGATCACGAGCGGCGAACGGCGTTATATTGATCACAACAAAAAGAGGAAAAGCGGGCAAGGCAACCGTTAATTTTGGAGGATATGCGGGTTGGCAAGAGGCTACTGATCTGCCTGATATGTTATCCGGCCCAGAATTTACCGAGGCGTACAACGAATCAGTGATAGGGGGATTTGAATCCCTTGGCCAAAGCCGGGCTGACGCTGAAACTTCAGCAGCGGGCTTTTTGCTTGACCCTGATGAAATCAACGATACAGACTGGCTAGACCTTGTTACTCGGCGAGGGTTTGTCCAAGAGTATTTTGCCAATGTTTCAGGGGGTGATGAAAACACGAGGTATTATTTCGGTACTACCTATCGTGATGAAGAAGGATGGCTGGAAAATAATGATCTTACACGAACCGGTGTACGGGTGAGTATTGATCAGCGTATCACCGATAAAATCCAAGCAGGAATAACGGTTTCCCCTACACGAACGGTCATTAACAGGGTCTCGGAAGATAATGAAGTAAATGCACCTTACACATTTGCTCAATTGATCGCGCCGGTTGGGGCGAATACAGATGAAGAAGGTAACTTGGTGGATGATCCGTCACCGTTTTTTAGAGCATTTAATGGCACTCCCACCATCAATGGCGAGGAGCAAGAATTTGTGACTACTACTACACAAACGTTAGGGAGTGGCTACCTAGATGTCGAGATCATTGACGGTCTCAGTGCCAGGACCGACCTCGGTTTTAGCTTTTTCCAATATGAAGAGCGACTGCGTTCTGGGCAAAGAAGTACCAGGGGTTTTCCTACGGGTTTTGCCAGGGCACTGAATAGGCAAAGGTTGAATTACACATGGACCAACTTACTGACTTACCAGAATTCATTTAATGAAGTTCATAACCTCTTGGTACAGGGCGGTACCCAGTATCAAAGTTCCAGGACCACACAATTCTTTGCAGACGGAACCGGGTTTCCCGGTGATCCTTTTACCACGTTGGATTCAAGGGCTACAGCCTCTGATGCAGGTGGAATTGACACGGAGTTTGATTTTTTTGGGATCCTTGGTCGTGTACAATATGATTATGAGCAGCGCTACCTCTTCAGTTTTAATATCAGGAGAGACGGTTCCTCCCGGTTCAGCGAGGGCAACAGGTTTGGTACATTCCCCTCCGTAGCGGTGGGTTGGAATATCGCGGAAGAGAGTTTTTTTGAGCCTGTGGGTTTTGTGAACCTGTTAAAAGTACGAGCAAGTTATGGACAAATCGGTAACGCAGAGATTGGTAATTTTGATGCGCTTGCCTTGGCTTCTGGTGATGCCGCCTACAATGGCAACCCGGGTACAAGAGCTACCCAATTGTCGAACCCGGATCTCCAGTGGGAAACTACTAACCAACTAGATGTTTCTTTGGATTTTGCTTTATTTAATAACCGGCTCTCAGGTACATTTACCTACTACAATAAGCAAACAGAAGATCTGTTATTAGACGTACAGATTCCCGCCACCAATGGTTTTGCTACTTTGACGCAGAATATTGGTGAGCTCCAGAATACAGGGATCGAGATCGACTTGCGTGGTACTATTTTGCAAGGACCTGTGACGTGGGACTTGGGAGTGAACCTGGCCACGATCAACAATGAAGTTACCGAATTAACACCTGATACGGATATTATCCGTTTCGGCGCAGATGGTGAAAACGTTGTGCAAGTGGGGCAACCTGTAGGTGCGTTTAGCCTGGTAAATTACGCCGGTGTCGACCCCGAGACGGGAGATGCTCTTTTCTTTCAAACCGATGAAAACGGAAACTTGACGGATCAAACTACCAATCGTTATAGTCTAAACGATCGTGTTATCTCCGGAGATCCATTTCCTGATTTTTTCGGGGGTATCAACAGCACATGGTCTTGGAGAGGAATAGAATTGACGACTTTTTGGCAGTACACCGTAGGTAACGATGTATTTAGGGAAGAAGGACAATTCAGCCAGACTGGTCCTGCTTCTCTTTTTAACCAAGAGACGAGCCAGTTAAATTACTGGACAGTTGACAACAGGAACACTGATATACCCAAGCCGGTGAATACCGCGATAGTGAGCGATGCTGCGCCAAATGGTAATCAAGCTTCTACCCGGTACCTAGAGGATGGCAGCTACATTCGCTTAAAAACATTGGCCCTAGGGTATACATTGCCTTCTGACCTTACCGGCAGAATAGGAATCACACGAGCCAAAGTTTTCTTTATGGGGCAGAATTTGTTGACCTTCACCGACTACGGTGGTCCCGACCCGGAAGTGAACTCCAACCGGGCCGATAATGCCAATGTATCGCAAGGAAATACCTTTTTTGCGGCTCCACAGGCAAGAACGTATACGTTTGGTTTGAATTTTACCCTTTAATCCGAGGACGATGAAAAACATATTCATTTTATTTTTACTCTTGATCATCACAGTTTCTTGTGACCTTGATGATATTGAACCTCAACAATCCATTTCATTAGATGCCGCTTTTGCGGACGAAACGGCGATAAGGTTTGCCCTGAACGGGATGTATGATGCTTACCAAGACGATGACGTAGGAGCCACATTCATCACGATGTCCGCAGATTTAATGGCAAATCGAGATATGGAGTTTAGAGGGAGTTTTACCTCGTTACAGGAGATCCGTTCTAAGACTTTGGTTACCAGTAATGTACAGGTAAGTGCTACTTGGATTGATACTTACGAAACCATAAATGCAGCGAATGCCATTATTGAGGCGATCGAAGCGAACCCAGACCTGGAAGAGGGGGCGGCAGGAGCTGCCAGGGGCCAGTCCTTGGCGATGAGAGCCTATTTACACTTCGAATTAGTCAGGCTTTATGGAGAAACCCCCTTTGTGCCGGGTTCTACCGTAGCCTCAAATACGCAATTAGGCGTACCTATTATTTTGGAAGCAACTCTCTCTTCTGATGGTATTACTCGCCCCGCTAGGAACACCGTTGCAGAAGTTTACCAGCGGGTACTTGATGATTTGGCTGAAGCCATTACTTTGATGGAAGCTAACGGCGGTGGAGGACAGGGCCAAATCGACACAGAAGTGGCTAAGAGCATGTTGGCCCGAGTTTATTTGCAAATGGGTGACTACGCTAATGTGTTAACGGTAACCGATGATATTATTGCCACGGGCGGATTTAGCTTAGTGCCTGACATTGCTGATTTTTTTGCCGAAGACGGTGAATTTAGTAGTGAATCTATTTTTGAGGTTTCTAACTTAGATGATGATGGACCTCCGGGCCAAACGTTGACCGATTTTTATAGTATTGACGGTCGAGATGACGTGATTGCTTCCGAGGCCTATTTGGCATTGGAAGCGCAACTGTTCAATGATCGTTTGAATCAACTTTTCACAGATAATAACTACACGGTAATGGATCATCGGTATTCTGAGCTTCTTGTAGCATCAAGTAATGCGAATGATACTGATTTACGCGTAAATAAGTATGAAGATGCTGAAAACGAGGCAGATAATACACCTGTATTTAGATATGCCGAAATTTTACTTTCTAACGCAGAGGCCAACGTACGTGAAAATGGTCGAAGTCAAGGCGCCTTGGATCTATTAAATGAAGTACGCAATCGTTCGATTCGTGTAGAAGATGAGCTTGGTTTGCCAGTAGATAATGCGGCAAGCTATGAATTAGCGGACTTTACTACAGATCAAGAAATGATCGATGCCATTCTTTTAGAAAGAAGAGTAGAACTCGCTTTTGAAGGTTACGCATTTCATGATCTGACCCGGCTGAATTCAGCCCCGGAAGGTTTTTCATTTGGTGACGGTCGGTTGGCTTGGCCCATTCCCCAACGAGAAAGGGATGTCAATGGCAAC
This sequence comes from Fulvivirga sp., assembly GCA_028280565.1. GTDB lineage: Bacteria > Bacteroidota > Bacteroidia > Cytophagales > Cyclobacteriaceae > Fulvivirga. Next base: position 36,133 of record JANQLQ010000335.1, read on the forward strand.
TTGGAACAAAATCCTGCTTACAGGTAAGTTATACAGGGTACATAGAATTAAGTAATTCTCATAAGTACTGGCCCGGAAAGGGTCAGTACTTTTTTATTTGTATTGGTTGATTCTCAACTGCCAATCCTCTTTTTCTCTTACTAGGCTAAATCATCCCATGTCACCGGCTCAAACTGGTAAGCTTTTAACCTGGACTCGATTAAAAAAGCGACCGTCATCCCGCGTCGGTGGTTGTGAGAGGGCTAATGGCGAGAGCCGGAATCTGCTGTGTCGTAGAACTGAAGCTACCACCCTTTTTAAAGACTGTGAAATTATTCAAACCTCATTTTAAGCCTAGGCCAGCATGATTTTAAATCGAAGAGTTAGTTTTAACTCGAAAATATCCTTTCAAAAAAACGTCTTAAGTCTCCTACGGAATCAAAATTGATATTGTCCTCTTTGATTATGGCACTGATTTCTTTTTTTCCGGGCGTATTGGGAATCTCGCTTATCCCTTTGCCGTTATTTTTGTATTCTTTTAATGAGCCCTCGTAGTGGTAATAATGCCGGTAATTATTCTTGAATTCATCATATTTATTCCCGCCGGCAAATGCACCCTGGTAATTGGCCTTAATAAACTTCTTTTTATGTTGCCTCAGGATCATGATTTCTTGGTTAGAGAATATCTTTTCCATAAAATCATACTGCGCCTCTGATAATACTTTTATGAAACGCACCAAACTAGCACCTTGGCCTATATCAAAGCTGTCCACTTTGTTTGAGTGCAGTGAAATCACTTTTCCCAAGCTTTTTGCCAAAATTACATTTTCATGGACATTATACTTTAATGGAACTCCGTGGAACTTTTCGTTCGCTAGGTACACTGAGCCCTTCACCCAGTCTTGTTCGTAGTATGGAGAACCTTTGACTCCTTCATACCGGGCATCAAAACCTTGGACAAGATTAGTACCATTGCCGTCAAGAGCCACGATATTCTGATTCCCAGCTTCCGAGTTTTGTAAGGTTTGGCTCAAAATACTACTTGTACAAATAGATATTCCTACCAGGATTATTGTTACTTTTTTCATTTTACCTTCAATTTCAAATGGGGTATATACCTTTACCTAATTTATGAAATTTTTAGTACATTTTGCATGAATATTCTTACAAGTATGCAGTATCGCTTTATCCCGTAAAGTACCTGGGTAATATTTTCTTAAGGGTTCCACCCCGATACTTGTATCTCATGGTTAGGTCTACGATAGACCAGGAGCAAGATGGAAGCTCAACAAGGTCATTGTTGCTAAAAATAGGTCTTAACTTTGAAAAAAGAAGAACTTGAGAATTTAATAGGGTCAGCCTCTTTTGACTTCGAAGTGTAACGGTCAAAACCTCCCATACTCTAAGTATTTTTGGTTTAACAACGGGAAGAGTAAGCCATCGAGGTTTTACTTAACTACCCTTCTAAACTCATGGACTCAAACATTTGATAGTTTGATGTTTAACCACCATTCTATTATCGATACCGCATCCATTTTTTTGAGACTTATCAGTAAAATGCTCGTAGTATTTTAGATGCCTGTGGAATATAATTAGTAATCAAAAGAAATTCAAAAAATAAAATATTGGTTAAGACCTTCCAATCAAAATATAATATCAAAGAGAAATATTAATATCCCTGGGTAATCTGGGGCTCCAAAAAACACAAGGATCTGGTAGTTAATCACGTTAATTGGGGTATATTTTTTTATTAAACATCACCCTAATTAAAACTTTCTCATTAAGTTTGGGATCTTCGAATAATTAATTTTTAACCTAAACAAAACAATATGAAGAAGTATTTACTACTTAGTTTCATGTTGATGTTCGCGTTCGTTTACAGTGATACGTGGGCTCAACAACGTACCATATCGGGTAAGGTTACTTCTGTTGAAGATGGGTCGGCTTTGCCTGGTGTTAATGTCGTACTCAAAGGATCTACTGCGGGTACGGTTACCGACATTGATGGTAACTACTCCTTGTCCGTACCCACAGAGGGCGGAACTTTGGTCTTTTCCTTCATTGGATTGGCCAGTGAAGAAGTAGAGATCGGCAGCCGCTCAGTGGTTGATATTCAAATGACGGCTGACGTTAAGCAACTCAGCGAGGTAGTCGTTGTAGGATTTGGTACCCAGTCCAAAAGGAATCTTACCTCCTCTATCGTCTCAGTAGGCAGCGAAGATATACAGAATGTATCTGTACAGGGCTTTGAGCAGGCGATCCAAGGTCGTATGGCAGGGGTGAACATTACAGGGGCTTCAGGTACATTGGGTGCCTCACAAGCCATACGTGTGCGTGGTGTATCTTCTATCAATGCCAGTAACCAACCTCTATTTGTGGTTGACGGGATACCTATGACCAATGATGACACCAATTTAGGAGGTGCTGCATTGGGAGGCCCTGGTACTAACCCTTTGATCAACCTGAACCCCAATGACATCGAATCCATCGAGGTATTAAAAGATGCGGCCTCCGCCGCAATCTACGGTTCCAGGGGTACAAATGGTGTGATCCTGATCACTACGAAGAGAGGTAAAGCCGGCAAAACGAATATAGGTGTAAACTATTATGCTGGGTTCTCGGATCCTACCACTGATTTCGATCTTCTGTCCGGACCGGAATACCAGCGTTTGAAAAACTATGGAAACTTTCAAAGGTTCGGTAATGATTATTTTGACCCGGTTGAAGACGATTCCTTCCAGAATACGCAAGATGCCCCGAATGCGGACCACATCGATGCCATTACCAGGACCGCCTTCGTGCATGAAGCCAGTTTAAGCGCTACGGGCGGTAACGAAAAAACCAAGTTCTACGCGGGTGCCACCTACCGTGATGAAGAAGGATACGTGTTAACCACTCGATTAAAGAGGTATAGCGGCAGGATAAACATTGATCATGCGCTTTCTGATAAAGTAAAGCTTGAGTTTGGTATCAATCCTTCACGTACTGAAAACCAGCGGCAGTCTGAAGACAATAACATTGCCTCTCCTTACACCATTGGTGCTTTGGCAAGGCCAGATATCCCGTTGTTAGACGATGACGGTACACCTACCACGAGTAACTTATTTGGAAGTTCTCCTTTGGCGGACGTTTTGGCGAGAACAAGATTGTTAACCACTACACAGGTGCTCTCAAACATCAACCTGGATTGGGAAGTATTTCCCGGGTTGAACCTAAGATCAGAATTTGGTATTGAATATACTTCTATCACAGAAAGGCAACGACTATTACCAGATGCTAGTGTCGAAGCTGCACCCGGGGGTAGTGCTTTTGCTAATTTTGCTGATGCGTTGAACTATAACTGGAACGGGTTAGCGCTTTACTATTTTGAGCTTGACGAGCATTCTTTTGAAATTACAGCCGGTGCCAACATACAGGTTGCTGAAACTGCGCAATTTGATGTTACCGGGGATACATTTGCTTCCGAAGAATTAAAGACCCTTGAAAGTGCAGCTAATATCACCGCCGGGGGTGGAATCGGTACCGAGTATCGTTTTGTAGGCTTTTTAGGAAGGGTGAATTATAACTATGGAGGTAAGTACTTATTCTCTGTCAGTGGGCGTTATGACGGTTCATCAAGATTTGGAGAAGATAACAGGTTTGGATTTTTTCCTGCGGTATCAGGGGGATGGATCTTATCTGATGAGGCCTTCCTATCTGACTTAGGTGGGGTAGACCTATTAAAGGTTCGTGCGAGCTATGGTCTCACTGGAAATGCAGAGATCGGTAACTTTGCTTCACGTGGATTGGTAACGTTTGGCCGGGATTACAATGCAATCCCAGGCTTCGAGATCACGCAAATCTCTAACCCTAACCTGACCTGGGAAGAGACGGCACAATTGGATGTTGCAGTGGAATTTGGATTCTTAGGTAGGATAAGGGGTTCTGTGGGCTGGTTTAATAAAACCACTACCGAGTTACTACTCAACGTTCCTTATGACCTAGAGGTGGGTATCAATACAACTACTGCCGGGTCTACCTCCACGCTCCTCCAGAATGCCGGTGAGCTTAGAAACCGTGGATTTGAGTTAGAATTGTCGGCAGATATTATCAAAGGAAACGACTTTCAATGGACGGCCAGTTTAAATGCGGCCACTATCAACAACGAAGTACTTTCATTAGTTGATACAGACGGTGACGGCGAAGGAAACGAGATCCTCGGAAATACCACGATTATCCGGGAAGGTGATCCGATACGAGCTTTTTACGTGGTGCCTTATGCTGGCGTTGATCCTGAAAATGGTGATGCTCTCTTCTTGGACGAAAGTGGTGAAGCAACAGACGTATTCAACACTGCCAATCGTAGGGTAATGGGAGATGCTTTTCCTGATGTATTCGGTGGACTTACTAATACTTTCAATTACAAAGGAATTGATCTTACGGCTTTTATCCAGTATTCTGTTGGACAAGAGCAGTATTACGATGACGGGAGATTCATCGCTACGCAGCTAGCCGCCGGCTTTGGTGGGAACCGTAGCCAGTTAGGTGCTTGGACTCCTTTGAATACGAATACTAATATTCCGGAAGCACGATCAGCCAGTAATGGAAACCAGAGGTCTTCAAGGTATTTACAAGATGCAAGTTATGCGCGTCTAAAAACGTTGACGTTAGGATATACTTTGCCTAAGAAGCTGACCAAAAATGTATCCGTTAGGGTATATGCGCAGGGTCAGAACGTATTTACAATCACGAGTGATGACTATGAGGGACTTGATCCTGAATCCAGTACTAACGATGATGATTCCGCTGTTGGAGGCCTTACCTTCTTTTCACGACCCCAGTCCAGGACCTTCACGTTCGGTGTAAATGTTAATTTCTAAGCAGGAAACAAATGAAAAAAAGGATATATAAATACATTATGTATGTGCCCATGGTATTCGTATTGCTATCATGTGGTGATTTTTTGGATCTCGACCCGCAGCAGTCCCTTTCTTCAGATGAGGTTTTTGACACCCAGCAAGAGTTAGAGAATGCACTTATCGGGGCATATAATGCCTATCAAGATACGGATCTAGGGGGATTGAACATGACGATCTTCCCGGATCTAATAGCAGGTAACGCCGATTGGGCAGGTAGTTTCCCTACTATAGTGGATGTTACGGACCTAGTTCCTACGGCTCAAAACGGAGAGGTCAGGGGGCTTTGGGAAGATGGCTATTCTGTGATCAACGCTGCGAATACCGTGATTTCATCCGTGGAGGCATTGGATGCAGAGGCGATCAGCGATGAAGATCGTAATTTGCTCATTGGAGACGCTTATTTCCTGAAAGCATTGGTGCAATTTGACCAGGTGCGCTATTTTGGGAGACCCTTTGGTTCTACTTCTTCTACTGACTTGGGGGTTCCCATTCGAAATGAAGCGGTTTTTTCACTAAGTGATTACGAGCCAAGAGCACGAAATACGGTAGAGCAAGTTTACACGCAGATCATCAATGACCTCGGAGAAGCGATCAATAGATTGCCTGCAACTTCTGCCGACGGTAGAGCCAACAGCTTAGCGGCTACAGCGGTTTTGGCCCGGGTAAGGTTCCAGCAGCGTGATTATACGGCCGCTGAATCACTCGCAGGTCAAATTATAGATGGTGGTTTTACATTGAATGCTGATCCTACTGAGTTCTATTCCAGTGAGTTTTCCGGAGAGTCTATCTTCGAGCTCGCAGCCACAATTCAAGATAATCCCGGGGCTACTTTCTTTACGCATAGAAACCTTCGGGACGGTGATACCAGGATATCGAGCAGCTTATCCGATGCTTTTGATGACATAGTAACTCCTAGCCAGCGTGCTGCCTTGGCCGCCGGGAACAGGACTTTCTTAGACCTCAGAACTCGACTGACAGAAGATAGTGATGGTAATTTGGGAGGAATGGAACATCCGTTGAAATTTGAAGACTTCGTGGCTCAAGCCGATAACAGTTATATCATTCGCCTGGCCGAGTTTATGTTAATGAGGGCAGAGACCTTGGTGATAAACACTAATTCTGTGAATGCTGAAGCAATTGACCTATTGAACCAAGTTCGTTTAAGGGCGCTTAGGGTATTCGATGCGAATGGTGATGAGATCAGCAATGCAGAACTTGCGTTCAGCGCAAGTGATTTCAGCTCACCTGCAGAACTGCAAGAAGCGATTATCCTCGAAAGAAGAATTGAGCTTTTCCTGGAAGGTAACTATTGGCATGACCTTACTCGCCTGCAGAGGACTATTAGGGGAGTAGCGCCTGGTACAAGTGAGGCCGACCTGAGGTTTATCTGGCCTATCCCCCAGCGTGCGCTAGATACGAATAGCCTGCTAGAGGTGAACCCTAGGAATGAAGGTTAATTTAAATGGAATTTAGAGTATTGCACATGAAAAATATCAATAAATATATATTTAAAGTAAGCTGCGTTGCACTCGTACTTTTTGGAATGAGTTGTTCCGACGACGATGTGAATGACGCAACAATAGACTTCACCCCGATCCTGGGGATAAGGACGGAATCTGTGATTGAAAATATACAGGAAGGTGAGACCGTAGAAGTGGAGGTAGCTATCTTTTCTGATCGTGACAATAGTGAAACGGTTACTTTCTCATGGGCAGTTACAGGTGCAGTAGCTGCATCAGGTGACGGCTCCATAGCAGCAGGTGAAAAAGTGACTTCATTTTCTTTCGACGTGCCTAATAATGCTACCGTAGATGCGGATCGATCCGTTACGGTCACCTTGTCCAACGCTTCCATTCCTTTTACCCAAGAAAACATAGGGAGAGAGGCTACAGCGTCATTTGATTTTGATGTATTGGATGACCTGAATGCTTTCAGTATATCCACTACGGATACCACGGATCTGTCTGAGTCGGTAGGTATGTTGAATATCCCGATTGATTTCACTGATGAAATTGATGAAGATGTAGAGGTAACCTTCAGTGTTGACCCTAGCAGTACCGCGGTGGAAGGAGTAGATTATGAATTGCCCGACGGGCTCACCTTTACCGTGGATTCTGGTAGCGATGAGGCCGTAATTGCGATCAATATTTTAAATAACCTGGTAGCTCAAATGGATCGAAGGTTGGTGATCAACTTAGAAGATGTTACAGGTAGTGCGGAGGTATCCCTGGTGGCGCCTACGGCAGACAACGGGGTTACAAACCAGTCCGTTTTCAACATAGAAGACGACACTAAGCTGATCAAGATTGCTCGACTAGGCCAAGGAACACCGGTGAACACGGATACCTTGAAGATTTCAGCAGCAGGTAGTTTCCAAGTAGGGACGTTGGTTGAAGGAGGTAGCGTAACCGGGACGTTGACCTTCGATGTTACCACTACGGGTACTGTGCCTGCCGGCGTAACTTTCGATGTCGGTCAAACCTTGACCTATGTGGCAGGGGAAGCGGAGAAGCCATTTACGTTTACCGTGGATAACTCTGTATTTACAGGATTGACTGACCCTGTTGATTTCAGGTTTGTCTTGAACAATGTAAATACCAATAACGGGGATGCGGAAGCTGTGCTAGATCCTGAAGAAGAAACATCAATAACGATACGTATCTTGCCTCAGGGCTGATAACCGTTCATAAAATAGTATAGGAAAAAGAGCCTTCTCAAGGAGGCTCTTTTTTACCTTAATGAATTAACACCTCTAAATTCAATCGTCATGAAAAAATATCTCAATACCTTGTTTTTACTTGTGTGCATCGTTTTTAGTCTAAGTATTCATTCCTATGCGCAAGTAGTGGGCAGCAATACGGGAGAGCAAAACCTGGAACTGATCGGTTCTTCTACGGAAGATGTTGCTGTTGTCAGGACTGTGGACAATAGGTATGAAGGAGTAGAGGGAACTCCCTACTTGTTCGATGATTGGATGAGCGGTGTGCTGTTCAAAGGAGGTAAAGAAGGAGGTAAAGAAAGAAAAATAGGGCATAAAGGGCTAAACTACGATTTGATCAATGATGAGCTGGTCTACAAAGATCCCAAAGGCCCTGAATATGTACTGAGTAAGAGTGATTACCCGGAGTTCCATATTGATGCTGCCAACGGAAAGTCGAAAAAATTTATCAATTCTGAGGCTTTTGGATTCTTAGAAGAGATCTATGATGATAATGGCAACAAACTACTCGCTAAAAGAACTAAGAAGTTCATCCCTGCAAACTTTGACGGTCCTTACAACGCAAATCGTAGAACCGACAGGATCATTGAAAAACCAGCGAATTACTTTTTCAAAACAGCGCAGGGTGAGATAATTCCATTAGGCAATAAGAAGAAGATGATCAAAAAAGCGCTTAAAGATAATCCCTCCATCAAAAACAGTTTGATGCAAAATAAAATCTGGTTGTCAAAGGAACCGACCTTGGCCAGCCTGGTATAACTCAAGGCAATTCCCACAAAGAAAAATACTTTAGTTAAGTCAGCAGTTGGAAAAAGGCAATCGGCAAATCCCTATTTTTTTGCCTACTGCCCGGTGCCTATTGCCGACTGATCGAGAACCTTCCAATACCTCAAACATACTCATCCCGTACCCGGTACGTCATTGGAGGCTTAACTTAACACTAGTTAGTTAGATCCTTGAACAGATTCAAGATCTAGAAGGTATTCTTGTACATATTCCCGGACACCTTCCTCCAAGGTATAAAAATCTTTGGAATACCCGATGCTGCGTAGTTTGGTCATATTTGCCTCGGTAAAATATTGGTATTTATCACGTATATCGGCAGGTGTATCAATGAAGGAAATATTTTCCTCCCGTTCCATAGCCTTGAATACGGCTCTTACCAAGTCTAGGAATGTTCTTGCCGTGCCACTACCCAAGTTATAGATGCCTGGATTCTTCCTGTGGTGCATGAGCCAGTAGCATACTTCTACCACATCTTTCACATAAACAAAATCCCGCATTTGCTCGCCATCCTTAAAATCCGGGTGGTGAGATCGGAATAGCTTCATACCCCCTGTGTTCTTGACTTGGTTGTAGGTATGCCAGGCCACAGATGCCATTCTTCCTTTATGGTATTCATTAGGACCATATACATTGAAAAACTTAAGACCTGCCCAATAAAACGGTTTTTCATCTTGCTTTAAAGCCCACACATCAAAATCTTGTTTTGACTGTCCGTAAGGGTTAAGAGGGCTCAATTTGGGAATAGTACCTTCTTGGTCATCATAACCATGCTCACCCATGCCGTACGTAGCGGCAGAAGACGCATAAACCAACGGCAATTGATATTTTACACAACGTTTCCAGGTGTCTTTAGTGTAGTTTGTATTGAGCCTTTCCAGTAGTTCTGTGTCAAACAAGGCTGTGTCCGTTTTTGCTCCTATGTGGAATACAAATTCTACCTCTTCGAAGTTTTCGTCCAGCCAGCTAATAAAATGATCCCTATCTACCTGGTGGAGGATATTCAACCCTTTTAAATTTTTGTTTTTCAAAGGGCTATCAAACTTATCTACCGCTACGATATAGTTAAAATTTTCATCGTTCAACTTTTTGATCAGTTGGCTTCCTATAAAGCCTGCGGCTCCTGTGACTACAATCATGCCTGTGAAATTTGAGCAAAGTAACCGAATGATCCGTGGAATGGGAAGCATGTATATTAAAATCTTTAAGATTGGCTATCTTTGCAAAAATTTTTCAAGGTATGATCTTCGTCAGTCGACAAGAACATTTTAACGCTGCTCACAAACTGTACAACCCTAAGTGGACGAAAGAGCGCAACGAAGAGGTTTTTGGGCCTTGTGCTAACGAGAACTGGCACGGGCATAATTTTGACTTGATCGTTACTGTAAAAGGTGACCCAGATCCTGGTACCGGCTTTGTGGTGGACCTAAAAAAACTTAGTACACTGATCAGGACAGAAGTGATCGAAAAACTTGACCATAAAAATCTTAACCTGGATGTGCCTTTTATGAAGGATAAAATGGCGAGCACGGAAAACCTAGCCATTGAAATATGGAAGATCTTGGAAGGAAAACTCGGCTCTATCTCCTCCAGTGCTAAGCTTCATTGCATTAAGCTCTATGAGACCCCGCGGAATTTTGTTGAATACTATGGCTGATTTAATAGTTCAATGAAATACTACCTAGTAGCGGGGGAAAGGTCAGGCGATCTCCATGGCGGTAACCTCGTTAAAGCTATTAAAAAGTACGACCAAGACGCTCATTTTAGAGGGTTTGGGGGAGATACTATGGAAGCCCAGGGAATGGAGCTCGTGGCACATTACAGGGAATTAGCCTTTATGGGCTTTCTCGAAGTGTTAAAAAACTTAAAGACAATATCCCGCTACCTTAAAAAATGTAAAGCTGATATTGAGCATTCCAGGCCTGGCGTAGTGATCTTAATTGATTACGCCGGGTTTAACCTGAAGATTGCCAAGTTTTGTAAGGCAAAAGGTATCCGTGTTTTTTATTATATCTCTCCCAAGGTATGGGCTTGGAATACGCGTCGTGCCTATAAACTGAAGAGACTCGTTGACCGCATGTTTGTCATTTTACCTTTTGAAAAAGAGTTTTTTCAAAAATTTGATTGGGAGGTAGATTACGTAGGAAACCCGGTGCTAGATGCATTGAAGGAGCACCAGGTCAACCCACTCCATTACCGGGATGACCTTACCGTAGCGCTTTTGCCTGGAAGCAGGGCCCAAGAGCTTGAAGGTACATTACCCATTTTTTGTGATCTTTTGAACCGGTTTCCCGAGTATCAATTTATCATAGCAGCGGTAGATAATGTGGATCGACAGCTCTACGAGAACATCGAAAGCAAGCCTAATGCTACACTCCTCTTTGGAAGCACCTACGATTTGCTGGCCAATGCCCGGGCAGCGGTAGTTACCTCGGGCACCGCTACGCTGGAGACCGCTCTTTGGAAGGTTCCCCAGGTTGTGACTTACAAGATGAGTACGTGGACCTACAATATTGCAAAACGATTAGTAAAAGTTAAGTACATTTCATTGGTAAACCTCATTGCTAACAAAATGGTGGTGAAGGAGCTGATACAGGATGATTTTAACCTGGAGCAGCTAGCAGGGGAGCTTAGATCACTGATGGAAAATGAGGACTACCGCGCAGGGATCTTGGAGGAGTATAATTCAATTTACGAGGTGTTGGATCAAGGCTCTGCCAGTGAAAATACAGCTCGTCTTATGGTGCAATACCTCGATGGCCCTTCGGCAGGATAAAGAGCCTGCTGGTAAAGTGAAATTCACAAATGGTATAGACCTCGATTTAAAATCATGATAGCCCAGGCTTAACATGAGGTTTAACATAATTTCACAGGTTTTAAACTGGGCAGTAGCTTCCGTTTTACGACACAGCAGATTCCGACTCTCCCAACAAGCCCTTTCATAGCCACCGGCGCGGAATGACGGTCATTTTTTTAATTGAGTCCAGGTTATAGGAGTCGGACTTGGACCCGAGGTTCTGCTTGACTTAGGGCGTCCCTGAAAATTAGCTCTTATACTGGTCGGAGGTTAAGCGTAGCGGTCCTCCGACCTAAACCCCGGAAGAGCGTCCGCTCGATCTGTCTCGTTAATGACTTTTTTTCAAAACGATTGGGTCATTCTTCCAATAACGAGTCTGCCGTGAAAAACAGTTGGCCTGAAAATTTAAACGAGAGGATGGATTTGGAATTAATGTAGCAGCCTCCCTGCTTTTAAGTGTACGACCCGAGGCCATTTACGAGCGGACGCTCTCTCGATTACTAAAGTCGTAGGACCGCTACGCTTAACCTACGACTAGGGTGGAGCGTCCGCTCGATCTGTCTCGTTAATGACTTTTTTTCAAAACGGATTGGGTCATTCTTCCAATAACGAGTCTACCGCGAAAAACAGTGGACATGAAAATTTAAACGGGAGGATTGATTTGGAATTAATGTAGCAGCCTCCCTGCTTTTAAGTGTACGATCCAAGGCCATTTACGAGCGGACGCTCTCTCGATTACTAAAGTCGTAGGACCGCTACGCTTAACCTACGACTAGGGTGGAAAAAAGAAAAGGGCGCCAGTAACCAAGCCCATTTTCCCTTCAAAACGCGCTGTCCAATCCTTACAGGCCGCTTGCCCACAGGCCTCAAATGGACCGCGCTGTTCCCGGATGTCTCCCCTCTATACGCTTCCTGAATTTTCAATGATGCCCTATTTTACATATAAACTTTGCAAAACAGGATTAGTTTTCTGTCCAAGTATGGATTATATTTTGATGCGAGTTTGAAACCTGATCACTGTCCTCTTACCTCCTTGTATTTCTTCTAGGCCTGACCCTACTACATCACGATCCCTGGCGCTGGTTCGGGCATATTTGAGCCAAAAATCCAGTTTTCGATTAGCGCGATATTGCAGGAGCAGGTACTGCCGGGTACCTCTACCGCTAAGGGCGGGAATGGAAAAGGCATAAAGTACATCACGCTCAAATATGTACTGCCGGTTATCAAAGTCATCGGTATCGAATAACGCTATTCGTCCGCTAAAGCGCCACTTGTTATAGCGAATATTGAGGTCTTGTGCTGCTGCAAAACCACTCGAATTGCTTTGACCTAGGCTAAAAGCACTCCATTGTATTCGTGATTTGAAAGATACCCTTTGGGATATTTCGTGATCCAGGTTAAAAATGAAGTTATCTTTTATCCCTTCTGCCGGCGTTTTTATATGGTTTTCGTGGTCATCCACCTCCAAGTCTTCGTATTTTGATTGCCTTCTATACTGGAAGAAAAACCGGCTGGTTTTATGCCAATTGTAGTTGAACCGAACCAAGTATTCATACCCCGTGGAAGGGGTACTGGCTGAAGATCGGAGCCATCCAAAAGCAAAAGAATCGAAGTAACAAGAAAAACTGATCTTCCGGTTCACCACATATTTTAACCCCCAATAGTTTCCCTGCTCATTTATGTTCCGGCTTTGTTCCCCAAAACCGTCGTCGTAAAAGCTGTGAAAGTCTCGGTCGTAGTTTCTGAATACCAGCGCGGCCTCGAGCTTTCTGCCCAGGGCCGTTATCAATCCCGCTACGGCCCCGATCCCACCACTGGAAGACCGGGCAGCTTCACCAAAGAAGGTAAAGTTTTGAAAGTTATAATTCGTAAATAACCCGTAAGCTAGGTTATGGCCCCCTGAAAATTCGAATTGATTGGCCAAGATGGGTCTGCGAAAGATAGGGAGGGAATAACGGGTATGCAGTGCGTGGGTGCCTGTGGTCCAGCTTCCTTTTTGAAATGTGAGGTTAAGTCCTATGTTTTCTTCGGTTAGGGTATTCCGGGCATTGATTTCGTTTTGTGTGCGGTGCAAGCCGGAGGTTTGTATCGAGGAAACATACTCACCACGCCGGGGATCATCGTCGGATCTTGGGATCCCATCCTGCTTGAGACGAGAATACATTGCTGTTATGTCCAAGTGTTTGTTTATCTCAATAGTGGCAGCGCCACCCCGGAAAAACCCGGTTTCTCTTACGGAGGTATAAGGCCTGGCCCCGAGGTTCGTTCTCCGCACCGTGGCGACACTTTCTGCGCCTTTCCCGATGTTAAATCCAGATCCAAACACTAAGCTTTGACCAAACTGCACCTGGTAGTCCCCTAAGACCAGGTTCTTGACCCTTCCCCGGTTTTGCAGTTGGAAGTGGTAGCTGTAAAAATCGGCACCATATCGGCGAGTTTCCCGATCCCAAGTAAAAGGTTCCCCTTCATCCTGCTCTATGGTCATGCCCAAACTGAAATCTTTCGGATGACTTACCCTGAATCGAGCAAAGAATTTGCCTCGCACACCTGCATAACGGTTGTCAGAATCATTATCCGGGGGTGCAAATCCTTTCTTTTCCTCTAAGGTCCTCTCATATCGTAGCAGTACATAATTGTTCGGCTCAGACAGGATCTTTTTTATCAAAGATCGATTATCGGTACTTAAATGGGTCTCCCTCACCGTAACGAAAGGTAGCAATCGCTGGATGGTGGGAAGATCTAGGCCAGGGACGGCTTGTAATTCAAAGATAGAGAGTAGCTTGCCGTACGTTACACGGTAGGAAAGCAAAGAGCTCACCTGGGCTTCTGTTAAGATAAACAGCGATCGAAGCTCTTCTCTGCTCGCCGTGTTGAGGTCGAGAGGGTGGCTGTAATGGAGCAAAAGTGCTTCGTAAAGTTCTTCATAGTTGGCATCTTGCTCTTGTAGTGGGAATACTTCTTCGATGATCCTTTCAATGTCCAGGTGGCGATCTTCTTGGCACAAAGCCGGTACACCGGCTACCAAAAAGCTAACAAAGAAAAATAGTATTCTCATCGGCTAACTCGGTACGCTAATGAGACCTGGTGGCTGGAACCTAAAACTTGTACCATGGTAAGAGCGTAGTCGATGGTAATTTTCCAGGTCTTGAATCCCATACCATAATAATTAGTGAAAGGTTTCGTACGTATCCCTGTACGTGCTGAAAACTTGGGTAAAAAGTTATACTCCATCCCGGATTTAAAACTAGCCTCAAGATCAATATCTTTTTCTACCTCGGCATTTAGTACTATTTTTTCCGCTGGCTGATAAGAGCACCCGGCATTCAGTACAGTGGGTACTCTTTCATTTTGGAGATCGCTAAGTTGGGCCTGGTTAATATTCCGGATAAAGGCGCCAAAATGGAGTTCTTCACTGATTTTGGCAATCCCACCGAAATCCAAGGTGATGATACCCCGGTTACCAAATCCCTCTAGGGTATATTGCCGGTAGTTGACCCTAACTCCCAAACTGGCGATCCCAAAGGTATTTCCATAGCCCAATGCTATGTTTTGCTCGTTATACAGGTCGTCGCCAAAACGAAAGACCCCAAGGGAAGCCACCCCGTGCGGTAAAGGAGCTAATATCCCGGCACTTATGTTGTTAAGCCCTTCTATGCCGTACCGGTTTTCATAGGAAAAAAGTGTCATTACGCTTTCTTGCTTACCCAAAGCGCCCGGGTTGTTGAATACAGACCATTCATCATGGAGTGTGGCTAAAGTGTAAGCCATAGAAGCCGGCCGAGCACCCACCTCAACTATTCCATTTTGGGCGTTCGCAACTGATACGGTAAGGACAAAGAGGTATATGGAGAGAAATTGGGGGTTTTTCAATTAACTTTGTTTTGCGCAATATAGGAATTTTTGTCAATACGAAACAACCGTGTATACCTGTACAATAAATCACCTGAAACACACCCTATTGGCGATTATGATGATCCCTGTTTTAGCGTATGGACAATCAAAGATCTATTATCCTGGTAACGTTTTGAAAGCCGAGGGAGCTTTGTCCGGTGGGAAAAAGGAAGGGACTTGGCGTTTTTATTATCCCAACAGCCAATTAAGTAGTATAGAGAACTACCGGCACGGCGAACTTCACGGGAGTGTTACTTATTATGACCCGGGAGGGAATATACTAGGTGTTGAAAACTGGCAACATGGGCTTCCCGAGGGGAAGGCCACTCATTTTTATCCTAATGGCCAAATAGAGAAGGAGGGGAGTTATGTGAATGGCCTTTACCAAGGGGACTGGCGTTTTTACCATAATAATGGCCAATTAAAACGGAACGTGAATTACGAAGAAGGCCTTCCCCATGGCCGCTGGGTCTATTACGGTGAATCTGGGGTGATCTTACAGCAGGGAGCCTATGAAAAGGGAAAGGAAACTGGGATATGGCAATTCTACTCACAGGAAGGGACGCTAGAGTTCACAGGTGAGTACAAAAACGGACAACGGATTGGTACTTGGTACCGCGTGACCAAAAAGGGGAAAAAGAAACCCGTCCGGTATTAATCGCCTTTACCAAAGAGATCTTAAAACTCTTTCTTCAAATGAAAAAAGAGGCCGGCTTCATTTTCACGATTGATGGAATACTCAAACCTGAACACGGTGTCATAATACGTAACAATGTCAAGACCCGCGCCTGTGCCGAACAAAAAGCGATTCGTAAGCAGGCTGCTCTGCTCGTAATTAGGGTAGTTTTCGGCATAGCCAGCATCAAAATAAGTTTTTACATAGATGTCTAAAGGAAATTCCCTGAATTGCTCTATTGGGATCAGTCCTATCCTCCCTTTAGTGGAAAAAATACGTCGTTTAAAGGTGGTTCTATTTACGTAATAGTTGCTAGCTTCTATCAGGTACAGTTCGTACCCTCTTATAAGGTTTTTTTCAAACCCCAGCGCATTAAAATTGGCATAAGCTTGGTCCCGGGCGGTGCTTACAAATACAGAGGAGTAATTAGACAGGTAGAATTTCTTTCCCACATCAAAATAGCGAGATAAGGAGGCATTAAATTCTGTTTGGTCTATGTCACCGAACATCCCCAGGCCTAATTTTTCAAGAAGCACATCAAACCGGAAGCCTTTTAATGGGTATGGGTTAAAGTCACGTTTGTCAATCGTCAAACCATAGGCGAAGTGAAAGTATTGCTGGTCGTCCTGGCCATCATTAAAGTACTCCGGGTTAATAATAGCGATGGTATCACCGACTTGGTTGTTATTAAAGGTAAGCTCAAAGCTGTGTACGGTGTAAAAAGAGTTCCTGAACCGGTAACCCATGCCCATTCTACGTTCAATCCTAAGCAGGTCCTCTGAATCTATGAACAACTGGAAATGATCTTCCGTACGGAAACCGATACTTTTGTTTTCAGTATAGTCAAATAAGAACGAGATACCATGCCGCTGGGCCCTATCAATTTGCGGGATACGGTAAGAAAGGCTAAAGTTCCGGGTAAAACCCAATTGCAAAGTAAGCCTGAGGCGCTCGTTACGTCCGCGGAAATTGTTTCGAAAGAGGCGTACTCCATAATTAGTCCGGCTTAAGTCGCCGTTCCTGTTCTGCCACCAATCATTAAAATTTCTATCGACCAAGTCAAATATAGGAGCTGGGAAGGTGTACCAGCGCTCCTTTACCTGTACAACAATATCTACTTTTGTAGGAGAAAGGTCCAAAATCGAGATCTCGACGGTATTGAAGAGCTGTAGATTCTGGATCTTGTTTTTATCGGCTTCTAGGATCTCTTGCAGGTCTAGGTATCCATAAAAAGAACCCACCCGCACGTCCATTTCACGAAGTATAATCTTGTTCTTGGTGACCTTGTTGCCAATGATAAAGATATTATCGATCTCTACATATCGATTCTTAGAGCTGTCAGAATTGTGCCCATGATTTTCGGGGGGAACTACTCCCGCAAAGGAGGAAATAGCGATGAATTGGATGGATAGTAAAAAACAAAATAGGAGTCCCAACATCTTCTTGCCTACGCCATAGTGTTACAATCCCTCTCAATTACCAAGTCCTGGTTTTATGGAAACAGGCTCTACTCTCTTCCGTATGTTATCTCTTGATATCATAGGACTACTAACTTTTACTTTTTTTCAAAGTGACGGCCCGGTAGAAAATAAACATTCCAGCCAGGATAAGCGGTATGCTCAGGATCTGCCCCATATTCAAGGTGAGGTCATCTTCAAAGGCCACCTGGTTTTCTTTGAAGAGCTCATGGACAAAGCGTAAGCCAAATAACAATACCAGGAAGAGCCCGAAAAGTAACCCATCCGGTGTGTCGATTTTCATCCTATTCCACAATAGGAAAAGCAATATCGCAATCGCTAACGAAGTGGAGGCTTCATAAAGCTGCGTAGGGTGCCTTGGTGTGCCAAACACTTGGACCGTGGCACGGAAAGTGCCGTCCGGGTTTTGTTTTAAAGCATAGTCCAGTGTTGAACCCGTGGTAGAAACATGACCATTAATATAACTCCTGTTGAGCAGCGTAGTGAATGTGCCTTCAAGGTAGCGTTTTAAACTTTGTTCGGTCAAAATTTCAGGCTGATCCTTAAATTGGATCTCCATAGTCACCGGGACCTTCCCACCTTCCATCTCCCGGTCTTCGGCGTTTTTGAGGTCCAATGTTTCCACCGGGCTGGATTGGGTCAAAAAAGTGTCGTTCACGTTTTTAGCGAATACCACTCCATAATTTGAATGCGTAGGAAGACCATAGATCTCCGAGTTCATAAAATTACCCAACCGGATCAGGCAGCCTGTCAAGGCCACTACGATCACGATACGGTCAACTACCTGCAGCCAGTTCTGGTGAGGTCTTTTGATCCGTTTGAATTGGAATTTCCTATTGATGTCATAACGGGTATAAAGCCATAGGGCAAAGAGTATCCCGAAGGCGGCGCCATGACTGGCGAGCCCTCCCTCCCATATTTTTAAGATGTCAATGGGGTTTGCAAGATATTTGTCCGGTTCATAAAAGAATACGTGCCCCAGTCTTGCGCCTATAATGGTTGCGATGACCATATACACTGTCAATGTTTCCACATCCTTTTCAGGTTTCCCTTCTTTTTTGTGGATATAGAACATAACCTGTTGGCTGATCAAAAAACCGAGTGCAAAGAGAAGCCCGTACCATCGCACAGGTCGTTCCCCGATCAAAGGAAGCCAGCTAGGAAAGACAAACATATCGGGACTGGCCTCCCAAATTATATAGCTAAGAGATGACATGGAACAAACATAACGAACAATTCGCAATTGACAGCCCATAACAAAAAATTACCCAAGGCTATTCATGATTTGATAATTTGCAATTAATGAGGTCAAACTGGAGGGTGCTAGAACACCGTCGCGAATGTATTTTATTAGTCGCTGGTAGCCCGAAGTTTATCTTGAGTCCCCTCGTGTTAAGTTAAGTGTAATTGAACGGTTAGCTATTTTTGCCCATCCCGTTTTTAAAGTCAGCAGTAGGCACAGGGCAATCGGCAACCCTCTATTTTTTAGCTTACTGCCCTTTGCCTATTGCCGACAGATCGAGGACCTTCCAATACCTCGAACCTACTCACCCTCTAACCGGCACCTCATTTGAGGCTTAACTTAACACGAGCAGTGAACAGTAAAAATGACCTTCCTTAAGTAGCTTCCAATGCCTTTAATTCTTTTTCAAATCCACTGGAGAGGATGGGAAATCTGCACCAGGTCCTGGGGTCTACATTGAACTCATCCATATGAAACGCAGGAGCCGTACGCTCTCTTTTCCATTGGTTCCTGGTCCATAGCTTAAAAAATTTTGCAATGTGACCCTTTAATAGGTCATCGGATTCAAGGCTCTTACTTTTCAATAAATGAAAAACTTCTAGTGGGGACCGGTGATCCTTGATGGCCAGCCGTTCTATCTCCACCATAATATCGTAGGGCATAAGATCATCTTCGTCGGTTTGAGCTTTCTCCAACGGTCGTAACTCGGCACTGGGCAGTAGATGATTCACATGATGCAGGGACGCATACCCAAGGGTGTGTTCAGCCCAAACAAGCCATTGGCGAATGAAATGTTTATCCACTGCGGCTATCGGGGCCAGGCTGCCACTCGTATCACCGTCCATGGTAGAATATCCAACATCTCCCTCGCTACGGTTAGAGGTAGTAAGCAGCAGGGCATTTTTGATGTTTGCCAGCATCCAAATGATCGGTGAACGGCTTCGCGATTGGATATTTTGGAGGGCAATGTCATCTTTTTCCCATGAAAGTTTACGGCTTAAGACGTTTTCGATTTTGGTCGTGTAGGACCTTACTTCTTCATCAATTTGCCAACAATGGAATTCAGCGCCGATCTCATGGGCTAAAGACTCGGCAGATCGTAGAGTATCTTCCGAGGAGTTTACCGTACCCTGGTAGGCACAGGTAAATACAGTATTTAAGATCTTTTTGATAGTCGATTCATCAGCGTTGGCCCCTTTAAACTGCTGTACCGCCTTGATCCCTAATTTTTCTATGAAGTCATGAACTCCTAAATCACGGACCCCGCGACGTACCATTTCAGAAACAAGAACCGCCACACTGGAGGAGTCGGCACCGCCGCTCAGTGATAGTACGAAACCCGTGGCTTTGCTTTTCCTCAGGTAGTCGAAAAGCGCCAATGCACCAGCTTGGGCAAATTCATGATGCTTGTCACGAACATGCTCCTCCGGGGTGGGATATGTCTCTCCCGGGTTGTCAAAGTCAACCTCTGCGGATATTATGTTGATATTTTTAAATGACAACCATTGATTTCTTTTGATCAACTGTCCATAACGGGCGATGAGTATTTCGCCGTCATAGATCATCCGGCCTGCCTCGTTTCCAAGCAAGTTAGCGTATACGTAGGTACATTGGAAGTTCTTTGAGCTTTCGATGACCAGTTTTTCACGATCAAACGTTTTTCCAAATGCGAAATGGCTGGCGCTCGGGTTCATGATCAATTGGACCCCTTTTTCAAATAATCGGCAAGCCGGCCGCTCTTGCCGCCAGGCATCTTCGCATATTTCGAAGCCTATTTTGATGCCTTTATGTTCAAACACGATGTCACCGATCGGGTAGCTGGCACCATTGAGCTCGATAGTATCTACCTTATTTACCGGCCAGGGGATAAACCACCGGGGTTCGTAATGCACCCCATCACGCGCCATATTTTGCTTGGCGTAAACCCCTAAGATCTGCTGGTCTGCAATAAGTGCCGTGCAGTTGAAAAATTGCTGATCGTGCTGCAAGGGAAGCCCCAGTGCTACTGTGATCCCTTGGCACCATTCAACGACTTGCGGGAGCAATGAGGCAGACCTTTCGTAGATCCAATTTCCCAAGAAAAGATCTTCGCAGCCATAACCGGTTAAACAAAGTTCTGGTAAACAGAGAATATCCACCTGCTCCGACCTCGCTTCCTCAATCGCCTCTTTGATATTCTTAAGATTGTTTTCCCAATCAAGAGGTGTTTGATTCAAAGATGCACCTGCTAGTTTTAATTTCGACACGGCATTACTTTTCAACGGCGAATATCCGTATAATTAAATTAAGTTCAATAGCTCGCAAGTTTTTTGGGCGGCGTCTTGCTCTGCTTTTTTCTTGTTGAAACCATGTCCTGTGCCAAAAGGTTCGTCATCGATATATACGAGGACGGTGAATTCTTTATAATGATTTTGACTTTTGATGTCTATGATATCAAACTTTACTTCTTTGCTTTCCTTTTGTGCCCATTCTATGATCTTACTTTTGTAATTGGGGTTAGAGAGTACGATCTCGTCCAGGTTGAAATATGGGATGATCAACTTTTTCCAAATGAAACGTTTACACGATTGGTAGCCTTTATCGAGATAAACAGCACCCACTATTGCCTCTAGGGTATCCCCGTAAAGTGACTTATGAGACAATTTTGTTTTATTGGTTTGGTCATACTCTATGACCGTTTCTAAACCAAGTTTTTTGCCGAGGGTATTGAGCGATTCCCGGTTGACCAGGCGCGAACGGATCTCGGTAAGAAAACCCTCTTCTTTATAAGGGAATTTCCTGAAGAGGTAATCGGCTACCGCTGCGCCCAATACGGCATCGCCCAGGTATTCAAGTCGTTCATTGGATTCCCTGATCCCTTTGTTGTTCTTTTTGGCGATGGAGGCATGTTTTGTGGCCAGCCGGTAGAGCGATAGATTGGCAGGCTTGCTGCCTACAATGGTTTCTATTGCCGCAATAAGCTTCCTGTCCTTTTCTGATTTTTTGGTAAAAGTGTTCAGGAAGCGCTTTGCAGCACGATACACTATGCTATTGGTCTAGTTTTTTGAAGATAATCGATGTGTTATGCCCTCCAAAACCAAATGTGTTACTCAATGCCACTCGTAATTCCCTTTCTTGCGCTTTATTGAACGTAAAATTGAGCTTGTTGTCGAGCTGGTCATCGTCTGTAAAGTGATTGATGGTAGGAGGCACCGTATTATGAGTCAGCGCCATAAGGCAGGCTGCGGCTTCTATAGCCCCGGCGGCCCCAAGCAGGTGTCCTGTCATAGACTTTGTAGAGCTAATATTGAGGTGATAAGCATGGTCATTGAACACCCTTTTGATCGCCAAGGTTTCACTGACATCCCCCAGCGGTGTGGATGTACCATGCACATTGATATAATCTACTTCTTCGGGCTTCATTTTGGCATCCGATAGGGCATTCGTCATAACACTGGTGGCTCCCATACCGTCAGGGTGGGGGGCCGTGATATGATGCGCATCTGCTGACATCCCTCCTCCGACTAGCTCGGCATAAATCGTAGCACCACGCGCCATGGCATGTTCGTACTCCTCTAAGATTAAGGCAGCGGCCCCTTCGCCAAGTACAAACCCATCTCGATCTTTATCGAAAGGCCTAGAGGCTGTGGCAGGAGAATCATTTCTCTCGGAAAGCGCTTTCATGGCGTTAAAGCCACCTATACCCGCTTCTGTTACGGCAGCTTCACTACCCCCACAGATCGCGACCTCCATGTGTCCGAGACGGATATAGTTTAAGGCGTCAATGATTGCGTTAGTGGCTGATGCACATGCAGATACCGTGACAAAGTTAGGCCCCCTGAATCCATATTTGATTGAGATATATCCTGAACTGATGTCAGCAATCATTTTGGGAATGAAGAAAGGGTTAAACCTCGGTGTGTTGTCATTCTGAGCGTAACTCCTCACTTCATCCTGGAAGGTTTTTAGGCCCCCTATACCGGAGCCCCATATAACCCCTGCCTTATCCAAGTCCACTTTCTCCAAGTCAAGAGCTGAATCTTTCATGGCTTCTTCCGCAACTACGAGAGCATACTGGGTGAAGGGATCCATCTTTCTCATCTCTTTGCGATCAAAATGGTCCATTGCGTCGAAGTTTTTTACCTCGCATGCGAATCGTGTTCTGAATTTTTCGGGATCGAACCGGGTGATTGGCGCCGCACCACTTACACCATTTTTTAACCCCTGCCAAAATTCAGGAGCGGTATTGCCTAAAGGTGTAAGCGCGCCTAAGCCCGTTACCACTACTCTTTTTAGAGCCATAAAGGAAATTTGAATAAGGAAGGATGTGTTGTCTTGATTACTTTACGTTTTCTTCTAGGTAAGAAATTGCCTGTCCTACGGTAGCAATATTTTCAGCCTGATCGTCGGGGATGGAGATGTTGAATTCTTTTTCGAATTCCATGATCAACTCAACAGTATCTAAAGAATCGGCGCCCAAATCGTTAGTGAAGCTAGCCTCGGGAGTGACCTCCGACTCTTCGACCCCTAGTTTATCGATAATAATAGATTTAACTTTTTGTGCTATTTCAGACATGTTTATTATGATTTAGTTAAAATATCTGCAAAGAAATAGATTAAATGCATTAATGCCAAACAATTTAAATAAAGTTATTTAACGCGCTAATTTAGCCTTTAAGCCCATGAAATAGTGAAAATAACCCCCTAATTTTAAGCGGCTTAACACTATGAAAAAGACAAAGCTCATTATTGATTTTGAGTACGAGTTTACCCTTTTCGGGATAAGCTCGTCCACGAAATTTTACAAGTTGGCATGGGCTTTGAACAACCATTTGAACTTTCACCTGGTCCGGTCGGATGACTACATTTTAGAAGATCAAAAAGCAGGTCAACATCACTTTGGGATGTATACTTTCCAGGAAGAACGTGGCGAGATCGACTTTTTCAAAAACCAGTGCCTGGGGCCGGGCCAAGCCTACCTGCTCCCGGAACTGATCCACTTTGATTACATATTGAAATTGTCCGGGATCTTGCAATCGTTTTCGAAAGAAGAAATGTTAAAAGAGCTAAGGGAAATAAAATGGATTGAATATATTGCCGACCTCGAAGTAAACAAGCTAAAGTCGAAGGACAATTTTTTAAGTTAAATCATGGAGGAAAACATACATTTTAATAAAACAAAGATAATCGCTACTGTAGGCCCGGCATCCAATAATAAGGATACCCTGAGAGAACTAATAGAAGCAGGCGTGGATATATTCAGGTTGAACTTCTCCCATGGCACCCATGAGGATCACGCCAGCGTGGTACAATATGTGCGGGAGCTAAACGGTGAGTTGGGCACGCATGTGTGCCTGTTGCAGGATCTTCAAGGACCCAAGATCAGGGTAGGAGAGGTGGAAAAAGGCACAAAACTTAAAAAGGGGAGCATTTTTACGATCACCACCCAAGAAATGATCGGCAATCAATCCAAGGCCAGTACAGTCTATAAGAATCTGCCGCATGACGTATCAATAGGTGATATGATCTTGATCGATGATGGTAAAATTGAATTGAAAGTAAAGGAAAAGAACGGTGAAGAAGTTGTTACGGAAGTAGTATACGGTGGTAAACTCAAATCAAGGAAAGGGATAAACCTCCCGTTTACTAAGGTGTCTGCACCGTGTATGACAGAAAAAGACCTAGTTGATCTTGAATTTGGTTTGGAGAAAGAGGTGGAATGGATAGCGCTTTCATTTGTTCGTGAGGCAGAAGATATACGCCAGCTCCGTAAGATCATAAATGAAAGGAAAAAAGTCTCTAAGATCATTGCCAAGATAGAGAAACCCGAAGCTATTAAAAATATAGACGAGATCATTAGTGAAACTGATGCGATCATGGTGGCCCGGGGTGATCTTGGTGTGGAAATCTTTATGGAGGAGGTGCCGATGGCACAAAAGATGATCGTCAGAAAATGCAATCGTGCCGCTAAGCCTGTGATCATAGCTACACAAATGATGGAAAGTATGATCGAAAATCCCAGGCCTACACGCGCCGAAACCAATGATGTGGCCAATGCGGTAATGGACGGGGCCGATACCCTTATGCTGTCTGCAGAGACAGCCGCAGGCATGTACCCCGTAGAGGTTATAAAAAGTATGGTAAATACAGTCACAAGTGTCGAGCGCCAGGCCGATGTATATTTTAAACATGATCTGCCCGACGAAAACGACCCGTTGTTTCTTAACGATGCCATTGTGCTGGCGGCTTGCCGTTTGGCAAAAGCCTCGAAGGCTAAAGCGATCATTGGTATGACACAGTCCGGGTATACGGCTTTTAAGGTAGCTTCACATCGGCCAAAAGCTAATATTTTTATCTTTACGAGCAATGTACCCCTTTTGAATACCATGAACTTGATCTGGGGAGTACGAGGGTTCTATTATGACAAAGAGGTATCCACTGACGATACTTTCTCGGATATCGAGGAAATATTGAAGAGCAAAGGGCACATAAAAGACGGGGATGTTTTCATTACCACTGCTAGTATGCCTATACAAGAAAGGGGAAGGACCAATACCGTCAAATTGAATGTGGTAAAGTAGTGGTAGTTATGGGCTGGGCTTAATCAGAATTACATTCTCCCGCTCTACGATCACCGCGCCGGGCGGGTCTCCTTTTCTTTTCCGGACGAATTTTCGTGGGGTATAGATAACTGGACAGACGGTATCTTGCTTTCGTTTGGAATGATAAGCCGCCAGCTCGGCGGCACGCTCAATCACGAAACCGGGAAAGACCTGTCCGGGCCGGTGTTTAATAAGTACATGTGAGCCGCTTACATCTTTAGCATGGAGCCATAGGTCTTCTTTGTTGCTGTAGTTCCTAAGCATTTCATCGTTACTTTTGGCATTTTTACCGATCCAGATATCAAAACCTTCAAAATGTTGTGTGCGGAAGGGCTTAATTTCCGTTTCTTTCGCTGCATCGTTTCGTTGCCGGTAGATCTCCCGAACGGTTTTAAGGTTCTCTGCCTGCAATAGTCCTTGTTTTTGTCGTTCCAGCCGGACCAGGTGCTCTTTTTTGTGTTTAATGTTTTGGGTGAGCATATCCACCTCGCGTGCCTGGTTTTTTGATTTCCTATAGTACACCTCTGCGTTTTTTTGGGGCGAAAGGTCCTTTTTTAGCTTGATCTTTACAGGCTCATTGTTGTTATAAAAATTTGGGAGTACTACCTGCGTAGCATTATGATCTACCGTATGGAGGTTAGCCATTAGGACATCCGCTAGTTGTGAATAGCTGATGGCTCCCGTGATCTCTGCAAGTTTTTTTGAGGATGCCGCGATGTAATTATTGGCCTTTTTGATCTCGCGGTTGAGTTGGCTAAGCGCCCTGCCCCGTTCTGCTTCTAAAGTATCTGTCGAGATCTTTTTGAGAAAAAAAGAATCCAGTGCCTCTATGGGATCACGGAATTCAGCTAAGACCTCTCCTATGTTGATCAAGCTTAAGTGCAGGTCGTTATTAAGCTTAATAATAAAATACCGTTCTTGTTCTACTTTTTTTAATACTTCATGGATAAGGTGCCATTGATCATCGAGCTCAAGGTATTCGAAGTCATTTTCTTTAAGAAGGCCAGCGATGACCGGTCCAAACGTGGGAAAGACCTTTTTATAATCACCGTTGGCCACTTCAAACGCTTCATATGACTGGTCTAGCGTGCGATCAAGATGGTTTATGTCAATGTTTTTGTCGTTTTTAAGACTGCTTTTAAAAAGCTGTTTTTGCTCGGCGTGGAACAGGATCACGTTAGACCGGTTACCGTGCATTTTAAACAATAATGTAGTACCCGGGTCTAAACAGATCGCGAAGCACCTTTCGTTTAGAAATGATCTTACGCTGGTTACTTGTTGATCTATCGCAGGGGTGAACAAGTCGACACTATTC